>JAZKEA010000371.1:0-12506 GCA_040387315.1 Armatimonadota bacterium | reverse complement strand
AACAGACCAAAACCCGGAGAACTTTTGTAATTCTCCGGGTTTTGTTCTGTTTGCCGCACGAGCCTGCCGCTAGGCAGCCTTTGCTGTAACTGCTTTTTTTTCATCCACGCTCGCGGTAAGTTTTTCACGCAAAAACGAGAGGACAGATGCCTCATCGGCAGAAAGTCCAGGGCCATCATCCGCGCTTGGAGTCGAATCCGACGATGCGGTCAATGTGCCGGTCAGCGACCCGTCCAGATACGAATCCAGCACCGCCGGGTGAATGTAGCACTTTCGGCAGATGGTGGGGGTGTTACCCAGGCGCTGGGACACCCGCTTCACTGCCTCCACCATGTTCTTCTTCGCCTGAGACTCGGAAAGCTCCCCTTCCACCTCAAAATCGGTCAGTGCCAGAGCGCAGAGGACGGTTCCTGCCCAGGTGCGAAAGTCCTTTGCCGTAAACTCCTCACCACCAATTGTCTTCAGATACTCGTTGACATCACTGGAGGTAACGGAATGCCTGAGACCGGTTTGGCTATCGATGTACTCGAAAAGCTCCTGTCCATCCAGTGCCAGCAGTTTCTTGACGACGTTTGCCACCTTCGGATCACGAATATCTATCGCGTGATCTTTGCCGCTCTTTCCCCGGAAGTGGAAATGCAGTTTGCTCCCTCTCACGTCCACGTGATCCGGGCGCAGCGTTGTCAGACCGAAGGAGTTGTTCTGCTTGGCGTACTCCTCGTTCCCAACACGGATGCGAGTTCGTTCCAGGAGCCGGACAATGGTTGCCAGCACCTTCTCCCGGTTCAGACCGGGCCGTGCAAGGTCGCGTTCGACGGCTTCTCGAATGCGCGGCAGGGCATCTCCGAAGGCAAGCATCCGGTCGTATTTGTTTTCATCGCGCACTGCCCGCCAGCGTTCATGATACCGATACTGCTTGCGGCCTTTGGCATCACGCCCCGTCGCCTGCAGATGCCCGTGGGGAATGGGACAGATCCACACATCGGTATACGCGGGAGGTATTCCCAGCGCCTTGATGCGATCGAGTTTTCGGGCATCGGTCACCTGCTCGCCATCCACACCAATGTAGCGAAAAGCACCTTCTTTGTCCTTCTCACGGCGGATACCCGGCTGACGGTCCGAAACATAGCGCAGGTGGGCGGCCTTCGCGGCCTCTTGCGGGCTCGGCGGAGAGGCGGCATCATTGCTTTCCTCGCCGACAATAGAAAGAGGCTGCTCATCGGCAAGCCGCCGGCGGGCGGACGGGGTTGATACGGTCGGTTTTATTTTTTTAGATGCGGCGATGCTCATGAAACGCTTGTACCCATCCGCATCAGGCACCAAAAAGGGTCGGCACTGTTGCCGACCCTCGGATTGCCGCTACTGGGATAGTGCGCTCGGGTTCTTACCGCGCTGCCATTGGTAGGTGACGATCTGCCCCAGATGATAGTACTCGTGCCGGACGATCCAGCGTAACAGCTCCTCCGGTTCGACAACCGGCGCGTTGAAGTAGCCTTGCCACTCTGCATTCAAAGCAACCGGCGTCTCCAGCTGCTCCTCGGTCGCATTTTCCAGATAGGCCAGAGTCGTGCTCCGAATATCAGACAGCACCGCCAGCAGTTCCGCTGCGCTGTCCTTATTCAGGGACTCCATGACGCCGTTCCAGTCGAGATCTTTCTGATAAGCAGCCATGTGCAGCGTGACAGCCTCCATTGCGCCGATCTCCTGAACGATGTTCTTGACGGAACGCATCTCGGCATCCGGATTTGGCACCCAGTTCAAATCATCCGATGACATGCCTTCCAGCGTCTCCGTCAGTTCCTTCCGAATCTCGTTCAGGTCGAGCCGAATCCGCTCTGCGTGCGGTCGCCCCAGTATTGCAGTTCCCATGAAAGTACCCTCTTTCTGCCTGAGCCGCAGTTGGTTGTTTTATTCGTCTTAGGACCCAGGCAAACTTAAGATTGTATTTCTGTTCTCCTGCCGCCCGCAAAATTCCTCCTTGCGTTTCGTCGCGAAGAAAAGCAAAAACAAAGAGAGGGAGGACTACTCTCGCAGTCCTCCCTCTCCTTATAACCCCGCACCTGGCGATTTAATGGCGGCGCGAATCTGTCGGGAAACGATCATAGCGGTTTGGCGTTCCATCTCGATCCGTGTCGTAGCTGGCTGCCGAGTAGCGATTATTGTTTCCGTACCGGGTGACATTTCCATAACGGTTGTTGTTCCCGTAACGGTTGTCGTCCCGGTTTCCCCAGCGGTTGTTGTCACGCCGATCGTCGCGTCGGTCATCACGGCGGTCGTCCTTACGATCACGCCGATCATCGCGTCGGTCATCCTTGCGGTCACGTCGATTCTCGGTGCGGTTGTCCTTGTCCCGGCGTCCATAGGCGGGCGCATGTCGGGGTGGATCTGCCTGAGCGGGGGTCGCCGTCGCCAGAGTGCCGGCGACAAGCCCTGTCAGGCTGAGAAATGCCAGTCCGGTAGACAAGAAACGTGAACGTCGGTTGCTATTTAAGGTGCTCATTTTAATATTCCTTTTGTCACTCTGTCGCGTCCTTTGCGACAGAGCCTTCACTTGTGTGTCGAACTTTGAACCCGCTCGACACCGTTAGCTGTTGACTACGTACCCATTCTCCGTCAGGAAAAACCTGTCAGGAGAGTTTTAGGTTCGTTGAATAAGGAACGCTATCCATCCAAGGAGCGTGACACTTGTGATAAAAGTTAGCAGTGAAGTGACATCACGATAGAGGAAACAACGCGTATGCTGACACCCGATGACCAGACACAGCTTCAGGGAATCACCCTGGAGCGCATACTGAATGAGCTCGTAGACTACTTCGGCTGGGAGGAACTGGGGAACCAGGTTCGTATACGCTGCTTTACCAGTGACCCGAGCGTAAATTCCAGTCTTAAGTTTCTGCGTAAGACGCCCTGGGCCAGAGAAAAAGTGGAAAGCCTATACCTATTTATGCGGCGTGAGCAGACGCGGAAGGGACAAAAATAACTGCTACCAAGATTGACATATACTATTGACGTCGATATCTTTCCGTGCTAACCTATACTAATTCTCGTAGGCCATCTATTGACATAGGTTAATGTCCTGTCCCTTTTCAGCGTAGAGAATTCTTTTGTCGTTTTTTTTCGGTGCGATGCCGCTCCGCTTGTCCAAGAGTCAAACCACGGAAAAGAGTTGTTTTCGATGAAACAGTTTATTGGTCGCCCCTCAGAGAAACGACAGCAGACGGCATTCACTCTTATTGAACTGCTCGTTGTTATCGCTATCATTGCCATACTCGCTGCTATACTGTTCCCCGTTTTTGCTCAAGCGAGAGCCAAAGCCCGGCAGACCGCATGTGTCTCCAACTTAAAGCAGATCATCGTCGGAGTGCGTATGTACATGGACGATTACGACGGTGTTACACCAGCCAAAGGGAACAGCGCCACGGATCCACAGTCTTTTGGAGGATCGGGGTTTCGCCGGGCGGATGATCCTCAGAGCGCGCCCGCGTTGTTCAATCCCTACATAAAAAACTACGCGGTTTGGATCTGCCCGAGTGACGTCACAAATGGTGTCGACCTCAAGGTGGGTGAGCGAAATTCCTATGTTTTCGCTATCGCCAATCTCAATCTAGCAACAAACCCGGCGAAAGCGGAAGATGACGCGGTCACAAATCTTGTACTGAACGATAACTTCTCTTTCAAAGACTACACCGCTATTGGGGCGTACGGTAACCCCGGTATCCAATAGCACTGCGCAAATATCCTCACGCCAACGATAGCATCAACGACGCCTATTTAGATGGTCATGTGAAGGTCAGATTTCTGTAGTTGGCAAACTTGTCAGAGACCGCAGCAGTTCGCCTTTTGAAAGAAGCTCGTTTGAAAACCAAGAAAGTCAGTGTAGCCGCTTCGGCACTCGCAGTCACCGGGCTTGCCGTTCTTGCGCCGTCAGTCGTTCCTGCCTGGGGTGGTTCGCAGACGCCGACGCAGGAGGCACCGCCAAATCCTGGCGCGGCTTCCGTCACCGCCCCTTCCGCCGCGTCCCCCACCCGAACGAAGACAAGCACGCTGCTGAGCGATGTGATTGTCGCCGTGCGCGAAGGCCGCGTCGAGGATGGCAAACGTCTCCTGAAGAGCGTCAAAGTCTCGTCGCTGGAGCCGCCGGAGGCGCGCCGCTGGCGGACAATGGCGGTGATTGTCGCGCTCCGCACGGGAGACAGCGCCTGGCTGTCCGAACTTACCAATGATTTTCAGTACTATGCCAAGTCCATCGATCTGGTGACAACCACTGCCGCGCAGCTGTTGCGGGATGGGCGGCGGGAACAGGCACGCGCGGTTCTTGCCAGTATCAAGGAGCCGGAGAAGCTGGACGAGGTCCCGCACCGCCGTTTCCTTCAGATTCTTGCCCGGCTGGAGCAGCTGGACAAGAACGACAAAGAGGAGCGGAAGTATGTCAACCAGCTTGTCTCGTTTGCCAGCGGCTGGTCGAACGAAGTCTGCCAGGGATGCCATGCCAACCCGAGTAAACAGGGTGAAGCGGTCACGACGCTAAACCTTTCGACATTATGGTTCGGGGAGCGCTACGTTAAGCTAATGCAGCAGCAGGGCGATGCCGCGACTGTTCTGGCAAACGCCCAGAAGGCGCTCTCCAAAAACCCGAGTGACTCCGTAGCGCGCCTGAAGCTGGCGTATGCCCTGCGCGCCACAGGCAAGGAAGCGAAAGCAATCGAGACATTGCGGACCTTTCCCTGGGCGGAGTTCCCGGACCGCCCGAAGCGTCCCCCGCTCCGTTTTGCTATCTTCCCCTGACCCGTGTATTGTGAGGGAAGCGCAGAGATTGGCCCTGCCTTCCCTTCCATGACCACAACGATACTGTCCGTTCTCGAACAGCCCTATTTCGATTTTCTCGTGCTTCGGCGCGGGGAGTGCTGGGAAAGTCCCGGCAGACTAAAGAAGGTATGCTTCCATAATCCCAACGCCCTCCTCGTTCATGACAGCACCGTTCATGTTTTTGTGGACGCGTTTGGGGACTCTCATCCAGAGTTCAATTACTTCGGACCGACAGAGTACCTAAGCGAGAATCTCAGCAGTTTGCAGGTGCGCCTTCAACTGCAGTTGAAAGCAATCTCTTCCTGCGAAAATCAAGGCCAGTTTATAGAAATTCTCCCTAAGGGCACCACACGCCGTTATGAACGGAGCATCGAAGCTTGGCCCTCTAAATGGGAAGCGATTCGTGATGAGCTTGCCGAGCAGGGCAGAAAGATTCTGGATCTCGCAGAACGGGCGCAGCGGGAAGATCAAGCCCTGCTGGTAATGGGTATCTGAGAACGGCCTCTCTTGCACCACCCTTTCCCCTGGGTTACACTGCGAAAGGCGCTTTTGCCCGAAAGTGTAGCCTTGTATGATCCTTGTTTTTGCCCCAAACCCGGCCCTGGAACGTATCGCGCTGGTTGACCCTTATCAGGCCGCCGAACCCCAGCGGCCCATGCGGGTCGGCACCTATGCCGGCGGTGCGGGACTCCGGGCGGCGAGCGTCATTCGGCTTCTGGGCGGCGAGGTGCTGGCGCTCGCTTTTGCCGGGGGCAGGCTCGGAGTTCTCTTGCAGGAGTGCCTGGAAAAGCAGGCAGTACCCCATCTGCTGACACCCACTCAGGCCGGAACGCGCGGCGATTTTCTTGTTCTGGACCGCGAGAAAGGCGTGATCAACGCAATCCCCGAACACGCGCCGGCTTACACGGAAGAGGAAGCGGGCAAACTGCTCCGCGCGGTGGAAGAGCACATCCGGAGCGCCTCAATGCTCTTGATCGCGGATGGGCAGGACGAGGCGGACCCTGATCTATTCACCCGAGCGATCCAGCTGGCGAAAGAACGTCAGGTGCCCATCCTTGCCGACCTGTGCGGGGGAGCCCTGAAGACCGCAGTCGAGAACGGCGTATGGCTGCTGCGCGTGAACTTGAAATCGCTCCAGAAGCAGACGGAACGCAGCCTGCAGCACGATTCCGCGATCATCGAGGAGGCTCAGGGATTTCTCGCGTGCGGCGTCGGCAATGTCGTTATCACTCTTGGGGAGGAAGGGGCGCTGCTCGTCAATCCTAGCGGTGCGTGGCGTGTTAAGCCCCCGGTCGTCTCGCATTTCAACCCGACCGGCAGTGGCGAGACCCTTTCCGGCGCGCTTGCCGTACAATGGGAACGGTCCGGCGATATTATCGAGGCAGTACGCTACGGCTGCGCGGCGGCGGCAGTGAATGTCACCTACGATGAGCCCGGTTATGCAACGCCCTCCGAGGTAAAGATACTGCTTCCTAACACAACTGCGGTTCCCATTACGATTCGATGACGACACCAGCGCCCAAAAAGGTTGTGTCGCTGTCTCTCGGATCGACAAAACGCGATAAGACGGTGACCGCGACATTCTTTGGTCAGCCGTTTGAGATCAGTCGCGTGGGAACCGACGGGGATCAGGCACGGTTCAAGCGCACCCTGGCGGAAATCGATGGGAAAGTCGATGCTATCGGCTTTGGCGGCATGGATCAATACCTCTGGTCTGAGGGAAAGCGCTACGAGTTCCGGGCCGCCCGCGCCCTGCTGGCTCCCGCAAAGCAGACGCCGGTCCTGGATGGCAGCGGGCTTAAAAACACGCTGGAGCGCGAGATGGTCGAGCAGCTCCAGCAGAACAAGGTGGTTGACTTCGCCAAGAGTAGGATTCTTATGGTGGCGGGGGTCGACCGGTTCGGGATGAGCGAGGCGCTTGCCGCACAGGGCGGCGAGATAATTTTTGGGGATCTTCTGTTCGCGCTGGACCTCCCCTTTCCCATTCATGGCCGCAAGGCGCACCGCACCTGGGCGCGGTTTCTGCTACCGCTCATCGTTCAGATGCCGCTGTCCGTCCTGTATCCCATGGGCGAGAAACAGGATATTATCAAGCCCAAATGGCAAAAGTT
This sequence comes from Armatimonadota bacterium, assembly GCA_040387315.1. GTDB lineage: Bacteria > Armatimonadota > Armatimonadia > Armatimonadales > Armatimonadaceae > JACMJB01. The sequence goes on along the minus strand of JAZKEA010000371.1, from coordinate 5,589 downwards.
CTACCAGTGGGCCGATGTCATTGCGGGGGACTTCCACTACATTCGCCGTTATATGCCAACAGTAGAAAGCGGTTTTCTGGAAGGTAAAATCATTCTGACGAATACGACAACGGAAACCGACGAGGAAGAACTTCGAAAGCGTGGCGTCAAGCTGCTGATAACGACGACACCGAGCTTTGACGGACGGTCCTTCGGCACGAATGTCATGGAGGCGGTTCTGGTAGCGCTCAATGACGGCAAACCACTCACACCCGAGGAGTACCTCACGACCCTCAAAAAGCTGGAATGGACTCCCAACATCCGCCATCTTCAGGACGACAGACCAGGAACATCGGAACCCGGAAAGTAAGCCGCTATGCAGAAGTTCGCCTTCGTTATTCATCCTATCGATGTCCGCAGGGACATGGCCCGTAAGTATCCGGCGGTAAAGTACGCCCCGGAGTCGCTTATCGCGGCGCTGCTTCCGCGCATCAAGCCCAAAATAGTTTCGCATATCACGGGGGTGAAATCCGAGTGGCCGAAAACGGAAGCGGAGGGCTGGTTTATTGTCTGCCCCCTCACCCCAAAGCAGCTCCTCACGATGCCCACCGAAGTTGTTTACAAAAAATTGATCGAGTGCGGCAGGCTCGCGGAAAGTATGGGCGCTGAAATCATGGGATTGGGGGCGCTGACATCCGTGGTCGGAGATGGCGGCATCACCGTTGCAAAATCGCTGAATATCGCGGTTACGACGGGGAATTCATACACCGTCGCCACGGCAGTCGAAGGCGCGATTCGAGGTGCGGAACTGATGGGGACGCCGATGCAGGAGGCGACTGTCGCCGTGGTCGGGGCGGCGGGGAGCATCGGGAGAACCTGTGCGTTGATGCTGGCAAGCGAGGCGGGACGAATCGTTCTTGTCGGCAGGCATGTCGAACGGCTGGAGCCGGTCGTACGGGAGATTGAGGCGATGCCCAACCACTGCCCTGTCTCCGTTACCTCTGACATCACGGAGGGGCTGAAGAACGCCGATGTCGTCGTAACGGTCACCTCCGCCGCCGATGCCGTGATCCTTCCGCACCACCTGAAAAAAGGCGCGGTGGTCTGTGATGTCGCCCGCCCAAGAGATGTCTCCGTCCGGGTAGCGAAAGAGCGGAACGACGTCCTGATTATCGAAGGGGGGCTGGTCAGCGTTCCCGGTCCGCATCTGGACTTCGGCTTCGACTTCGGCTTTCCCCCCAAGACGGCCTATGCCTGTATGTCCGAGACGATGCTGCTGGCCCTGGAGGCGGCGGATTCCGGTAAATATGAGTCGTTCACCCTGGGCAAAGAGGTTTCCGTGGAGCAGGCAACGACCATGCAGCGACTCGCCAAAAAGCACGGCTTCCGTCTGGGCGGCTTCCGGTCTTTTGAGAAGGCGATCAGCGAAGAGGACATCGCCGCCGTACGCAATGCCGCTGGCCGCGTCAAATAATTCTGTCGGGCCATGAGGAGCCAGATTGAAATTCGAATCAGCACCATCTTCCGCCGTCAAGGTTCCGGGCCTGCTCTGCTTCTGGGATTTCCAGGAGAAGGCGGGACAGGAGCGTGTGTCGCGTATCGGAGAGCCGTATCGTCTCCGTGAAGTGAAAGCGCCCGTAGAAAGGGTTGAGGGCGGAATCTTTGGTCCCTATGCCGCACGGTTCGCCAGAGATTCGGCAGGCTCGCTCGCAATTCCTCGGGCCAATTGCCCTGCGCTCAATATCCACGGTCCCCGCGCTCAGGTCAGCCTTATCGCCTGGATCAAGCGCGACCCGACACATCCCAAAGACGCAGGTGCCTGTCAGGCAGTTGCCGGGATGTGGAACGAACACGCGAGGCGGCAGTACTGCCTCTTCCTGAACCTGAGGATCCACGAGAGCGCGGAGCAGGTCGGCGCGCACATCTCCCATCTGGGCGGGGCGACGCCGGGCTTCAAATACTGCATGGACGCCGCCATCGGCGCGACGAAGGTTCCCCCGAGCACGTGGCAGTGTGTCGCCATTACCTATGACGGCGTTTTTGCCCGCGCGTACCTCAATGGTCGTCTGGACGAACGGGGCGACCGAAACCCATACCGGTATGAGGGCGGTATCTTCGATGGCGGTCCGGATGGCGCGGACTTCACGGTGGGGGCTGTCCTTCGCCCGGAGCGTGTCGACGAGCAGTTCGTGGCGCACGGCAGCGTCCTTGCAAACCGCTTCTACGGTCTGCTCGGGGGTCTTGCGGTCTATCGACGCGCCTTGTCCGATGCGGAGATCAGCGCCATCCACCAGCAGACGCTGAAATAATTCCGGGGAAACCCGCCTGCTTCGTGACCGAATTCACTGTCCCACTGACAGTGGATTATGCTACGATACAGTCATGATGACTACGGACCGATCCCGACGATCAAAGGCTGCCTGTCTCGCCGTCTTGCTGCCTCTTGTGCTGGTCGGAAGCGGCTGCGCCCGAATCTCCACAAGTAGTGAGGTCCGCGCCGACGGATCGATGACCCGCACGGTAGCCTACAGTGGAAACTCTCCGGAGGCTCAGACGACAACCACGACAGACGGTCAGGCGTCTGTCTCATCGGAGCCCTCGATGAGTCCTCGCCTGGAAGACTTGATCGCCTTTCCGAGCGCGGCGGGCGGATGGAAAGTTACGCGTTCCCGCAGCGACAAGTCGAATGTCACCGTGACAGTATCCCGAGTGGTCGCACCCGGTCAGACAGTCCGCAACGATCTGGGAATCCGCCTTCCGAAACCGAAGGCCGCGGACGGCACGGCAGCCGCTCCAGCTAAACCACCGGTACGAACGGCCCGCGTGGTTTCCCCTACAGCCCTCCTTGTGGAAAACACGGCGACCGTACGGCAGATAGCGCCGGGGCGTCTGGAATATCGGGAGGTGCTGCACTGGCGCGGTCCCCGCCCCAAAGAGATCGATACACCGGACCGCGAGATGCTGGCAGCCCTCAGACGCTCCCTCCCCGCGTCTCTCGCCAGTGATACCGCCTCGCTGAACAAGGTCGGCATTGCTCTGCAGCGCGAGTTATGGACAGCGATGTTCGGCCCCGGCGATCCGCTCATGCCGCTGATCCTTTTTCATCAGGACCTCGCCGAGTACCGCATTCGAAAAAAGCTGAGAGGGGCGATACAGCGCTCCCTGGGCGGCGTCTACGGCGCACGTCTGAGTTCGGGTGATCTCACCACCGCTGTGGCCAAACTGACCGCCGAGGTAGCGAATGACGCCACCCGAAAGACACAGGCGAAGAAGGAAGCCGGCCCCGGTGGGGTAAGCGCCGAGGCAGGCGGTGACAGCAGCAATACGCCGATTGCTCTGATGATTCGTGTGAAGCTTCCCGGCAAGGTAACGGAAACGAATGGCGAGTTTGATCCCGATACCAACGAGGTTGTCTGGCCCCTGTACTCGGAGGCAGCCGCGATGGGCGACATTACTCTGACGGCAACAACCGACGTTTCGCCGCCAAAGTAAAACCGATGCCCGCGAGAATGGTGACGGCTACCACTCCTGCCGAGGCGCAGGCAAGCCAGTCGCCCCAGCGGGTGAAGAACGTCCCTTTTCCGTCGCCCAGATATGTCCCGGCCACTACCACTTCTGCCTTATACATCGGAGCGGAGGCGACGATACGTCCCCAGGGGTCCACTATCATCGAAAGGCCGTTCGGGTCCGCGCGCACCAGCGCCACACCGTTCTCTGCGGCGCGGAACGGCATTAGGGCGGCATGAAGGTGGTGCAGGACAGCATGGTGGGTAGGCGGGTCGTAGTTGGGAACGGCGATGATCTGCGCACCATCCGCAACCGACGCCCGGACCAGGCTGGTCCAGCACGTATCGAAACAAATCAGCATTCCGACCTTGCCCAGCCGGGAATCGCCGCTGTCAACGACGGTGGCACGGTCCCCTGCCTGGATGGCATTCTTCTCCCCCAGGAACAGATGGACCTTTCGGTGGATTCCCAGTGCTTTACCCGTGGGCGCCACCAGAGCGGCACAGTTGAAGTCTTTGTCGCCCTCGCCGCGCTCCTGGTAACCAACAACCAGGTGAGCCTTCTTCTCCCTGGCCAATAGAGCAATGCTGTCGCCGGGCTCATTGGGTACAAAGCCACTCCCGAAAGCCTCTTCCGAGCCGACAACCAGTTCCGCACCTCTGTCCGTCGCCTGGCGCATCAGGGTCTCGATGTCGGGCAGATCCCCGCCACCATCGCGCGTCCCGTTCGGATTTTCCCCATCAATCCCGTTGTAGTCCTGCACCGCGGCGACTCGGGCCTGCGCTCGACTCTGATAACCATAATCCCGCGCTTCAAATAAGGTGAAAGCGCCGTATCCGTAGGTGAGCAGGATCAGAAGTCCCGCCACCGCTGCGGACAGAGTCACCGGCTTCCGGCGCAGGATCATGTCAGCAAGCGCCGCATTTCCCAGCCAGAGCAGAAACGAGACCCCCCAGATCCCGGTGAACGACGCGATCTGAATCAACGGCGTGTTCCGCCACTGGCAGAGGGCGATTCCCACAGGAAGCGGGGAAAGTGTCGTCAGCCACTCTACAGTGACACCCGCGCAGGCGATAAACAGTACTTGCGCCAGCGGATGCGCATCGGGCCAGCGCTGCCGTACCCCGGCCACTAGTGCGCTGACCAGACCAAATACGAGCCCGATCCAGATGAACGGCAGATAGGCAAAGCTCAGGTTTTTCGCGCCGGGCGTGTAACCGATCTGGAAGATGCCCGCCGCGATACCTGCGAGCAGACCAAATCCAATAGCATGAAGCGTTCGCCGCTTCGGCACCGATATCGCTGCCAGCAAAGGGGCAAGCGCCACCCACCCCAGCCATTCGACGTCGAACGGGGGCAGGGCGAGCGCGAACAGGATGCCCGACGCCATTGCCAGGGCAGCCGCGAGATAATTATTCATTATCTGATAAACGCTCACGAGCGCAATTTCGTTACGGCTGCCAGCTAGAGTTCACCTAAAAAAGTAAAGTTTTCTATAAACGTGCCTGCTCAATTCAGGATGAACGGGGTAAGGTCTCAGAGCGACGCTAAAATCTTGTCGCAACTAATTTTGAAGGAAGTACGCGATGGAGTATCGTTCTTTAGGGCGAACCGGCGCTCAGGTCAGCAAATGGTGCCTCGGCGTGATGACGTTTGGCGGAAAGACGGGTCAGGCGGAGGCCAGCCGGATGGTCGATCATTTCCTCGAACAGGGCGGCAACTTTATAGACACCGCCAATGTCTACGGGCGAGGAAAGTCCGAGACGATCACCGGAGTCGCGCTGAAAGATGGCGGGAAGCGTGACCGTGTCTTCCTCGCGACCAAAGCTCACGGCAAGATGGATGATAACGATCCCAATGCCTGGGGCAATACGCGATTCAACATCATCAAGGCCTGTGAGGACAGTCTCCGCCGTCTCCAGACGGATCACATCGACCTGTACCAGATTCATCGTCCGCAATCCTCGGTTCCGATTGACGAAACCCTGCGGGCTCTCGATGATCTGATCCGGGCGGGCAAAGTTCGGTACATCGGCACCAGCACCTATGCGGCCTGGCAGGTGGTCGAGTCGCTCTGGGTATCCAAAGAACTCGGACTGAATC
>JAZKEA010000370.1:0-2226 GCA_040387315.1 Armatimonadota bacterium | reverse complement strand
ACCATTAAGGCTGTTCCTATCACTACCCTTTTTGGAGCGTCTTGATTGAATCACGATCAGATCGATGCCATCGCCTCGGTTTTACGCAACTCGCCGACACTGACGGAGCTGGAGGTTCGAAACGCCGCAGGAGTCTCGCTTCGCCTCCGCCGTCCTTCTGCTTTGGTGACGCGCGCTGCCGTACCGGTTCCGGCGACTGCGCCGAGCGGAGTGGCCGTCGAAGCGAAACCGTCCTCGGAGCGGGAACACGGGACGGCACAGCTTTCGGGCAGTACCCCGCTGACCGCGACCATGGTCGGGATCTTCCGCGCCCTTTCCGGTGATGCCGCTGTCACGTTCGGAACCGTGGTAAAAGAAGGACAACTAGTCGGACACATAGAGGCCATGCGTCTGATGAACGACTGTCTGGCACCGGAATCGGGAACAGTTTTCAACATGCTCGTCGAAGAGGGGCAGCCTGTTGAGTATGGTCAGCTACTCTTCGAGATCGGCCCCGAAGCATGAAAACCGTTCGATCCTCCCGCTATCAGTCCGGATTTTCGCTTATCGAGATTCTGGCCGTCGCTGTCATTATTGGCATACTGGCTGCTGTGATCATCCCAAGCTATACCAAAGGGGGCACAGATGCCGGCGGAAAGCGCACACTCGCCCCCAAGGAGCGCGCTAAAGCGGTGGGGACGGTCTCCTATATCGGTCAGATCAACCAGGCAATTCAGATGTATCGGATGGACAATGAGGACCGGAATCCCCCTACCCTCGCGGCGCTTCGGACCTACGGTGTGACCGATGAAATGATGACGGATCAGGTCACCAAACAGCCGCTGCCATATAATCCCGTCACCGGGCGCATTGGTAATACAAACGGTCCTGACAGTATGGGTGGCGTTTCCGGCGGTCGGCTGCCGGTCTTTGAAGCAACACAGCCGCAAGGCAGCAGTGACGGGAATTGATGTTCAAAAAAATTCTGATTGCAAATCGCGGCGAGATTGCCGTTCGGATCATTCGTGCCTGCCGGGAAATGGGAATCGCGACGGTCGCGGTTTATTCGCAGGCCGATGCAAACTCGCTCCACGTTCAGCTCGCGGATGAATCCGTGTGCGTAGGACCAGGACCTGGCAAAGACTCGTACCTCAACGTCCCAAATGTGGTTTCCGCCGCACTGATTACCGGGGCGGAAGCGGTACATCCGGGGTACGGCTTTCTCTCGGAGATGGCGTCGTTCGCGGAGATCTGCGGAGCCGTCGGATTAAAATTTATCGGTCCCCCCATCTCTGCCATTGAACGTATGGGAGATAAGGCGACCGCTCGCGCGACCGCGAAAAAGGCGGGCGTTCCCACGGTTCCCGGTTCTGAGGGCGTCCTCGCAACCGAGAGTGATGCTATCAAGGTAGCTCAAAAGATAGGCTATCCCGTGGTCGTCAAGGCGACGGCGGGCGGTGGCGGGCGTGGAATTCGCGTGGTTGAGGATGAAGAGGAGCTGACTCGCGTCCTCAAGGTAGCACAGGCGGAGGCTGCCGCTTCCTTCGGGAACGCGGATGTGTATCTGGAAAAGTATATTCGCCGAATGCGACATATCGAAGTTCAGATCCTCGCTGATGAGCATGGAAACTGCGTCCATCTTGGCGAACGAGAATGTTCCATCCAGACGATTCGGCATCAAAAAGTCGTCGAGGAGGCCCCGTCTGTCAGCCTAACCTCAGCCATGCGTAAAAGGATCGGTGAGGCGGCTGTTAAAGCAGCTAAAGCCGTTAACTATGCGAATGCGGGCACGATAGAGTTTATTTACACACCGGACGATGAGTTCTATTTCATGGAGATGAACACGCGAATCCAGGTAGAACACCCTGTCACCGAGGCCGTCACCGGCGTGGATCTCGTTCAATGGCAGATTCGCATCGCCAGCGGGGAGAAGTTATCCTTCAGCCAGCGCGATGTCGAATGGAACGGACATTCTATCGAATGCCGCGTGACGGCTCAGGACCCTAACAAGGGATTTGCCCCTGCCGCCGGAACGCTTTCGACTGTTCGCCTGCCGGGTGGCCTTGGTATACGGGTGGATACACAGATCTACACCGGTTATACGGTCCCGCCGTACTATGACTCGAACCTTGCAAAGATCATCGTTTGGGCACCAGATCGTGCCCAGGCGATTAACCGAATGCGCTGTGCTCTCGGGGAACTGGTAATCGAGGGAAGCCCCACCAATGTGCCGTTCCTTCAGCAGAT
>JAZKEA010000369.1:3878-6422 GCA_040387315.1 Armatimonadota bacterium | reverse complement strand
GAAACAGCCGGAAGCCACCAGCTTCAGAGGTTTTCTTGCTGTTCAAAAGCCTTGATCCCTTCGCTTCGCACACATTATCTGTCCGTTCAAATCTTCCCAGCAACAGCTCCCATCGTTGGAGCCCCATACCCCGAGCTTGTTTATCTGGACTCACTCTAAAGTCGTCTCAAGGCATCTTCCAACGTTTTCGAGTAGCCGACTTCGTGACTGCCTATATTGGCCCACGGCCATTCTCGATCTGTTTCCGTTTCACGGCGTTGCCCTACTTCCACGCCCGAATACCTCTGTTCGATATTATTCTGCTGCTCTATATAATCCTTGAGGAGGGCATTCCTGCTTCCCAGCGCCTTCTTCAACGCCTCAATGATCTGCTGATCATTTTCGTGTTCCTGACGTCCCTCCTCACGCGCTATTTTCTCAGCAACGATTTCATGCCGAACGTTACGAAGATTGATAGCTGCTATGGTGCGTATTCGCCGTTCTCGATCTCTCGCATGAATAGCAATGGCTATACAGGAAGCAATCAGAAGCAAAATCGTGATGCGTTGCCATCGAATCAGTTTTTTTGTGCCACTCATCATGCACCCTTTCTCGCAAAAGCCCCCATCGGTGAAACCCCATACCGCCACATCACACACAGCAGAGCTGTGGTGGACATCCCATCCGGCCATTCAAAGAGCCTGCGCCCTAGTCCCGACCCTTCGGCGCTTTGGCATCGCGCGTGATGCTGATCCCGCTCAGGCGAAAGGTGCGGGTCTCCGGTGTCCACTGCTGGACCGTCTCGAAGTTGATGCGCTGCGGCTTGTCTCTGTCGGGCATTTCAGCGGTCGCGGTGCCGGATGCCTGCCACCGATCCGGCGCAGTCTGGTTCGCTGCCCCGCCCCGGTCGAAGTGAACGATGCGCCCGCCTTTTGCTTCGACGGCTTTCGTGACTGCCATGTGTGCGGCGTAGAGTGCTTTTGAAGGTGTCGGACCTTGACCCTCGAAATGATCGAACCGGGGACCGAGACGGACACCGAACCAGACCGCCGCGCCGCCGAGGGCAAGAGCAAGCCAGGCGCGGCGACTCATCGGGGCATCGGAGAGGGAAGCGAACCGCTCTGCCGGATGTAGATACCTTCACCGCGTCGCACCGGCTGGATCTCACCGAACCGCTTTTCGTACTGTCTCAGGCGCTCGTCCAGGTCGCGGATGATCTTCTCGTCGGCACGGTGCCGCTCATCTCTCTGATCCAGCATTCCGGCGGCGCTCTGCAGGTTTAGCATGAGCCGCGCTTTGCCCTGCTGTTCATTTCGGAGCATTAAGGCGGTGGTGATCGTTACGACAACGAGACAGAGGATTGCCGCCTGCTGCCACCGAATCAGCTTTGCTGTCTTGTCCATGTGCTTTAGTCCCGTCCTTTCGGCGCTTCGACATCCTGCCGGACCTTTAGCGCGATCATCTGCAGGGTTTCCGCGTAGCCGATGGGCTCGCCGTCTTCATCGACCCAGCCGCGTTCTCGGTCGACGGCTTCAGCGGCTTTTGTGGCTGTCTCCAGCGCCGCCAGGAGGGTACGGCCCGCGTCGGTCGAGAGCATATGCAGGGGCACGAATCCGACCATACCCGCCTTCCCTGGCAGTTTTGCGCCCATGCTGGTGAGCAGTCGGAAGAGGTTCTGCGATGCCTCGTTAGCGGATCTGGCCTGCTCGGTCACTTCGGCGAGTGTTGAGCGCAGCGTCTCCCCTTCGAGCCGGTGCGCGTTCACGGCGAGCCCCTGCGCCGCGCCGGAATGGATTGTCACCCGGCGAACGATAGCCGCGGCCTGGTCGAGCTGGTCCTGGTTCACAGTTCGCCTGCCTTCTGCCGTCTCCGGATCGCACGCCCACGGGGGCAGGTTGACTTGTGGTTCAGTCCCTCGCCGCCACAGGTGCAGGGAATCTCCTCCAGCGGTGTCGCGGCGCGTCCCTGCTTGATGGTTTCTCCGGAGGCTTTTCGCTCACTCCAGACACGGCGAGCCCCTTCCGCGATGGCCTTCCGCTGCTCCTCGCTGAGTGGCTTGCCCTGCCGGTTTGGTCTGGGAGCCTTCGACGCATTGATAGCGGACTGCCGACGAGCTGGTGTCACACGGCGCGCAAGAGTCGAGGCAGCGGCGCTTATCTCCTCATCTGTCGGCGGTGGCAGATTACCTTCCTGTTTATTGGTCTCGTTTTCCATACCTATAGTATAGCATACGCCCGCTAGTCTATTTCGGCAATAGCAGGTAATCTGCCACGTTAAACTATTTTTTGCTTAAACCTCCATATACACTTGACAGTCTAGCGTAGGCACGTTATACTATAATCAGTTCAGACGAGGAAAGAGACAAAGACAATGATTATCGCAACCGACGCCGCAATCCAGACAGCCATCCGCAACGAAGCCACCATGACGGGCTATGAAATCACTGAGTTCGAGATGGTCCCCGGCAACTTCTACGTTCACACTCCGCAGGGTGAAGATTACACCGTCAAAATCCGCCCCGGCGTCGAGAACGTGTCGCCATCGATCCGCAGGACGATCGGCGGG
>JAZKEA010000369.1:977-3868 GCA_040387315.1 Armatimonadota bacterium | reverse complement strand
CCTGAGAACATCATGTACACCGTGACCATCCGCGCTGCTGTCGAGAACTGCACCTGCCCTTACTTTCAGGAGAACGGAATTTGCAAGCATTTCGTCCGCTGTGAGAAGGACGCCGCGATAATCGCCGAAGCCGCTGAGCGAGACTTCTACGGAATCTGAGGAAGGAACGGGGGCAGGACAGCCAACTGCCCCCAAAGGGACACAGGACACACGCCATGTACGAAGTCTTCGCTATCGCCGGAACCCACCAGACCGCTAAGGTCATCGTTCACAACCACGCCGCCGCAGAGCGTGCCCGCGTCAGAGTCGCCCGAACGCTCACACGACGGCTGCAGGCAACCGACCCCGACGCGGCCCGCGAGGTGCTGGTATCGGTGACACACACCGGGCGGGTGAGCATCGACACCGCGCCGCGCCGCCGCAAAGTGAAGGCAGATCCGCTTGACCCGTTCGCCTGAACTACTCCAACTCTTTCCAACTCTCTTGACTCTCGCCACTGACCGAACCCCGAAAAGGAACCCTTGCCATGATCGCCACCGCAAAGAACCGCGCCGTTATAGCCCCTGCTGATGCTGTCGAACTGCTCGCAACCCTCACCGACTCCGACGCGCCGGAATTAATCAAGAAAAATCAAGAAAACGGCACACCTGAGCAGAGCGACCGCTACCACATCACCGACAAATCAGGGCTTGAGTGGTACAGCCGGAAACTTGCCCAGATCCGTGGTGAACGCGACAGCATCAAGGAGCAGGCCGCGAAGATGATCGCCGCGCTCGATGCGGACGAAACACGGCTGAAAGGGCTTTACGAGGAGGAGGCAAAAGCCACGACCGCGGCGCTTCTGCAGGCGGGCGGCAACCGTCGAAAGAGTGTCGAGACCTTCTTCGGTACGTTCGGCTTTCGCACCGTGCCCGGTGGTTATGCCGTCACCGACACAGACGCCGCGCTTCCACACGCTCACGCACTCGGCTGCACCAAAACCACGATAGCCACGGAAGCGTACCTGCAGGCGGCAGAGGCGAAGCTAGAGGAGACGGGCGAACTTCTGCCCGGTGTCGCCAGAACAGACGACCGGGAAGCGTTCGGCCTGAGCCTGCCGAGCAAGCGCAAGAAAGGAGGGTAGAGAGAGAACCGGCAGGGGGACGATCCAACCCATCCCCCGACCCGTTAAGGCCACCGGAGGCATCAGGGAAGGGTGAGACTTCCCCGTAGGCCGCCACCAGCGAACCAGCGCCGCAAAAGGGGAGGTGTTCGTACCACCTGGCTTCGCGACGATTCTATTTTAACACAATGACGAACGACGAAAACAGTCTAACCTATCTAGTGTTAATACATTGACAGTCTAGCGAACGCACGTTATACTTATAGAGTAATACTAATTAGGCAGGCGGGATGCTCGTAACACCCCGCCCAGCCACAGACCATGACATACGCGGCCTGAGTGCCGCACCGACTCAGAAGGAACCTGAGACAATGCAAAACACTGTTCTAAATGACAATCACAGCCCCGCAGAAGTTGCGCCGGCTGTGCAGACAGCCCGAACCTCTATTAGCGCACCGCTGGTGTCGACTGTGACTGCTGGTAGTGCCGGAAGTGCTGGCAGCGGTAAGAAGGCGAAGAAGGGCAAAGCGAAGAAGCGACCTGCTACCCTGCTGTCGGTGCTTGCTCAGTTGTCAGCGTCCGGCGGTGGATCTGCCATCGACCCTGGTGCAGTCAGCGACAACCTGGTGGTGGGCCATGATGCCGAGGTGACGAACTGTGAAGCCGAACTGATCGACTTCCTGCGCTTCGGCAAGCCCGGCATTATCTTCGATGATCCCCGGTGGCTCGCAAGCACCCTGGAGGAGAAGACCAAGCCGCTGAGCATCGCCCGCGAGTACTACGCCTGGCGGGAGGCGCGGCGTGTCTTCATTGGTCAGATTCACCAGTACATCGCCTATGTTGAGCAGGATGAGGCCCGCCGCGAGGAGGCAGAGCAGGACATTGACCTGCTTCCGACACGTACGTTTAGCGGACCGGAGAACAAGCCGGCCATCGCAGAGGGGCGTGAGCATCTCCTGTCCCGGCTCATGGGAATAGCCGCTTACATGGGGACGAAGCGCGGTTCCTGGGAAACGGACGATATGCTGGACCGTTTCGGGAATATGCCCGGTCTGAAGGTCTACCAGCATGAACTATATGAAGCGGTAGACACGGAGGAGATGCTGCGCACCTTTGGTGGCTTGCTCTTTGCGGACAAGCTCGGAGACGTAGACGATCTGTCGCGGGCTCTGGAGATCCGCGTGGCTCTGCATCTAGCGGCAACGTACCTTGACGCGCCGATGGGAAGTCCGGAGAACCACCTGCTGATTGCCGCTGCGGTTGCCGTGGGACGCATTCGCGGGACGGAGAACTACAAGGCACCGACCTTTGATGAAGTGGCAGGGGAGGCACCAGAAGGCGCGTAGACAGCCGATCCGCTTTCCGTGGCACACAACCTGCCCGGAGTACCCATGTCAGTACCAGAGGGCAGGGGCGCGATTCTGCCGGAACAACGCGCTAGGGAATCACAGGACACCAGAATAACATGCCACTCATCAAACGACGGACCAAAACTACAAGAGCGCCACGAGGGAGCCGGATCGACCAGAGACTTCTCGCCGTGACCATCGAAGATGCTCGGGAGCGACTTCCCGCCTTTGCGCTGATCCTTGAGGGGAACGCTCTCGCCCCGCATTATCTTGACGGGGATCTGCTCACCGTCTGTCCGAATGCCACTCCTGCCCCTGGCGAGGCTGTCGTGGCCCTTGTACGTGGTCAGTACGTCTGCATGCTGATAAACGCGGACAATGACCTGTACGCCAATCACGGCGAGTTCATCCAGCAGGGCTCTTACACCGTGGCCGGCGTC
>JAZKEA010000369.1:0-967 GCA_040387315.1 Armatimonadota bacterium | reverse complement strand
GGGATTCTTAACAGCCTGCGCCATCAAATGACTGCCTGACAAAAATACGGATATTTTGTCAGGCAGTCTTGCCGGGATTGACAGAAAGCTGTGTTACTGTTAAAGGGAAATTCCACTCTTTTGCCCAAGGAAGCACTCTCTTATGCGCCTCTCTCTATTCTCTCCTTCTACCATTGGCGTCATCGGTGTCGTCGGCCTGGTTGCCGCTCTCAGCCTTGGCGGCCCACAGGCGGCCCATGCCCAAACGACGGTAACCTATAATAATCTGGGCACGTTCACCCAGACGGGCCCCCTCCAAAATGGCGGAATCACCGTCACCAGTCCCGGTACAATCAGCGTCCAAGCGGACGGTAATGGTTTAATTAGGGGTCTCGCCGTTCAAGGTGGTCTAACAAACTCTGGCAATGATTTGATTGACAACGGCGAAACGGCGCTGTTTACCTTTGACAATGGACCCGTTACACAGGTGACGATAAAATCTTCGGGCTTTGCTGCCAACGGTAACACTACGCCGAGTTTCGTGGAAGCCTTTGGAGCGGGTAATAGTTCTCTGGGCGTCTTCAATTACTCGTTTACGACAAATCTATCAAGTCTGGTTGGTGGCGCTGGTATCTCCGCCTTCAGGATTACCGGAGGAACCAACCAAGGGTATAATGTCTGGAGCGTTACCTACACCCCGGCTGCCATCACCGGCGCGGTTCCGGAGCCGGCGGAGTGGCTTGCGATGGGCATGGCGGGAACGTCTGTCTGCGGCCTGATGGTCCGAGCACGACGACGCAAGGCTGTCAAGAGCAACACAGCCGCATAAGAAACGAAGCGCCTAGCTGATTAAGAGACTGAAGAGCCTGCCGGGACTGCGAAAGCCGTCACTGAGCAGGCTTTTCCTTTGGGTTTGGAATGGTCACTGAAACCGGTGCTATAATCCATGCAAGGGAAACCACACCATGAACCTTCGGCAGACACTAAG
>JAZKEA010000368.1:3970-6055 GCA_040387315.1 Armatimonadota bacterium | reverse complement strand
AAACCATGCTGTACTTCCAGCATGTTGTCGGGGACGACCGTAGTGTGCTCGATTTTCTGGACTCTGACTACAGCTACATGAACGAGCCGCTGGCAAAGCTGTACGGGGTTGATGGTGTTACCGGTCGTCAATTCCGCCGTGTTCCTCTGAACGGGGACCAGCGCGGTGGTGTGATGACCCAGGCAAGCGTACTGGCAGTCACCTCCAACCCGACCCGTACCTCGCCGGTGAAGCGCGGACGCTGGGTTATGGAGAATTTGTTGGGTTCCACCATCCCAATGCCTCCACCCGGTGTCGGTCAGCTCCCCGATGACAATAAAAGGACGGTTTTAAAGGGAACGCTGCGCCAGCGTATGGAGCAGCACCGCAGCGACCCTGCATGTGCCTCCTGCCACTCTCGAATGGACCCTATCGGGTTCGGTCTGGAGAACTACGATGCTATCGGCATGTGGCGCAAGCTGGATGACAATAATCCGATCGATGCCTCCGGGGCGCTGCCGGGTGGTAAGGCATTTACCGGTCCGAGTGAGCTGAGAGTCGCGCTGAAGGCCAAAGCGCCACAGTTCACGCGTAACCTGTCCGAGCGGCTGCTGACGTATGCTCTTGGTCGGGGTATCGAGTCATCAGACCGCTGTAATCTGGATGCTATTGCCGCAACGGTGGCAAAGAAGAATTATCGCTTCTCGGCCCTGGTTACCGAGATTGTCACAAGTGAGCCATTCCGCTATCGGCGCGGGGATCAGCCCGTCGCCAAAGTCGCTACCGCCACGAAAGTGCAGGAAAGAATCCATGAGTGAATACCGTGAACTGCTGACCGGACAAAAGATGGCGCGGCGCACGCTGCTGCGTGGGGCCGGCGCGATGCTTGCGCTTCCGCTTCTGGAGGCGATGATCCCGCTGCCGGTGCTGGCACGAAGCCTTGGCGCGGGCGGGGCGGCGCAGGCGGTCCCAAAACGGCTGGCATTTCTCTTCGTGCCCAACGGAATCCATATGCAGTCCTGGCGGCCCGCCGCCGAGGGTGCACTGACGGTTCTTCCGACAACGCTTCAGCCGCTGGCAGCCTTCAAAGATTCCCTTCTGGTGATGAGCGGTCTGACGCAGCACAATGCGCACGCTCTGGGAGACGGCGGCGGCGATCACGCCCGGTCCGCGGCGGCCTGGCTGACCGGCTGCCACCCCCGCAAGACGAGCGGAGCCGATATCAAGGCTGGTACCTCTGCGGATCAGGTTGCCGCGAAGTATCTGGGTAAAGAGACCCGTTTTTCCACTCTCGAACTGGGTGTTGAGCGCGGCGGCCTTGCCGGAGACTGTGACAGCGGATATAGCTGCGCGTACTCTTCCACCATCTCCTGGCGAACGGAAAACACCCCGGTCGCTAAGGAAACCAACCCGCGCGCGGTCTTTGATCGGCTGTTTGGCGGCGGGGCGGATGATGGCCTGACAACCGAAGAAGCAGCGCGCCGCCGATCTGAGCAGGGGAGTATCCTGGATGCTGTGCATCAGGAAGCCAGCAGTCTGCAGCGCAAGCTGGGAACGCACGACCAGCAGAAACTGGACGAGTACCTGACCAGCGTCCGGGAGATAGAGCGCCGTGTCCAGTTTACGGAAAAGGCAGCGAAGATCGACGCCAAGGCCCTTGGCCTGAACCTGACACCCCCCACTGCGCGTCCCGCCGATATGGGCGAACACATCCGCCTGATGGGGGACATGATGGTGCTAGCATTCCAGACCGATCAGACACGCATTGCCACGTTCATGTTCGCGAACGAGGGCAGTAACCGTTCCTATAACCCGATCGGGATTCTGGAAGGACACCACGAGCTATCGCATCATGGGGGCTCCGAAGAGAAGCAGGCCAAGATCCAGAAGATCAACCAGTACCATGTCGAGCAGCTGGCTTATGTACTGAAGAAGATGCAGGATGTAAAAGAGGCGAACGGTTCGCTTCTGGACAACACGATGCTGGTTTACGGTGGTGGTATCTCCGACGGTGACCGCCATAACCACAACGACCTTCCCATTCTCATCGCGGGTGGCAAGGGTATGTTCCAGACCGGACGCCATGTCGTTTATCCCGACAAGACG
>JAZKEA010000368.1:1115-3960 GCA_040387315.1 Armatimonadota bacterium | reverse complement strand
ATGACCGCCTTTGACCGCATGGGCCTTCCTACCGACAAGATTGGGACTCTCGGGGACAGCAACGGCAAACTGACACAGCTTTTCTAAGAGAAGGCTAGTTTCGGGCAAAACAGGGGGCTGGCAACAGCCCCCTGTTTTTTTGGCTTTATCAGACTCCAACCTCTTCCCGCAAGCCGGACTTCTGTCCCTCGTCGCTGAGATTATGACCGGAGGCTTTCTCCGAGAGATGCAGGTTACGCAGGGCCGGGTTCTCCTCGGTAAAGTCATCCTGGGGTTCATAGCCGACCAGGGTCCGCGCATCGGAGATATCCAGCCGCTTGAAGCGATTATCCGACAAACCGTGGAAGATCGCGAAGCGAAGGGCCTCCGGTGCCGCGATACATTTCTCGATCAGCTGGTGCAGGTCGCGGTGGGAGACAAAGGCATCCAGCATGGGCAGGGATGATTCATCCCTGGCCTTTTCCAGAGGCTGAAATGCCCCGATTCGAATGCAGATCGCCGATACACCTTCCTGCTCCGCCATATAACGCGCCATCGCCTCCCCGAAGCATTTCGATACCCCATAGAGATCGCCGGGATTCACCGGTTCGTTGGTCTTGACCTGAACATCCGTTGGGTAGCCGGAAACCGCGTGTATGGAGGAGGCATAGATAACACGCCGGCATCCTGCCGCTTTTGCCGCAGCAAAAACGTGGTAAGTCCCGGTGATATTGTTTTCGATGACGCTGCTCCACACGGCGCTCGGACTGGGGTCGGCGGCAAGATGCACAATAGTGTCCGCATCTTTGAAAGACGCTTTTAGCCCCTCGAGATCACCCAGATCACCCGTGATCACCTCGCCACAGGGCCGCAGGGCTTCGATGCTCTCCGGGTCATCTTCCCGGCGCACCATGAGCCGCAGATCAAATCGGCTGGTGTCGTGGTTCTGGGCAAAGTAAGAGCCGATTCGTCCGGCTGCCCCCGTTACCACTACACGTTTTTTGCTTGCTGAGGATAAATTGCCATTTGTTTCTGAGGGAGGACTTGTGAGGGTAAATGCTGTCGCCATGAGGTGTATTCTCCTTGAGGAATTACTGCTACACGTACCCGTACCACGCACTATCCGAACCGAAACCTGCTTATGTATAACGAGGAGTGCTTGACAAATAGTCTGGCATGAAGTATATATTAATCAAGCGATTTAATCATGTGATTAAATCGCATTGTTTTGCGGTATAACCAAAGCGTATCCTATGCGCAGAAAATAGGTATACAGCCAGAATGATAAATGGCGTGGTAGAGGACATGGAAAGTCCGGAGTCGGCTGAGACGGTCACTCCAGGAGCAATCCGAGACAGCGTGACGGCAGCCGGACAGCGTCGTGAACAGACGCGAAGAGCTATACTGGAGGCTGCCTGGCGTGCGCTGGTTCGGGATGGTTATGAAAAGATAACGACCCGCGGGATTGCCAAGTTGGCTGCGGTGAATGTCGCAACACTGCATTATTACTTTGGCTCAAAGGAGCTGCTTCTCACGGAGGCGACTCGCTTTGCGACAAAGGGTACGGAAAGCCGGATGCGCGATGCTATAAACCAGGCGCAAACGGCAACTGCCGGGCTGGAGAACCTGTTCACCGCAATATGGGATATGGTTGAGGATCAGCCGGGCGCTCTACGCTATGATCTCGTGGTGCGGGGGTTTCGGGATGAAAAGGCCCGCCAGGATGTATTGGCAATTTATGCCGTTTACCAGAATTTGACGGAAGAACTTATCGAGCGCCACCTCCATGAGGGGGGGACGCTGGCGGCGGGTATGACAGCATCCGGCATTGCGCATTATATACTGAGCGCGACGGATGGTATCCTGCTGCAGCATGTACTGACCGGGGATGCTGTTGCCGCGCAGAACGCGCTGGCAATGGTGAAGAACCATGCTCTTTTTCTTCTGAATGCAGAGTTAAAGTAGTTCTCGCATTTTATGCGAGCTGAAGAATGATAAACTGGACGCTGTTTACTATGAGCTATCAAGAATTTGAACGAATGGTGCTGCCGCATCGAGACGCCCTTTACGGTCACGCCCTTTCGCTGACTCGCAATGCCGATGAGGCGGAAGACCTTGTTCAGGAAACGACCCTTCGTGCCCTGCGCGGCTTCGAGTCATTTCGAGCCGATGGTCCCATACGGGCCTGGCTGCTGACTATTCTGCGTAACCTGTTTATCAACAGCTATCGCACACGGGTCCGCGCCCCCCGTTCGGTCTCTTTGGATGCGCTGGAAAACCCGGACCCGATCATACCGGTCGAACCGGGGCCGGAGCGGGCTGTCTTCTCCCGCATGGAAAATGAGGCGCTTGCCTCCGCGGTAGCCGCCCTTCCCGCGGACTATCAGGAGGTTCTGGTGCTGTCTGACATGCGCGGCATGACCTACCAGGAAATCAGTGCCAAGATCGATGTTCCTATAGGCACGGTACGTTCACGTCTTTCCCGCGCTCGAAACGCTCTCTCTTCGCCTGGCGCCCCGATGCTCAGGGTACCAGTAAGATGGCAGCCTCTTCTCACCTTAGCTCTCTCGATGCTTCCAGCAGGCTTCCCGCGTAAAATCCCAGTTCCAAAAAACGTCCCCCTGCGCTTTGTGCGCAGGGGGACGTTTTAGTTTTTCGCAGCCGTTGGAATTTACTTCTGGCGTCGGCGTCGTGCGAAACCGCCGACCATACCAAGAAGACCTACGCCGACAAGGGCAAGAGAACCCGGTTCCGGTGCAGCAGTGCCCACCTGAGCCGCGA
The DNA here is from genome assembly GCA_040387315.1 of Armatimonadota bacterium. GTDB lineage: Bacteria > Armatimonadota > Armatimonadia > Armatimonadales > Armatimonadaceae > JACMJB01. Next base: position 1,200 of record JAZKEA010000368.1, on the reverse strand, counting down.
TACCCCTTACCGTTCCAATTCCAGTGTTGAAATTACCAACTGTTGTTGCAGTTCCGTTCGCCAAGTTGATCTGATAGAACGTGTT
>JAZKEA010000368.1:0-1105 GCA_040387315.1 Armatimonadota bacterium | reverse complement strand
GAACGTGTTTCCACCCCCGTAGTAAGCATTTCCCGTGACGCCGGAGATATCGAATCCGCCCAAGGGAAGATCCACTCCCAGAGTGGTGCCAACCGCAGCAAGTATGCCGTTATTAGGAGGATTCTGGAGATAAAGGCTATCGTTGTTGTTGGTGTAAGAAACCTCATAAAGAGTAGTCGTTGGTGCCCCACCAAAGTTGTTCGTGTAAGCAGCACCGAGTATACCTGTTGTGGGAGTTACACCATTCAAGCTCAACTGCAGGTCTGTAAACGTGCTGCCTGCGTTGGCCGACCCTGGTACTAGATTTGCGGTGCCGATGCGGTAGTCGCCCCCTGCATCATTGACGATACGAAGAGCGTTTGCCGCCGGGTTAAAGTCAATAGAATAGTTAGCATTCTGAAACGCTAATGCGGTTGTACTTTGACCACCTGTTGCTGCCGTTAATCCTATGCTAGAAAGAATGGCTCCATTGGTACCTATGGTATATAAGCGTAAGCTAGTTGAACCGCCAACGGTACTTTTTCCAAGGCCGTACAGCACACCGTTTAGTCCAGGTGTCACCGTCGGACGGTAATCAATGTCTTCCAGCACGAAGCCGGCATCCAAACCTGTTACCTGGGTAAAGTTTGTGAAAGTGCCAGGAGTATTACTGTTGAAATTAAAGAGGAAATTAACAGAACCTCCAACGACAGTGAGGCCAGTCAATGTCTCCTGAGCTCGCGCGGCCTGTGCTCCTAACAAAGCGGTGACCGCAGTCACTGTGGTAAACGCTGCTGCAATTGCCCTGCGCCTAACGTGATTATTTTGGGCTGTCTTCATTTAGTTTGCCTTTCCATGGCTGCGAAGAATCTGAGCTGGTGATAATTGAGTCAGGAAGCATCCTGTCACAAATTTTGGGACTCCATAGACAATACCTTACAACGGTCAAAATTAGCAACGATTTTGCAATAGTGAGCATAAAATGAGCAGTCCGGACATAATCTTTGAAAGTTACTGATAAATTCGCTTTCTAGTGAGCCTAGAACGAAGGGGCCCCGTCAGAACATGGTCTGAAGGGGCCCCTTCGTTCAGTTGCTTTATAATCCGGTCTGAGTCTGTCTCAGAC
>JAZKEA010000367.1:5167-6824 GCA_040387315.1 Armatimonadota bacterium | reverse complement strand
CGTGGCATTCCTCTGGATAACCGACATTCCCCTGCCTGCGCTTGTCGGCCCCGTTGAGCGGGCGATGGGTTCCGGAAGCAAGGCAGTGGCTTCGGGGGCGCGCTCTGCCGCGCAGAGGCTGGCGGAGCACCGCGCGGATCGTCGAGCCCAGTATGAGGAGGATGACGACGCTCCAGTAATATCCCCTGCGCGGCCTTCCCGACTCGCAAAAACCGCTTCCCGTCCGCGCCTTTTCTCACGTCAGACACCGGAGCCGTTCGAGGATGAGGACGGCGACGACGCAGGCGACGAATCAATGACGATTCCGGGTCGAAAGGTTGATCTGCTGGCCGAGAAGGTATTGGCATCGCCACCGACGCTTTTCCCCACACGCAAAGTCGCTAAATCGTTTCCGGACAGCGGGATGGAAGCAGATATATCCGTGCCGCCTGTCGTGATAACGTCACCACGCGGTATCGATGAAAATGCCCCCTCCCTCGACGCGGTCAAAAAGTTTCCACTGCCGCCGCTCACGCTTCTGAAGGCCCCTGCGCCCCAGGCAAAACCGCAGTCCGGAGAATCCGAGGCACGGCGCGAGGTGCTCCTCCAGACACTGGAAGACTTCGGTATTGGCGCGGATGTCTCCCACGTCGCCTATGGTCCCGCTATAACGCGCTACGAGGTTTCACTGGAGCGTGGCATCAAGGTCAGCAAGATCGTCTCCCTTGCCGATAACCTCGCCATGGCTCTTGCCGCAATCGATGTCCGTGTCGAAGCGCCGATTCCCGGAAAATCCGCCATCGGTATCGAGATACCCAACGAACATCCGACTATGGTTACGCTGCGTGAGTGCGTCGAGCGTGACGAGTTCAAGAACGCCCCTTCGAAGCTGACTTTCGCTCTAGGAAAGGACGTTACCGGAGCCTGCCGGTATGCCGACCTGGCGAAAATGCCGCACCTTTTGATTGGCGGATCTACCGGCTCGGGCAAGTCGGTTGGCATCAATACGCTGATCTGCTCGCTCCTGTATCGCTGCACGCCCCGCGAGCTGAAGTTTCTGATGATCGACCCCAAGAAAGTCGAGCTGTCGCTCTACGCCGGTATTCCTCATCTGGCAGCGCCTGTGATTACCAACGTGAAACAGGCTCCGAGCATCTTTAAAACCGCGCTCCGCGAAATGGAAACACGGTACGACAAGTTTGCCACGGCGGGCACACGCAACCTCGAAGGCTATAATAGCCGCGTTCCGGAAGAGGAGAAGCTGCCGTACTGGGTTCTGATCGTGGATGAGCTCGCCGACCTGATGATGACCAGTGGGCCAGAGATCGAAACCAGCATCTGCCGTCTCGCTCAGCTTGCCCGCGCTACGGGGATTCACTTGGTCATTGCGACCCAGCGACCGAGCGTAAACGTGATCACCGGCACTATCAAAGCGAACATCTCATCACGTATCGCGTTTGCCGTAAACTCCGCCGTCGATTCCCGCACGATCCTGGATATGACGGGGGCGGATCGCCTGATCGGGCGGGGCGACATGCTGTTTATGCCGATGGATGCCGCCAAGCCGTCGCGCATCCAGGGCTGCTTTGTCTCCGAGCAGGAGACCGAGTCGCTTGTTTCTTACCTCAAACAGCAGGCACAGCCGAACTACGAAGTGATGCCCTCGACCCTCTCCCTT
>JAZKEA010000367.1:0-5157 GCA_040387315.1 Armatimonadota bacterium | reverse complement strand
GATGCCCTGCACGTAGCCGTCGCCGCTGTTGGACTTGATGACCTCTCCCTTGCCGATGGTGACGACGAGAGCGGGGAAGGGGAGTCCGAGGATGAACTGTTTGAATCTGCGGTAAAACTGGTCGTCACAGGCGGCGCGGCATCGACATCTATGCTGCAGCGGCGCTTTAAGATCGGTTACACTCGTGCGGCCCGCCTTGTGGACATCATGGAGCAGAAAGGGATAGTTGGCGCTCTGGACGGGGCCAAGCCCCGAGACATACTGAAATCCCGCGAGGAGATCGAGCAGATGTTTATGCGGGGCGGTTCAGGCGTTGAGGATGATTAATCGCGCCGCAAAAGACGTTTAATGTATGGCCGTAGAAACGCCTTCGCATGGTAGGGGCGCAGATATTGGATTTCCGCGATCCGACGCTCAATACTTTCGGGCCGCTGTCGGATCTGCATTATATCAAGGCAGGCTTCTACCATACGGTGAAAGATGACCTTTTCGGAAAACCAATTCTCCCATTCTCCGCGTGCAATTTCTCCCATTTCTACCGCACGATGTTCGTTACTCTGCAATAGCGAGGGTATATTTGCGACATCCGACTCCGCAACTCGAAGGGAAAATTCTTCCCACTTTGGACCTTCTACCGGAACCCAGTCATCCGAAATGATGACTGGGGCTCTTCCCATTTCCATGCTTTCAAACAGCCGGATGCTAGAACAACCCTCTCCCCGAGGACAAAGCGGAAATTTTGTATCGGCGAGTGTATTTGCGAAATTTTCCCAGAAGTGGTGCTTGTCTTTGTCGTCAAGGTCAGCCATCTTGTGTTTTAAGCTGTTTTTCGATACATCCTCCAACAAAAACCTGTCGGAGTTTAGCTTCAATATTTGCTGACGTACTGGATGCGTGCTAACTGACCCCACAAATGAAGCCAGGTACTGGGCATCAGGTTCAAGTTTTCGGTGCTTGACATAAGGATTAGAGTAGGAGTCTAGGTAGCAACCTCCTCTCGTTCTGTCCGCTCTATACCACTGCTTTTCGATAGAGGCGTAAATACCTGGGACTCTGGGAATGATTTTATCCGCGGGCCAGTACAGAAAAACTTTATTAGAGTATTGTTTGTAAAGAGGATGAGATAGCACATCGGTCATCATGTAGTGACCAAGATCCGCCATCTCAGCAAACAAAATCAAGTCGGCCTTCTCAGGATCATCTGTTAAAGTATGTATCTTAAAACGGTCCGCTGAGGCACTTTCCAGCAGTCGGGTCAGAGGCCCGGCAGCCCACACGTATTGATCTCGCACATCTGAAAAAACCGACGTAAGCAGCACAGTTGCCAATGACACAATTCCTCCGTGTGGGAATGCTGATAATATATCATGTGGGATGCGCAACTGATCACATATGTTGCGTAGCGCAAGTGCCACTTGGTACTTCTTAAGACGGAAAGTGCGGCTACACGTAAGACACTGCATCTATACAGGCTAGTAGCAGTTCTTACCGTATGTAATTCGATGAGGATTTTGGGGAAAGTTGGTGAGGAATGGCAGCGGATAGTTCTTTCGATATCGTCTCGAAAGTGGATATGCAAGAGGTAAAGAACGCGATTGATCAGGCGGTTCGCGAGATCGACACGCGTTTCGATTTTAAAGGCTCCGAGAGCACAATCGAACTGGATGAAAAAGCCAGCACTATCAAGATGGCAAGTGACAGCGAGACGCGCATGAAGGCGGTTGTGGATGTTCTGCAGTCAAAATTCCACAAACGCGGCATTGAAATCAGTGCGCTGGAACTTGGGAAAATAGAAGATGCTTCGAAGGGTACGGTTCGTCAGACTGCGACAATCAAGCAGGGACTGGATACCGATACGGCGCGAAAAGTCGTCAAAATAATCAAAGACCTCGGTTTGAAAGTGCAGGCTGCCATCCAGGGAGACCAGGTTCGCGTGACCGCAAAAGTCCGCGATGACCTGCAGGCGGTCATCGCCAAACTGAAGGCGGAAGACCTGAATGTGCCGCTACAGTTTATCAATTATAGATAGTCGTTAGCAGTCGACTCGCGTTGACAGGGGTGTACGCGAGAAGTATAATTGTTTGTCGTCTCGCCGCCGCTGCAAACGGCGGCTTTTCTTTGTCACGTCATCCGTTGGAGAGTAGCCTTATCACTTCTATGTTAACCGCCCCCCCCGTAAAAACCAGAATCGGTCTTGTCAGTCTCGGCTGCCCCAAAAACCTCGTCGATTCCGAGGAAATGCTGGGAGCCCTTGTCGAGACGGGTCAGGCAGAGATTGTCAGCGACACACAGGGGGCGGATGTCGTTGTCGTGAATACGTGCGGTTTCATCGAGAGCGCGAAACAGGAAAGCATTGATGCTATTCTGGAAGCTATCGGACGCAAACAGCGCGGGGAGATTTCCCGCGTCATCGTCGCAGGGTGTTTGGCACAGCGCTATGCCTCCGAGCTCTCGGCAGAAATTCCGGAAGTTGATGCCTATCTCGGTATTCAGAGCGCCGGTCAGGTTGCGGATGTCGTCTTTGGGACGTCGCCCGCCCGTCGGCTTGCCGGTTTGGGACTTCCGATGGCCGGTCAGCCGACGCGAAACCTCGTGGCTCCCATCGAGGAAAAATATCCGCTTATACCACCAACACGGGTGAGGGCCACCGCGCCCTGGACGGCGTACCTGAAGATCTCCGAGGGCTGTGATCATGCCTGTACCTTCTGCTCGATCCCCAGTTTTCGCGGACGCCACCGCTCAAAACCTATAGAGCGTATTCTGGAGGAGGCGAAGCGACTCGTCGACAGCGGGGCCTCGGAGCTGAACCTGATCGCACAGGACACCACAGCCTATGGCATGGACCTTTATCAGGAACTGGCGTTATCCCGGCTCTTGGAAGGTCTGGGGCAGATCGATGGGCTGCGATGGGTGCGGCTCCTCTATTGCTACCCAACGATGATGACGGATCGCCTGATAAAGACGATGGCGAATACACCTAATGTCGCCCATTACGTCGACATTCCGCTTCAGCATGGCGATGATAATATGCTCAAGCGAATGAAGCGAGGGGGTTCGGTCACCTCGTACCTCCGGCTCTTTGAGCGCCTGCGATCCGCGATGCCGGACATGACGATTCGCACGACGTTTATGACAGGGTTTCCCGGTGAAGACGCGGAAGCTCACGAAAATCTGAAGTCCTTCATTCAGGAATCGCGTTTTGACCGGCTGGGCGTCTTTGAGTATTCGCCGGAGGAGGGAACGCCAGGGTTCGATCTCCGGCCTCGTGTTCCCCGGCGTATCGCCGCACAACGCCGAAATGAAATCATGGCGCTGCAGCAGCCGATCTCTCTCGCGATCAACAACTCTTTGATCGGTACGGAGATGGATGTACTGGTAGAGGGACGGCGCGGCGACGATAGGCTGATTGCGCGATCCTGGCGGGATGCCCCGGAGATCGATGGGTCGGTTTTCGTCCATGGCGCGGAGTCGGCGACCCCGGGAGATTGGCTCCGGGTCCGTGTCACCGACGCGGAACCATACGATTTGATCGCTCACGCGGTTTAACCGCATTTGGGGAGAAGGACCACTCCTTATTAGCAGCGACCGTTACTTGTCGCCTGACCCAGGTAAAGCGGGCAGGCGTATCACAGCACCGTGCAAAGCGCCGGTAGTGGAGGCATTTGTTTGGCTACAGCAAAGCAGCAGGCAGGGACTCGGTCTGCAGGAAATAAATCACCGCGGGCGGCACGTAAAATTGAAGTCGCGAAGCCGTCTGTCGCGCCGACCAAGGCACAGTCGGAAGAGGAATTAACACAGGAACTTACATCGACACTGCTCGCCGATGCGTACCTGGCTGACCTCGTATACGACGCCCTCCTGGAAATCGGAGAGGCGTCCAAAGTTTCGGAGATCACCCTGGAGATTAACAATCCACGGGTGACTTTTCCGGTTGTACGGCGCATTCTCAACGAATCCCCCCGCTTTATTTCTATTGATCGGTTATGGACTCTTGCGGCGCGGTACCTGGATACGGCCCGGCCGACGGATCGAAACCTTCAGGAAGTCCTGGAAGCCGCCGGTAAACCACTTTCCACCGCAGAGATGGCGACCGAACTCTCGGCGATTTACAACCGACCCTCCGATGTGTATATCCAGCTGCTGGCGAAGACAGTTCAGAACAAAGAGAAGTACTTCAAGACCGGCAAAAACGGATATGGGTTGATCTCGTGGCTTCCTCTGGTGGATGCGGAGGAAGAGGCCGATATCCTATTCGACAACCGCCTCAACCGTTCGCTTCTCGCGCCTTTCAGTGGACCGTCCGAGAGTATCAAGTGGGCCAATACGGCCACGGGCTATGCGGATGCTACTTTCGCGGCACTGACCGCTATCGGTGAGCGGCCCGTACCGCACCGCGTTCTTGGCGTCCTCGCGTGGATGCAGCTGACGGAAAAGTATGACCCGCTGGCACATCTTGTCAGCTGTCTGTCTGATCCGCGCCTCGTCTGGCTGACGAGCCGTTCCGGAGGACGCTGGATTACCCGATCCCATGCCGACAAGCTCGAGGCGATTCTGGAAGAGCGCAGCGCCGCAATGGCGGGCGAGGATACGGACGAATCCGCGCCGGCTGTGGCGGAGGTTTCGGCTCCGGTCGACGCACCTGCGGCAGACACCGTTTCCGCGCCAGTCACCGAGATGGCTCCGGTTATCTCTGAGACGACTGCGGTCGTGGCACAGCCCCTTCAGATTACCGAGGACGACGTACGCGCGATTCAGCAGATCGTCATCGACCGGGGAGGAGCTATCGAATCGTCTGAGCTGCTGGCCCTTCAGTACGAAGTCGTGGCAGGTGATCCGTCCTACCGATCCGACGTCGAGACACTGGAAGACCGCCTAAAGAACGATCAGCGCTTTGTCTACGTCGGTGCGGGCCGCTTCCGTGAACCGAACTCTCTCCCGCTCTTTGTTTACGAAATTCCGGAGTTTCTTTCCTTCCCGGATCTTCAGTTTGTCTCGCTTGATGGTGAGATAATGGACGAGGAGATCGAGGACGAAGGGTACGTCGGAACACTGCGGCACGATGTTATGCAGCCACTTGCGCAGGATGTCGGGGACGACGAAGGGCATTATACCGGCGAGGAGACAGCGGACTCAAATGCGGTCCGACTCGTGGTAAAG
>JAZKEA010000366.1:9634-10514 GCA_040387315.1 Armatimonadota bacterium | reverse complement strand
ATCTGACCGCCACGGACATTATCGACATTCACGGCTGGCACTCCCCACGTCTCTGAAGAGGCACCAACGACGACCAGCGGCAGTCCCATACCGGATAGTTCAGGGACCATATCCGAACCCGTAAACGGAGCGATCACAATCAGACCGTCCGTGCGTCCATTACTGTAGGGAGCGGCGGAATGTGTCGCGTCTATCCAGGGCTTGTTGAACAGGATCACGTTGAAGTCAGCTCTGGTTGCCGCTTCAAGAACGCCCTCAAGAACCGAGACGACGTAAGGATTTGAGCTAAAGGTGAATTCAGGACGATTGAAGGCAACACCGAACAGACTCATTCCGGGGCGCGTCAGGCTTTGCGCGGCGGCATTGGGAACATAGCGCAATTCGCGAGCCGCAGCCAGAACACGCTCCCGGGTTGCATGGGAAACGCGGGCGCTGGTTCGAGAGCCATTGACGACTGAAGACGCGGCCACTTTACTGACCCCGGCTACCTTCGCAACATCGGCTATGGTGACTGACCTTCTCAAAACGGACCCTCGTGACTACGTCGACATTCAGGTATTGATTATTCGGTTAATCACCGATGGCTCACTATAAGGTATCTAAGCCCTTGCGTCAATAGGTACTGCAGCAAAGGATAAAATAAAATTGGCAGCGAATCTGCCGGGCGGAAATCAACACCGGTTCAGTGGGGAAATCGTACTATCAATGTTGTTTTCGTTATCTTTCTTTGTTGAAAATGGAGGGACCGTGTGTGTCACCGATGAATATCTTCTTCCGACCTTCTCCCGTGAGAGTTCTCATAACTATGGGGTTATTTTCTTTGACCGCAGGCACCATCACTAGAGCAGAGGCGCAACCGGCATCTCCTGTCCCGCTTCCC
>JAZKEA010000366.1:8053-9624 GCA_040387315.1 Armatimonadota bacterium | reverse complement strand
CAAAGGCAAAGTCCGGTGGGATTGATCTCTACTTTCTGGGCGACTCCATCACGCGCCGCTGGGGAAGCACCGACTCTCAGTGGGCGCCAATGCTGGAAAACTGGAAAACGAACTTCTTCGGCTGGAATGCCGGAAACTTCGGCTGGGGCGCGGATGGCATCCAGAACATGCTGTGGCGCATTCGAAACGGTGAGATGGACGGCGTTCCCCCGAAAGTTATTGTAATTCTGGCAGGTACGAACAATATTGGGGGCAAGCCGGCGGAAAACCCGCAGGCATCGGAGGAGAAGGCCGCCGATATCATCAAAGGCATCCGTGCTCTGACCGATAGCTGCCGTGAGAAAGCCCCTGCGGCAAAGATCATCCTGACCGCCATCTTTCCCCGGAATGATAATCGGGCGGTTCTGCCGGAAATCAAACGGGTCAATGATGGGATAGCCAAACTCGCCGATGGTAAATCGATCTACTTTTTGAACGTTAACAACAAGCTGGCGGATGCCGATGGAACTCTTTTTGAAGGGATGACGGTGGACAATCTTCACCTTTCCGTCAAGGGCTACCAGGTATGGGCCGACGGATTGCGTCCTCTGCTGACGAAGTTCCTGGGACAGCCCGCGAAAACAGACCACGCACCACCACCCACGGGAGACCCGTCCGCGACCCGTCCCACCCCGGCATCCTAATGGGCTGCGCCTTCGGGGGGGCATACTCAGTCTATTAAAAACGTAAGGAAAGGATTGAGCAGGAAATGGATGGGATGGAAACAGAATCTCCGCTGGAGAAGACCGGGGCCGAATCGCTGATTGCACGGTACCGACACTGGTATGCGCACGAACGGGACGCCAGCGAGAAGATGTTAGTGATGCTCGAATCAGTGCCGGACGAGGTACGGGCAGACGCTCGCTTTGCCCGCGCCCTGCAGCTGGCGGCACACCTTGCGGCGTGCCGGGAAAACTATCTTGAGATCTTTCAGGGACGAGAAGCCATCTCACCCTGGTGGCCCGAGGGCGTTTCGCTCGACACACTGCAAACCCGTTTTGCAAAAATGGAATCCGGGTGGAGCGAGTACCTTGATGCCCTGTCCGATACAACACTGACGCAGAACATCAACTTAGAGGAGGGCGGTTATACGTACCGCTGGAACATTGAGGGACAGGTCTTTCAGCTGCTCGGACACGCTTACTATCATCGGGGTCAAATCAGCCTCCTGGTCGATCAGCTCGGTGGCACAACCGTTGACACCGACTACGTCGATTGGGTGTTCGCCAACGATCCGCGCTATGGTGACAGCACAGGATAATCCAAAAGGCGGGTCGTTCGGCTGCGATCAACTCCGGGGCATCGTGAGCACCTATCTTAATGCTTCTCCCTCGGCTCGGAACAATCGCCCAGGATTCTTGCTGCCTCGATCAGAATTTCGATCTTCGTCATTGCCTCATTGAAGCAAGATCGGCACCGGACACGAGTGCCTGCAGTGTCGTTTTCCGATGGGGCAGCAGAGGAGACACAGTGACCACATTCCAGCACATAGCGCATTCCGTCATCAATCTCACGTAGGACGAGTCGCTGTG
>JAZKEA010000366.1:7184-8043 GCA_040387315.1 Armatimonadota bacterium | reverse complement strand
AAAAAGCAAGCGCTTCGGCTTCCGGGGTGGATTCTCGGTGCCGAGGATGGCGTCGTCGATCCTGCGGTCCATAATCTTTTTGTTTACGGTTCAGCACAGCGTAGTTCCGCTTACCACGATCAGTCTTTCTAATTCAGCTGACGGTAACAATTATCGTGCCGGAACCCCTTTTTCGGTTATGTCCGTCTTAATAAGTACAAATCCGCCCCTGACAGGCATCCATGCGTTTGACCGAACACCCGAAAGTCTGCTAATCTAAAATCCAAGAGCTAAACTCATGAATTATACTAAATCAATCTTTACGACCCTCACAGTTTTGGCGATTGTTTCGCCCGCTCCGGTCTTCGCGCAGGGGGGCTGGAACAACCTCTACAACGGCAAAAACCTGGACGGCTGGGAGGTACACAGCGGCAAGGCAAAATACACCTCTGACAATGGCGTGATCACAGGTGAATCCGTCGCCGGCACTGGCAACACGTTTCTCGCGACGACGCGAACTTTTGAGAACTTCGAGCTGGAGTTGGAGTTCAAGGTCGACCCCCGTCTCAACTCGGGCGTGCACTTCCGAAGCCAAGTCTTCCCCACGGCGACGACTGCCGAGATCGGCGGCAAGACGTTCAAGTTCGGCGCGGACCGTGTCCACGGCTACCAGTACGAGATCGACATGGATGCCGCACGGGGCCGCATGTGGACGGGCGGCATTTACGACGAGGCAAGACGTGGCTGGCTTTATCCCTCCGGCGGTGAAAAGGGTGCGCAGGGTACGGCCTTCTCCCAGCAGGGCCGCACGGTCTCCAAACCCGGCGAATGGAACAAGCTGCGCATTGTCTGCGGCAAGCCTCCCGTACCGCTGCGCGAA
>JAZKEA010000366.1:1022-7174 GCA_040387315.1 Armatimonadota bacterium | reverse complement strand
GCCCTCGATCAAGACCTATCTGAACGGCGAACAGCGCGCGAGTATCACGGATAACGTGACGCCGCGCGGCATAATCGCGCTGCAGGTTCACGGCGTCGGCAATGACGAGAAGAAATCCGGGATGAAGGTTGCCTACCGCAACATACGCCTTCGCGAGCTTCCGAGCAGCCCGGCTCTCCCGGCTGGCCTGGTCCCCGCCGCCGCAGCCCTGCCGCCGCTGACCGACGGCTGGAAATGGCTATGGGACGGAAGCACAAACGAGGGCTGGCGCAGCGCACGGAGTGAGAGTTTCCCCACCAAAGGCTGGACGATGAAAGACGGCGTTCTTTCGGTCCAGGGCAATGACGGCGAGGAGTCCCGCGGCGGTGGCGACATTATCACACGGAAACGCTACCGTGATTTCGAACTGGAAGCCGAGTTCAAGTATGCCGCCGGCGCCAACAGCGGCATCAAGATATTCACCCAGCCCAGCCTCTCCGCCATCGACAAGGTTACCGGCAAGCCGACGCCAATCGGATCAGCCATCGGGCTGGAGTTTCAGATCCTCGATGATGATCTGCATCCGGATGCCAAACTCGGCAAGAACGGAAACCGTCGGCTCGGCTCTGTGTATGATCTGATTCCCGCATCGGGAGGCAAGATCCGCAAGCCCGTCGGCGAGTGGAACACGGCCCGTATCGTCTCCCATGGCAATCATGTGGAATACTTCCTCAACGGCAAAAAGACGGCGGAATTCGACCGCGGTTCCGCGCCTTTCCGCACACTGGTCGCAGGCAGCAAGTATAAAGACATTCCTAATTTTGGGGAGTGGCCCGATGGTCACATTCTTCTGCAGGATCACGGCAACGCGGTGTCCTTCCGTAACATCAAAATTCGTGAAATTTCCGGCAAATGATCCGGCGATCCATTAAACGACTTCAGGAAACTCTATGACAGAACCAACCTTCCCCAACATGAACCGCCGTATCTTTATCCAGGGTGCGCTGGCGACCGCCGCGGCGACCACGCTTCCCTCCCGTCTGCTCGCCGCACCCGGCGACAAGGTAAACCTCGCGTGCTGCGGTATCGGCAACCGTGGCAAAGATGTCGTTAAGGCGCTCCATGCGACCGGGCTCGCGAACATTGTCGCGCTGTGTGACGTAGACATGGGCGCAAAGCACACACAAGACATCCTCAAAATGTTCCCGGACGTGCCCCGCTTTCAGGACTTTCGGCAGATGTTCGACAAAATGGGAAAGAGCATCGACGCGGTCAGTGTGGCTACCCCGGACTTTTCCCATTTCCCCATCGCGATGCTCGCGATGTCGCAGGGTAAGCACGTCTACTGCGAAAAGCCGATGGGCCAGAGCTTCCGCCAGATCGAGCTGATGATGCAGGCCGAAAAGAAGTACAAGGTTGCCGCGCAGATGGGCAACCAGGGTCACTCGGAGGCCAACTACTTCCAGTTCAAGGCATGGAAGGAAGCGGGCATCATCAAGAACGTTTCAAAAATCACCGCCTACATGAACAATTCCCGGCGATGGCATGGGAGGAAGGTCTCCGGCTATCTTCCCGCCCAGCCCATCCCGGCAACGCTGGACTGGGACGACTGGCTCGCGACCGCGCAGTTCCACGAGTACAACCAGGGCTATATCAACGGAGATTGGCGATCCTGGTATGACTTCGGCAACGGCGCACTCGGTGACTGGGGCGCCCATATCTTTGATACCGCCCACGAGTTCCTGAATCTTGGCCTGCCCCGCGAGGTGGAAGCCGTCAAGCTGGATGGCTGGAGCCCGTTAATCTTTCCGCAGGCCTCCACCCTGGCTTTCCGCTTCGCCGCCCGCGGGACGCAGCCTCCCGTGGAACTGACCTGGTATGATGGCCGAACGAATCTGCCACCCCTTCCGTCGAATATCGGAGCCCCGGTAGTCGATCCGAACATTCCGCCGCCCACCTCAGGCAGCATCGATACGAAGAACCAGGCACCCGGCAAAGTTATCTACGGCGAGGGCCTCATTTTCAAAGGCGGCACACACGGCGCGACGCTTCAGATCCTTGGGGAGCAGCAGGCCAGGGACATGGCGTCAAAGCTGCCCGAGGTTCCGAAAAGCCCGTCTAACCACTTCAAGAACTTCCTGCTCGCCTGCAAGGGAGAAGAAAAGTGCCGCTCTTCCTTTGCCATCGCCGGACCACTCTGCCAGACAATGGCGCTCGGCGTCCTCGCCCAGCGATACAATGCCAAGCTTATCTTCGACCAGCGTTCGAAGCAAATCACCAATAACAGAGAGGCTAACGCCATGCTGAACGGCGCACCGCCGCGCAAGGGCTGGGAGCAGTACTACAAGCTCTAAATCGCTTTCTTTTGTACAGAATAGCAATCTGAAACGCCCCCCGTTTCACTTGGAACCGGGGGCGTTTTGCAGAACAGTAACGGATTTTTCCGACCAGAGCTGTGTTAGGCCAGGTCGAAGCGATCCAGGTTCATCACCTTGGTCCAGGCGGCGGCGAAGTCCTGGACGAACTTTTCCTGAGCATCATCGCAGGCATAAACCTCCGCGATGGCTCTTAGCTCAGAGTTGGAGCCGAAGACGAGGTCAGCGCGGGTCGCCGTCCATTTGGATTCATCCGTGACCCGATCCCGTCCTTCGAACACGTTTTCCGCCGCTGACGTCGCTGCCCAGGTAGTCCCCATATCGAGCAGGTTGACGAAGAAGTCATTGGTGAGTGTTTCCGGTCGATGGGTGAAGACACCGTGCTTCGACTTATCGAAGTTCGTGTTCAGCACCCGCATCCCGCCCACAAGGACGGTCAGTTCCGGTGCGGTCAGCGTCAGAAGCTGCGCCCGGTCAATCAGCAGCGCCTCTTCCGCCACCGTGTGGTGAGATTTGAGGTAGTTACGGAAGCCATCGGCAGCCGGTTCGAGCGCGGCGAACGATTCCACATCGGTCTGTTCCGGAGTAGCATCCGTCCGTCCCGGTGTAAACGGCACGGTCACCGAATGGCCCGCGTCCTGTGCCGCCTTTTCGATAGCCGCACCACCAGCCAGCACGATAAGGTCCGCGAGGGATACCTGCTTTCCGCCAGACTGCGAGCTGTTGAACGATGTCTGAATACCTTCCAGAGTGTCAAGCACGTTAGCAAGCTGAGCAGGATTGTTCGCTTCCCAGTACTTCTGCGGGGCCAGTCGAAGTCGAGCACCGTTCGCACCGCCGCGTTTGTCGGACCCACGGAAGGTGGATGCAGAAGCCCAGGCGGTGGATACCAGATGCGACACGGAAAGACCGGAGGCGAGGATCGTGGCCTTCAGACCCGCGACATCCTGCTCGTCAATCAGCTCATGGGTAACGGCGGGAATCGGGTCCTGCCAGATCAGCACTTCTGCAGGGACATCAGGGCCAAGGTAGCGGGCTCGCGGTCCCATGTCGCGGTGCGTGAGCTTGAACCAGGCACGGGCGAAGGCGTCCGCGAACTGGTCCGGGTTCTCGAGGAAACGCCGGGAGATCTTTTCGTAGGCGGGGTCCACGCGCAGGGCAATGTCCGTTGTCAGCATAAACGGCGCATGGCGCTTGGTCGGATCATGCGCGTCGGGAATGGTATCCGCCCCGGCATTGTCCTTCGGTTTCCACTGATGCGCACCGCCCGGCCCTCGGGTCAGTTCCCAATCAAAGCCGAAGAGGTTTTCGAAGTAGTTGTTGCTCCACTGGGTCGGGGTCGTGGTCCAGGCTCCCTCAAGACCACTGGTGATGGTGTCGCCGCCGTGACCGGTCCCGAACTTGTTCTTCCAGCCGAAGCTCTGCTCCTCGATCCCCGCCCCTGCAGGTTCCTTGCCGACATACTGACCGGGCTCAGCGGCGCCATGGGTCTTACCGAAGGTATGTCCACCGGCGATCAGGGCGACCGTCTCTTCGTCGTTCATCGCCATGCGGCCAAAGGTCTCACGGATATCGCGGGCTGATGCCAGTGGGTCCGGGTGTCCGTTCGGACCTTCCGGATTCACGTAGATGAGCCCCATCTGGACGGCCGCCAATGGATTCTCCAGATCCCGGTCCCCGGTATAGCGATTGTCACCGAGCCATTCGGTCTCAGCGCCCCAGTAGACGTCCTCCGCCGCTTCCCAGACATCCGCGCGTCCGCCGCCGAAGCCGAACGTCTTGAATCCCATGGACTCCAGGGCGCAGTTACCGGTGAGAATCATTAGGTCCGCCCAGGAAAGCTTCTGACCATACTTCTTCTTGACGGGCCAGAGCAGCAGGCGCGCCTTGTCCAAATTGGCATTGTCCGGCCAGCTATTCAGGGGGGCAAAGCGCTGTGTGCCGAAGCCCGCGCCGCCGCGACCGTCCGAGATTCGATACGTACCCGCGCTGTGCCAGGCCATCCGAATAAAGAACGGCCCGTAATGCCCGTAATCGGCGGCCCACCAACTCTGCGATGCGGTCATCAGATCGAAAATGTCTTTCTTGACAGCCTCCAGATCGAGCGTCTTGAACTCCTCCGCGTAATCGAATCCCTCGCTCATGGGGTTAGACAGGGAAGAGTGCTGGCGCAGAATATTGAGTCTGAGCTGGTTCGGCCACCAGTCGCGGTTGCGTGTGCCGCCCCCCGCACCCTGCTTTAACGCCCCGCTTGAAAACGGGCACTTTCCGGCTTCGCTCGGCTCATTGACATCCGCTAGAACGCTCTCGGTATCTTCCATTGATCGTTGTTCCTGACTTCCTGTTGACTGTAATTCACTCTTCGCGGCATCTGCCGCTCTGGCACGAGGGGCAGACGCCCCAGAAAAGGACTTCGGCTTCCTCAATAACAAACCCCTGGCTATCGGACGGCTCTAAACACGGGCGATGTCCGACGACACAGTCTACGTCCTCGATGCGGCCGCAGTGCCGGCAAACCAGGTGATGATGGTTGTCTCCGACACGCGCCTCAAAGAGCGCGGGGGCGTTCGCGGGTTCAATGCGCCGTACCAGTCCGACCTCCACAAGAGCATGGAGATTGTCATAAACGGCCTGCAGAGAAAGAGCGCCGAGGCGCTCCCGTGCGGCGACGCCTATGTTTTCGGCGTTGAGATGCCCACCGCCATGAACCGCCGCGAGAACCGCGAGACGGGGAGCCGTAATCCGCATCCCCACCGACCGCAGCCGTTCCTTGAGCATTTCCGCGCTTGCCTGCATGGCTTCACGATAGCACTTAATCTGGAATATGTCAAGAAAAGGATTGTTTCAGGAAAAGGTATCCAGACATCAGATCGTAGATATATAATGAGACTTTTACGAGACATGTAAAAATCATCAAAAAGGTATTGGCAAACACATACTCTGACGAAGACGTGTTAATTCGCAATTTGAATTGGTTACAGTGCATCTTCAGTCAAAGCGTTTTCATTGACCAGGGTGGCGAAGCTGGGTGTTTTCGGGATATACTGTATTCATAGTCGAGTTAATAAACCCGAAAGTCGGGCGAAAAGACAGAACTACAGACGGCGACACTGCTTTATAAGGCAGCGTCGCTTTTTTGTTTTTCAGGGCTTTGTCGCAGATAACCGGGGTCCGCGGGCGTGATGGTATCGCCGTCTACGATCTGTATAAAGGGAGCCTGACGGCAGTCCCGATCTGCTGTTGTTGCGGAAGGGTTCGACCAGCGGTTCGCCTCATCGCTCTGCCACAGACGGTAAAAGAGCTGATCCGCCCCCCGGAGCCGCTCCCAGACGTCGGCAGGAAGGGTAAAGCTGCGGCCGCTCCGGTGTGGCAGCACGCGCCAGCTTGCGTAAAAGTTGTCATCGGTGCGGAGGTGACCGTACAACCCGCGATGCAGGAGGTCGGCGCGGGTCGCCGCCTCAACCGAGTAGAAGTTGCCGGGCGCAATGTGGAAGACAGGCGGGTCCGCGAGCCGCGGCCAGAGCGCCGGCCCCTGAATGGACGTCTGATGCGAGCCGGTCGGCACCGAGGAAAGCCGCCGCAGATCCACCGCATATCCGGTTGTGGGGAAAACACAGTCGCCGGTGACATGAAGCCTCCCCCCCTCGCGCGACCGTTCGTTGAGCCATGCCGCCCAGTTCTCACAGTGTCCCACAGTAGTTCTCGCCTTCCCCCGGACAGCACAACCGGATGACGGGGTCACTGCACGGGGATACCATCCACATTGGAATCCTCGTGCAGTCTCCCAGTAGTACTACC
>JAZKEA010000366.1:0-1012 GCA_040387315.1 Armatimonadota bacterium | reverse complement strand
ACTTCTGGCACCGATCTGGTTCACGTCCGGATGCCAGGGTTCCGGCACGGGGATTCCAATGCAGGTGGTATCCCCGTGCCCTCTCCCGGTAGTACTACTCTACTACCCGTTTCGCCAGAGATCCTCATCACTGCGCAGGCGGCGTGCCTGGGCCGGGACCCCGGAAACCTCTCCAATCCCGTTTCGCGCCGTGCCGCCCCGTGCATTCCGCTCGTGCTTCAGTGTGATGGACGGCGCAGTTTCCGCCAGTGAATCAGGCGTCGATGTTCGCAGGTCGGGCCACTCCCGGTCCCGTTCCGACGTGCTCATGGCGCGGTAGTACAGTCGTTCCGCGCCCCTCATCCGCTCCCAGACCGCTGTCGGCAGCTGGTACTTAAGGGCGCCATCAGCTTCGATCAGACCATCCACCCAGGAGCCATAGGCGTTCCGGTCGGTTCGGGCAGCCCCGCTTTTTTCTCGCAGGAAGAGGTTCGGGTCGGCGGCGACCACCTCGATGGCGATATAGCGGTTTTTACCGGGCTTGATCATGAATGTCGGCGAGTCCCCCTTCGCATCATAGGTCTCCGGCCCGATAATACGCGGCGACTCCTCGGATGTCGCGGACGCGTCAGGACTGGATTTCTCGTCGCCACGCCGCGACACACCTCTGCCTCGGACCGAACGCTCTCCGAGATTTGCGATGAACTCGTCTACCCAGGTCTCGAACTCCGGTGTGCTCATCGTCGCCCCTGACTCGACCCATGCCGCCGTCTCCCCCCGGACGTCGATGCGCAGGTGGGTTCCGCCGATACCGAGCCCGATGCCGCCGCCCGACTCCTCTAAGGCGATCTCCGCCAGTTGCAGGGGCTTTTTTGTCGCGCTCTGTATCGAAACCGATTCGCCCGAGAGGTGGCGACTGTCGGGTTTTCCGGCGACCTTCGTATTATAGGCGGGGTGCCGGTAACCATCGCGCACGGTAATTGCCCCCACCCGGTCACGGATCGCCTGCAGAAGGGTGACCAGGTCTGGCGAG
>JAZKEA010000365.1:0-3014 GCA_040387315.1 Armatimonadota bacterium | reverse complement strand
CGGTAATCGATGCCAGATCGATATGGTCTGCATTGACATCCATCGGAACCTTGCCGTAGGCCTGGACCGCATCCGTATGAAATAGAACGCCACGCTCGCGGCAGATCGCGCCAATCTCGCGAACCGGCTGCAAAACGCCGATTTCGTTGTTGGCAGCCATGATCGAGACGAGGATCGTCTTTTCCGTGATTGCCGCCTTCAGTTCTTCAAGGTCGATCAGACCATTCGGCTGGACTGAAAGGTAGGTGACGCGCTTGCCCTCTTTTTCCAGACGCTTGCAGGCATCCAGAACCGCTTTGTGCTCAGTCACCACGGTGATGATATGGTCGCCTTTGTCGGCGTACATCTCCGCAATGCCTTTGATCGCCAGATTGTCGGATTCCGTCGCCCCCGACGTAATAATAATCTCTTTCGGGTCCGCCCCGATCACACGGGCGATCTGTTCGCGTGCCTTGTCGACTGCCTCTTCCGCAGACCAGCCGAAAGGATGGCTGCGCGAAGCCGCATTGCCGTAGACTTCGGTAAAGTAGGGAAGCATCGCCTCGACGACGCGCGGATCTGTCCGCGTTGTGGCATTGTTATCCAGGTATATAGGTGTCGTGACGCTCATAAGTCCGAGCAGCCTCCTTGAGTATAAACAAACGAAAATTTACGGGGTTCAGCGCGAAGATAATTTACCCCTCGCTTTAACAACCCCAACAACAGCAGGAAGTTCCGACTTCCTAATTCGCAGCCGGAGTTCGCGACGCCGCCATCGTCAGAGGAAATCCCGTGACCGCGGCCCGATGGATCGGCAGATCCGGCAGAGCGTCCGTGGTCAGGACGTCTTCCAGAGTCATCGCCCGAAGAAGCCGGGTCATCTCTTCCTGGATACGCGCCAGAGGTCCGCGAAGCGTACAATGACGCGCCTGGGCACATCCCGCCGTACCGCTCACCTCCCAGCACTGCGCGATAGCCAGAGGACCATCTACAGCCTCCACCACATCACCAACCGAAATGTCGCCTGCCGGTCGGTCCAGCCGGTATCCGCCGGTCGGGCCGGGAACGGACGCGACCAGACGACTTTTTGCGAGGGTCTGCATCACCTTCGCAAGAAGCTCTGCCGGGATCTCATAGCGCCGCGCGATCTCGCGTGGCCCCACAAGCCGCCCCACGCCCTCTGTGGCTAGAAACGAGAGGGCCAGGAGTGCGTAATCTGTTTTCTTAGTGAACGTAAACATACCGCTCTCGCCGCCTCTCTACTAAAGTATTTCTATCTCGAACCCCTGCACAATTACCGACCTAAACGGTCGCAAAATAACTCTGTATTGTATCTTCCGAGCAGTCCCCTGTCAAGATTAGCGCAGCAATAGAGAGAATCATTCTCGCTTTGGGCAGCATCCGAAGGCGCTGCATAACCCTCCTGCAGCGCCGACAAAAAGGGTAAATCCGGGCGGAACCTATTCGCTTTGGGCGTCGTCTAAGAGGTTCAAAACGTATAACAGGAGTTTTCGGATGGTTTAAGCCTGCCTGCTGGGGGTCATCCCATCCTCCGTTGCATCCGGGGTTAGCGCCGTGCTATAATCAGTCTGTGCTGTATCCTTTATAGCACAGAGCAGCTATCTGATACGCGATAGTGAACTCGAACAAGGTTCTCACATCCTCTGTGAACGCAGGAAGCGGGATTCCCGAATCGGCAAAAAGGGAGAAGAATCTCCCATCTCAACAGGGCGAGAGTCGCCGACTGCATTTTTTCTTTTTGTACTTAATAAGCGTTGGTTTTATAGCCGCTCGAAACCGTGACCACCTGGCATCTCTTTGTAGTACCAGAGTCGCGATTCGGTGCGGGACATGCGCGCGAGAAGCCGCGGAAGCGGGACCTTCTCGTATTTCGGAATCCTAATCGGTTGTCAGCTAACGGAGGGAAATAGAGAACTCTATGGCTATGGTACGCAAAAGCGTTGGTGATATTCTCCTTGAGAAGCGCTTCATCACTGCAGACCAGCTAAACCAGGCCCGCGAGGTGCAAAAAAGCACCCCCGGTGATCTCGGACGAATCATTGTCGATCTAGGCTATGCAGCGGAGCGGGACGTTGTCGAGTCAAGGGCTCAGGCCGAAGGACTTCCCTTCGTTGACCTGACCAAACATAAACCCGAACCGAGTGCGATTAACGTCGTCCCGGCACATGTCGCACGTCGTCACAATGCGCTCCCCGTCAAGAAAGACGGCACCAAGCTCTGGGTAGCCATGATCGATCCGCGCAATGTTGTCGCGCTGGATGAGATCCGGATGGTGTCCCGCTGCCAGGTGGCCCCCCTTGCCGCCGTCGCGACGGATCTCGAGGACGCACTGGCTGCGGCTTACGGTAACGGCGACACGAATGCCGTAACGACAGCCCCCACTCAGGCAATGTCAGCCCCAAGTGGCGGCGGACAGAGCCTTGCCTCCATCATCAGCGAAATCTCACCGGCCGGTCGCGGTGGTAATGATGATGATGACGTCGAAGATAACAAGGCCGCAAGTGAGCAGGCCCCTATTATCCGAATGGCTAATGCCGTTCTGGTTCAGGCTATCGACTCGGGCGCGTCGGATATCCATATCGAACCCGACAGCCGGAACGTCCGCATCCGGTGCCGGATCGACGGCGTTCTCCACGAGATCATGAAGGTCCCCAACCATATCAAGGGCCCGCTGATCTCACGCTACAAGATCATGTCCGACATGAACATCGCCGAGCGGCGTGTTCCCCAGGACGGTCGTATTCCGCTGAAGCATAGCGGCAAAGACTACGACATGCGTGTGTCCTGTCTTCCGTCCATGTTCGGCGAGAAGATCGTCATGCGTATTCTCGACAAAGGCTCTGTCCTTCTCGGTCTGAACAAACTGGGCTTCGCCCCGGATGTCCAGGCAAAGGTCGAAGAGCTGACGGTGCAGCCGAACGGCATGTTCCTGGTTACCGGACCTACCGGTTCCGGCAAGACGACGACGCTCTACTCGGTACTTCACAAAGTCAACTCGATCGAGAAGAACATCA
>JAZKEA010000364.1:4536-5101 GCA_040387315.1 Armatimonadota bacterium | reverse complement strand
GAACGCCCCCTTCCCTTCCGAGGGGAGGGGGTTAAGCCGCCTCAGCGGCGGGGGGAGGGGTGAAAACGCTAGGGGGCGAAATCCCGGAGAAGGAATTCGGCGGCGCTTCTGCGAAATAGGGGATGGCGCAACGATCCTGGCGCCTCTGATTGTCCGCTTTGAGGAGCCGGAAGCCGCCCTGCCCGCTCGAACCTCCTCCTTCCCATTTTATGACAGACAAAAACGAAGATTCCGATCCGGTACCTACCGGATCACCCGAATCCCCTGAAGCGACTCCCGCCGCGCCCGTGGAGAAAACCGGCGCTGTTGTCCGTGCCGCCGCTGCGGGAATCGCGCTGCTCGCGGGCGCTGCGGCGGGATGCCGAATCGAACGCGCCCGGCCCAAAGGCGAGATCACCCTCGAAGTCGCGATCTTTGAAGGCGGCTACGGGCTCGACTGGCACCGGGCGATGGCCCGCGAGTACGAGAAGGTCAACCCGACTATCCGCGTTCACCTGTGGGGCGACCCGCGCGTCGATGAGAAGATCAAGCCCCGTATCCTGCGGCGCAATCCGCCGTAGTTGAA
>JAZKEA010000364.1:4155-4526 GCA_040387315.1 Armatimonadota bacterium | reverse complement strand
GAAGCTGATCGTCGCCGACAAGCTGTATCCGCTAAACGAGGCGCTCGACAGCCCCGCCTACGGTCAGCCGGGGACATTGCGCCAGACCCTGGTGAACGGCGTTCTCAACGATTTCGTCTATCAAGGCAAAACCTACTCGCTGCCGTCCAACCTGGGTTCGTGGGTCTGCTGGTACGACAAGCGGCAGTTCCGTAAGAACGGCTGGGCTGTGCCGAAGACCTGGGGCGAGTTTATGGCGCTCTGCGCGAAGATAAAGGCATCCGGTGTCGCGCCGCTGGCGTACCAGGGAAAATACCCGTCGTATGCGTGGTCCACTCTGCTGGCGCTTTTTCAGCGACTGGTGCCGTTTGACCGCTGGTACGCCCAGCAGG
>JAZKEA010000364.1:0-4145 GCA_040387315.1 Armatimonadota bacterium | reverse complement strand
GTGCGCTCGCCATGACCCATACGGAATCACAGATGGAATGGGTCAACGGACGAGCGGCGATGGTCTTTTGCGGTCTCTGGCTCAAGAACGAGATGAAGAACGCGCTCCCCGATACCTTTGAGATGAGCTGCTTTGCGGTTCCCCCGGTCGAGGGGGGAGTGGGCGACCCACGCGCGATCTACGCCGGAGGCGGCGAGAACTTCGCGGTCTTCGCGGATGCCCCACATCCCAAGGAGGCGGCGGATTTCCTGAAATTCCTGCTGAGTATCGACAGCGCACGCGATTACGTGCGGCGGCTGGATACGCTCTCTCCGGTCAAGAACTGTGCGAAAGGCGTCCGTATCTCGAGCGCCCTGCAGGATGCGGTGGCGATTCTGGACCGCAGTACGCGCCTCTACTCGGACCGCACCGGCACGCTTTACCTGGACTTTACCAAGAACGCCGTCCAGCAGGGGCTCGCGGACCTGGTCGCGGGAAAGGTGAAGCCCGCCGAGTTTGGACGCCGCCTGGAGCAGGGGGCGGACGCGGTTCGGCGCAACACCGAGATTTATAAGCCGCCCGCGAGAGGAGTGCCACCGGTTTGAAAAACAGACGCGAACAACGGACCTTTATCGCGGTCTTCCTGGGGCCACCGCTCGCCCTTTATCTGCTTTTCGTCCTCCTGCCGGCAATCAACGCGTTTCGCTACAGCCTTACCCGGTGGGACGGGCTGGGCAAGCCGGTTGGGGTCGGTTTCGCGAACTTTCAGAAGATCCTGGCGAGTGGGTCGGACTTCTTTCCGGCTCTGGGGCATAATCTGTTTCTGACGTTCGTTCCGGGCGTCATCATTTTGTGCCTCGCCCTCTTTTTCGCGGCCCTGATACAGCAGCGGGTCAGGGGGGCGAGGCTGTTCCGTATCGCGTTCTTCTTTCCAAACGTTATCAGTGCGGTCGCGATCGCCCTGCTCTGGGTGCTCATCTACAGCACCACCCAGGTCGGCCTGCTGAACAATGTGCTGAAGCTGTTCGGTCAGACTCAGCCGTACCCGTTCACGGAAAGCAGTCATCTGCTCTGGGCCATCGTCCCGATGAGTGTCTGGAGCGCGACCGGCTTTTACATGGTGCTGTTCCTGGCGGCGATGGAGAATATTCCCGTCGATTTCTACGAAGCCGCCCGCCTCGACGGCGCCTCGGCGACATTGCAGTTTCGCCGGATCACCCTCCCGCTGATGTGGGATGTTCTGACGACCGGTATCATTTTCCTGGTCGTCGGCGGTCTGAAGTTCTTCGACGCAATCTGGGTGATGGAGAACGGACGCCCGTCGCCCGCCTCGCACACCATGGCGACCCGCATGTATTCCAAGGTCTTCGAGGAGTACAACGTCGGCTACGGCACCGCAATCGCCGTGCTGTTGTTTATCCTCGTCCTGATAGCGACCCTCATCAGCTTCCGCCTGCTGAAACGCGAAAGGCTGGAGTATTAGCATGACAACTGGAGACCGAATACTCGGCAAAATCGGGGCGGGATTGCGCGGGACTATTCTCGGGGCGTGGCTTGTCGCCGTCGTCTTTCCCATGCTCTGGCTCTTCTACACGAGCGCCAAAAGCACGCAGGAAGTCTATGCGAACCCGTTCGGCCTGCCGCGCCTGCTGACATCGCCGAGTGTGGCGAGCGCCTCCGCGCTTGTCGCCAACTACCGGAAGGCGTGGGTGGAGAGCCACTTTAGCCTGTACTTCCTGAACAGCATCAAAGTGGTCGGCATAAGTCTTGCCCTGATACTGCTGCTCGGCAGCATGGCCGCGTACGTCATCGCCCGGTTTGATTTCAAGGGCAAGTCGCTGGCGTACACGCTCTTTGTCAGCGGCCTCCTGATCCCGATGCAGCTGATCCTTATCCCGCTGTTCTTTCAGTACGCCGATATGGGCGAGATGATGACCCGGTGGTTCGCGCCGCCGTTCCAGACGCTTGGAATCGGGAACCTGACGGTCTCCCTCCATGATTCCCATGCCGGACTGATCCTGATCTATGTCGCCACCAGTCTGCCGTTCACGGTCTTTACGCTGACCGCCTTCTTCCGGACGCTCCCCAGCGAGGTCCGCGAGGCGGCAATGCTGGACGGCGCGAGCGAGTACCGTATCTTCTTCCAGGTCATGATGCCGCTCGGACAGGCGGGACTGGTCACGGTCGCGATCTTCAACTTCCTGGGCATCTGGAACGAGTACCTGTTCGGTTTGGTGTTCCTTTCCAGCGACAATCTGAAGACCCTGCCGCTCGGTCTCGCCAGCATCAGCCTGCAGGCGCAGTACAAGAGCGACTTCGGCCTGATGTTCGCGGGCTTGGTCATTGCGCTTCTGCCGACGCTTCTGGTCTACCTGCTGCTCCAGGAGAAGCTGACCAAGGGAATCACGGCGGGTGCGGTCAAGGGGTAGCAGGCGGTCGCAAAAAATTCCTGACCAGACTCTATAGCGATTCTTCCGATGTCGGGGATTACAATCCTCCGGTGGAAGCCTTCGGCTTGGGTTCCCTCTCGGGAACGGCTCCCGTGAAACACGGAGGTTTACCGTGTTTCACCCGGCCTTCTTGTTTCCGAAGGAAACGCAAGCCGAAGGCTTCCACCGGAGGATTGTAATCCCCGTGCAGACACCGGAGGAACTGCTAAACCTGCCGGACCCGAGGCCACAGACGGCAGACCGCTAGTGCGCCAAGATACGCGACCGTGACCGGAAGCCACCCCACGCCATCCCCCTGGAACGGCGGCCTCGGGGTGAAATGGCCTAGGCAGAACAGCCATACGCCAAAGACAAGAAGGCAATACCGATGTGTCCGTTCGTCGGATTGTTTCGCGCGAAAGATCACACCGGAGAGCAGACCGAGGACGAGCCAGCAGGGGAAAAGGGCATAGTAGGCGAACTGGTCCCGCATGTACTGAGAGGGTAATTCCGTACCGAGCTGTCCGGCACCGTACATAAACGGGTGGATATGGCCCGGAGCCACGGCGTAAAGAGTCACTGCCAGAGCTGCAATAAACAGAATTGGGTAAAGCGGGAGATGAAGGAGAAAACGGCAGGCTACCTGCCGGTAAAGTAAACCACGCTCTGTAATCATGGCTGTATGGCTGCTATTATCCCACGATTCGGCGTCCGGGCGCCATTCGTGGCGGAACGGGCTGGACGATCTGGCGGCGGGCGGGCGTCAGGCGCTCTAAAAGGGCTTCGGACGGCAGATAGTTGTAGCGCGGCATGAAGTAGTGGGGCGAGTAGCGGTAGATAAGAATCCGTCGCTCGCCTTCGTTGATTCGCGTCGCGGAGCCGTGGCAGATGCCGTCGGTGAAAAGGAGGGCATCTCCGGCTTTGAGATGAACCTCGCGCGTCATCAGGGCCTCGCCCGCCGGGAAGTCGTCGCGGTACGACTGCTGGGTCCCGCCGGTCATCACCGGGTGGACGATATCGCTTTTATGGCTGCCGGGAATAATCACCGTCGCACCGTCGCCCGGTCCCACATCAGTCAGCGCCATGAGAATATTGATCTGTCCGACCATCCACTTGCCCGTCCGGTGACGCGTGGTCGCGATGCAGGTCGGCACATGCCCGCCGGAGTGGATGCCGATAAACCCCGACGGCCCCCGGACATTGAGAAACGTCTCATTGAGCGAGAGGGCATTCGCCCCGTTGCAGATATAGCGGCGAACATCGTTGATCCAGGCCGGATTGTCGATCAGCGCCTCGAAGACGTCTCCACCCTCGATGACGTTCTGGTAGTTGGTGCCATCGTGCCCCTGGTAGCTGTGAACCTCGATGTTATCGAACCAGTCACCGGGCTGACGCGGCGGCTGTCGATCGATCCAGGCATTGATCGCGCTCAGCATCTCCGGGCTCAGCGCACCTTTCAGAATCCGGTAGCCGAGCAGGTCGAAAAGATAATCCGCCTCGTACTCGGAAAGGTTGTCGGCATCGGGAAAGGGGGCGATATTTATCATCGATAGATCCTGCATTTTTCTCATGGCTCACCCCTCCCCCCTCGGTCGCACGGCTCCCTTAACCCCCTCCCCTCGGAAGGAGAGGGGGTGTTCGGTACAAAAGTGCGCGATGGCTGACGCAGTGGTCTGGGGCAAAGTCCGCCCATTCCCGGAGCGGAGCAGATGCGGCTATTGCTGCCAACACCCCCTC
>JAZKEA010000363.1:0-2681 GCA_040387315.1 Armatimonadota bacterium | reverse complement strand
GCCCGAGAACCGGTACCCCCTGATGCCGCGTCCCACTCTTGAGCTGACCCTGAGGGACGAACGCCCCTTCGCCATTGCGACCTACCCTCCCGGCGCAAGTTACGGTCCGCGCGTCCTGCGCAACTGGGAGTTCGTCTGGATGCTGGAAGGAGACGCCGTTTATACCCGCGCGGATCAGACTGCCGAAGCGCCCGAGGGCAGCCTTGTCTTGTGTCGTCCGGGGGCAACCGATTTCTTCCGCTGGGACCCCGTCCACAGCACCCGCCATGCCTATTTCCACTTCGAGCTGGACGGGGACTTCCCCTCCGCCTGGCCCGACCCCGACAGATGGCCCCTGGTACGCTGTCCCTCCGGAGATACGGACCTGCTGCGTCCCCTGTTTCGCAATCTGATGGCCTGGGGCAATCAGGGGGATGCTGTCCAGCGTCAGCTGATCGCGCTCAGCCTGGTGGCGGCTTTTGTGACCGGCGAGAGCGAATCCGGCAGTGTCCGTAGCGTCAGCACATCGCGTCCGCAGTATCCGGAACCGGTGGAGCGTGCCCTTGCCTACATCTCCTCACGTCTGGAGACAGACCCCGCGGGCGCTCTGTCTCTTGGAGATATTGCAGAAGCCGCCTTCGTCACGCCTGAGCATCTTTGCCGCCTCTTCAAAGCCGCGACCGGCACTTCGCCCAGCGAAAATGTCCGACTGGCGCGCCTGGACCGCTCGGTCACGCTCCTCTGCCGCACCAATTTTACAGTTACCGAGATTGCCGCCCTCTGTGGATTCGCCAGCCCGTTCCATTTCTCGCGCCGTTTCAAGGACGCATTCGGACAATCGCCCCGCGCCCTCCGTGATGCCGTCGCCTCAGGAGCCATACCCGCTCCCCTTTCGCGCCGGGCGCAGACATACTCCACCGGACCGTTCGAGCCCACAGTTTAACAGGCTCCTTGTGCCATGGCGGCTACACCGAGTACAATAACGCGTGCCAACCGTCGGACTCCTTATCAATGAAACCAAGCCCGCCGCCCTGGAAGCCGCTCGGCGGCTCGCGGCGACTCTTCGGGAGCGCGGTGTTTCCGTTCTCGCCCGAGACATGGTCGCCGAGCGGATCGGTCAGGCGGGCTGCGCCCCGGCAGCCGACGATGCCATTGCCGAGACCGATTTTGTGGTTGTCTTTGGCGGCGACGGCACGCTTCTGGCAGCGGCGCGTCTGGTTGCCCCGCACGGAACTCCCCTTCTTGGCATCCACCTCGGACACTTCGGCTTTATCACCGAAGCCCCCCCGGAAAACCTTCTCTCAGCGGTTGATGCCGCTCTGGAAGGCCGAGCTACTATCGAGGAGCGAATGATGCTTTCCGGTCAGGTGATCCGCCGCGACGGCAGCCCGAACACCGGGGATCAGTGCACACTGCCGGATGCTCTGCTGGGGATGAACGACATGGTGGTCGCCAGCAATGCGGTACGCATGGTGCATGTCGTGACTCGCATTGGCAAGGATCTGCTCGCGACCTACGCCGCCGACGGCGTAATTGTCGCTTCCCCCACCGGTTCAACCGGCTACTCCCTATCCGCGGGCGGGCCTCTGGTTCATCCGTCCGTACCGGGGCTGATCATCACGCCCATCTGCCCCCACACACTGAACGCGCGCGCCCTGGTCATCCCCGACACCGAAACCGTCCACCTCACGGTCGAGCCCCACAGCAGCCACAACGACGGCGCGGTTATCTCCGTGGATGGTCAGATCGAGACACCGTTGTATCCCGGTGACTCCGTGGTGATTCGGCGCTCCCCGCACCGCGTCAAGATACTGAGTGTGGGCGGACCCAACTTCTACCAGAAGATACGGTCCCGCTGGCATTACGGCGAGCGCATCGACAAAGATCATGTTCCCTGAGCAGGATTTTTTGCCCGCCCGCCTGCGCCAAACACTCGAAGATAGGCTTGGCGAGAAAGTGATCCGTGCGGAACCGATTGGCGGGGGCTATACACCCGCTCGGCGTCTGCGGGTGACTCTGGAAAAGGGCGGCACTGTCTTTGTCAAGGCGGCAACGACCGACAGGACAGCGGGATGGCTGCGCATTGAGGCGCAGGTCTATGACGCCCTGGACGGCGCTCCTTACATGGCGCAAAGAATCGCCTGGCACGATGGCGACGAAATATTTCTCGTGCTCGAAGATCTTTCCGATGCCCACTGGCCTCCTCCCTGGAACAGCGCCCAGATCGACAGCATCCGAACCGCGCTTTCCCAGGTTGCCGCCTCCCGGTCCCGCATCACTTTTCCGCTGACACGAGTCGCGGATGACAGGGCGGGCTTTGCCAGTTGGTGCCGGGTCGCGGAAGAACCCGAGTCATTTCTTTCTCTGGGTCTCTGCTCCAATGCTTGGCTCCAGACCGCCCTGCCCACGCTGATTGCCGCCGAGAGCGCCGCACCGCTGGAAGGCGATGACCTTCTGCACCTCGACATACGCAGTGACAACGTCTGCTTTCGTCCCGGCACTGGAGACGCGGTCCTGGTGGACTGGAACTGGATCTGCCTGGGGAACCGCGACCTTGACATCGCCGGGTGGCTGTCCAGTCTGCACAGCGAAGGCGGACCCGCACCGGAGACGATTCTACCGGAGGGAAAAGAGTTCGCCGCTCTCCTGTCGGGCTACTGGGCCTATCGTCTGTGGCTCATGCGGACGAGCACATGATGTCG
>JAZKEA010000362.1:0-1756 GCA_040387315.1 Armatimonadota bacterium | reverse complement strand
TGGAATCGTCCGCACCACCCAGGATTTCGGCTATCAGGGCGACCCGCCGACCCATCCGGAACTCCTCGATTGGATGGCGGTCGAATTCGTGAAGCAGGGCTGGTCGGTCAAGAAACTCCACCGGCTCATCGTGACGTCGGCGACCTACCGGCAGTCGAGCGTGATTACGCACGAGAAGCAGGCAAAGGACCCGGAAAACCGGCTGCTGTCGTACAGCCCGCGCCTGCGCTTGGAGGCCGAGCTTATCCGGGACAGCGCCCTTGCGGAGAGCGGCCTGCTGAGTGCGAAGATCGGCGGGCCGAGCGTTTTCCCCCCGCAGGCTCCGGGGATCACCACGGACGGCGCGTATGGCCCTCTGAAGTGGACCGTCAGCACAGGCGAGGACCGCTACCGGCGTGGGCTATATACGTTCAGCAAGCGCACCGCGCCCTACGCGACGTTCGCGACCTTCGACGCGCCGAGCGGCGAGGCGACCTGCGCCCGGCGCGATATCTCCAACACCCCTTTGCAGGCCCTCACCCTGCTGAACAGCGAGGCGTTTCTGGAGGCCGCGCAGGCGCTGGGGAAATCACTCGCCGCGCGACCGGGCACGGTGGCGGAGAAGACGACGATCCTGTTCCGGCGCTGCCTGACCCGCCCGCCAACGGCATCCGAGTCAAAGGCCCTGACCGCGTACTACGAAACACAGCACGCCCGGTTCCGGAATAAGGAACTCGATCCGACCAAGATCGCCGGGACGGGTTCGGAGGCAGATACCGAGAATCTTTCCGAACGCGCGGCGTGGACCGCCCTTGCCCGCGTCCTGCTCAATGTCGACGAAGCGATCGTCCGAAGGTAAAATCAACGCCATGTCCCATGAATGTGAACGAAACCAGCCACGGCGCGAACATCCTCTGCTGACCACGCGGCGGCATTTCTTCAATGAGTGCGGGGTGGGGGTAGGGAAGATCGCACTCTCCGCGCTCCTTGCGGACGGTCTTGCCGCACCGCTGCGGGCCGCGCCGCCATCTGCCGCGCCAACCCTAAGGAACCCGCTCGCGCCGAAGGCACCCCACTTCGCCCCGAAAGCGAAACGAGTCATCCACCTGTTCATGGCGGGCGCGCCGAGCCAGCTCGATCTGTTCGATTTCAAGCCAGAACTGCTCAAATACGAGGGGCATCCCCTGCCACCGTCGATGACGAAGGGGCAGCGGCTCGCCTTCATTCGCGCCGATGCCGCATGTCTGGGACCGCGCTTCACCTTCGGAAAGTACGGTCAGAGCGGGGCCGAACTGTCCGAGATGCTGCCCCACCTGCGCGACGTCGTCGATGATATCTGTATCATCAAGTCGATGAAGACCGAGCAGTTCAACCATGCCCCCGCGCAGATCTTCCTGAACAGCGGTTTCGCCCAGCCGGGACGCCCGAGTATGGGTTCCTGGGTGACGTACGGCCTGGGTTCCGAGAGTGCCGACCTGCCCGCCTTTGTTGTCATGTCTACCGGGGCCGGTATCAGCGGCGGCGCGGCGAACTGGTCTGGCGGTTTCCTGCCTTCGGTCTACTCGGGCGTCCGGCTCCGGAACTCCGGCGATCCCATTCTCGATGTCAGCAGTCCCGTTGGAATCGATGCCCGCCTGCAGCGGGATTCGCTGGACCTGATCGGGACCTTGAATCGTGGGACGGCGGCGCGGGACAACGACCCCGAGATCGCGACCCGTATCGCGTCTTATGAGATGGCCTACCGCCTGCAGACGTCGGCCCCGGACCTGATGGACCT
>JAZKEA010000361.1:10796-17330 GCA_040387315.1 Armatimonadota bacterium | reverse complement strand
GGGCTCAGCAATGGACGCCCAACGGTATTCGGGAGACAGACCTTGAAGAGACGTACCGAAACTATCACCTAGTCGAGACACTAGGAGAAGACCGCTGGCTCCTGGTATGTGCCCGTGCCGCCGATGACAGAGAGAATAACGCCTTTATCTATGACTCTTCCGGTAATCGTGTACATAGCTTTGCTGTGGGCGACGGTGTAGAAGACGTCCAGGCAGCCCAAGACGAATATTCCATATGGGTCAGCTACTTCGACGAGGGTGTTTACAGTGGAGGCATTCTCGGGGCGGAAGGCGTGGTGTGTTTTACAGCAGATGGCGTCCCTGCCTTCCGATATAGGTCCGAGGTGGTTGAAAGAGCACCTCATTTTGCCCCGAGTATCGACGATTGTTATGCCATGAATGTCGGCGAAGACGGAGACGTTTGGCTCTACTACTATACGGATTTCCCCCTGGTGCGCTTGCATCAAAAGCAGATTAAGGCAGTCTGGGCAAATACGTTTGTTTCCGGCAGTCATGCGTTCGCCGTCAGCGACGACCGGGTTCTCTTCAGTGGCAGCTATCACGAGAAAGACCAACTGCACTTGCTGCACCTATATTCAGGAACTACAGAAAGCGAAACGATCGTCCCGGTGGATGAAGATGGTAATCCTATCGTGTCTGCAGACAGAATATTTGCGCGGGGCAGCAGACTGTATCTACTGCGTCAGAACGACCTCTTTGTTCTTGATCTTAACCTTCATTTATAGAATTTAGCAGCTACACTGCCGGATGCCTCGTAACGCCGCTGTGGGTCAGTGTTACTGGGGCGATGCTGCCATCGGGGCGGAACTCCAGTCGGTCCAGACAGACGACACGGTGATCGCGCCCGGTCTCCTCTAGCGGGCGTCGGTGGTAGCAGATCACCCACTCGTCTTCCGTCCCCGGCAGAAGCAAAACGGAGTGGTGCCCCGCACCCTGAGCCACCTCAGGGTTGTTCTCCAGAATCTTGCCGCTGTACTCAAACGGCCCGTACGGGTTATCGGAAACGCCATACGCGGCGAGGTACGTGTGGTTCCCCCAGCCGCCCTCACTCCACATCAGGTAATACAATCCCCGACGCTTCACCATGAACGGTCCCTCGACATAGTTCGGGGACGGTGTAATATCGCGGAAATCACGGTTAAAGGCGCACATCGTCGGTGTCAGCGGCGCGACAACGCACTTGTTATGCCCGCCGAAGTAGAGGTAGGCCCGTCCGTCGTCATCCACGAAACAGTGGGCATCGATAGGCTGCGCGCCGTGCGGATAATGCCCTACGAGCGGCCTGCCGATGGCATCACGGAACGGACCTGCGGGCGAGTCCGAGACAGCTACCCCAAGGCCCGCGCCATCACCCGCGGAAAAATAGAAGTAGTATTTGCCGTTCTTTTCGGCGCAGGACGGGGCCCAAGCCGCGAAGTTCGTGGACCAGGGCACGTCCTTGAAGTCGAGGATCACGCCCTCGTTCCGCCAGTTCGTCAGGTCGTCCGACGACCAGCATTCAAAGAACGTCTGCTCATGATACGGGCCGGAGGTTGTCGGATAAATGTAGTAACGGCCTGCGAAGAAATGAATCTCGGGATCGGCGTACCATCCGGGAAATACCGGGTTGCCGCTGGTCGGGGAAGAAGTCTCACTCATGGCCCAATTATATCCAGAATCGCCGCTAACGGGATAGGGTTTCTGCGGGCGGGATTACGGCACTGTAGAGACGACCGGATATTTCCGCCACCAGTTTCTGCGACTTACTCATATCCGCAATGCCTTTTGTCAGGACAACGATCACGTATGGCTTGCGGTCACCCGGCGGATAGACGATACCGGCATCGTGGTAGATGCGGGTGATGCTCCCTGTCTTATGGGCAACAGTCGTACCCACAGGCAGACCCGCGGGAATCCCCTGGTTAAACTCCTGCCCACGCAATATTCCGATCATCTCCTCAGACGCTGCCTTAGAAACCAATTTTTTCTCTGCCATTTGTGTCAGGAGTCTGCAAAGCCCACGGGCATTGACCAGGTTTGTCTTTCCCGTCTCGAACGCTTTGTGGTCCTGAAGGTGGTTTTTCAGCAGCAGATCACCCGCCCCGACGGACCGCATATAGGCATTGACATTGTCCACACCAAGACGGTCGAACAGCAGATTTGTCGCAAGATTACTGCTGCGAACGATCATCAGACGGCAGAGTTCTCGAATCGTTTCAGTTTCTCCCGCACGGTTGTAAAGCGTCTTCTCACTGTCATCGTTGGTAGTGAGCGTAAACGGCGGCGCACCGGGGGCATTGCTGGTGAACGTGTAGTTGAGCGGGACGGGTTCGTCGAGTTTGACCTTGCCCTGCTCTGCCTGATGAAACGCCTCGGCGAGAACGGTCAGCTTGATCGTGCTTGCGGGATGGATACGCTCATCGGCGCGGATCTCTATTTTGTCTCCTGTTGCGAGATCGTGAAAGGCGACACCCACCATTTCCGCATTGCTCTGCTTGATCAGAGTCTCTATTTCGGCAATAAGTGTCTTGCGCTGCGCTTCTGTCATGCGTTTCGGTGTCGCCTTTCTCGGTGCGGATGCCATAGCAGGCACAGTTATTATCATTGTCGTTAAGAGACAAAGCAGCCAGGTTCCAAAACGTAGCGCACGCGCCATATAGCCTCCGAAAATTACTCAGTCGTTCTGCTTGATTGAACAGGGGATAGCCTGATTATACCTGCCCTCACGGATATCCCAGAACAACGTATACTTAAAGGCAGCAAATCGAGGGCATCTATGGACGCGCAGGCACTACTTCAAAAACACTTCGGATTCGGTGAGTTTCGGCCCGGTCAGGACCGTGTGATCCAGTCCCTCCTGGCGGGGCGCTCGGCTCTCGCGTTATTTCCCACCGGGGCAGGAAAATCGCTCTGCTACCAGCTTCCTGCGCTTGCGTTCGAGGGCGTGACCCTTGTTGTCTCCCCGCTGATCGCTCTGATGAAGGACCAGATTGACTTTCTGACATCGCGGGGCATCGCCGCCGCGCGTCTGGACTCGTCACTGGGACTGGAGGAAACCCGCGCTATCGCCGACAAACTGGCTTCCGGCGCTCTGAAGCTGCTTTATGTCGCGCCGGAACGGTTCAACAATGAGCGGTTCTTGGGACAGATCGGGC
This sequence comes from Armatimonadota bacterium, assembly GCA_040387315.1. Classification (GTDB taxonomy): domain Bacteria; phylum Armatimonadota; class Armatimonadia; order Armatimonadales; family Armatimonadaceae; genus JACMJB01. Next base: position 14,175 of record JAZKEA010000361.1, on the reverse strand, counting down.
GCGTCAAGCTGTCGATGCTGGCGATAGACGAGGCGCACTGTATCTCGGAATGGGGCCATAACTTCCGGCCCGACTACCTTAAGATCGCGGATTTCGCGAAGTCTCTTGGCGCGGAGCGGGTCCTCGCCCTGACTGCGACCGCGACACCGTCGGTTGTCGCGGATATCCGCAAAGCGTTCGCTATCACCGACGACGATGCGGTTGTCACGGGCTTCTACCGTCCGAACCTGCGCCTCGCCACCACACCAGTCACCGCGGACAAGCGCGACGCCCTGCTGCTGGAGCGTCTGCAGAAACGTCCTCCTGGCCCAACGATTGTCTACGTGACGCTGCAAAAGACCGCCGAGCGTATCGCCAAAATGCTGTCAGGAGCGGGTCTGCCTGCAGAGGCCTATCACGCGGGTATGGAAAGCGAGGAGCGAAGCGCTATCCAGGAGCGATGGATGGCATCGGACAAAGGCATCGTCGTAGCCACGATCGCCTTCGGTATGGGGATTGATAAGGCCAATGTTCGCTACGTGTACCACTATAATCTGCCCAAATCGCTGGAGTCCTACAGCCAGGAGATCGGCAGAGCGGGGCGCGATGACCAGCCGTCAACGGTCGAGATGCTTGCCTGCCCCGACGATGTGCCGACGCTCCAGAACTTCGCCTACGGAGACACGCCGACCCACGAATCGCTGAAGGGTCTGCTTGACGATCTGCTGGGGCGTGGGCCGGAGTTCGATGTCAGCCTGTATGAGCTTTCGGCAAAGCATGACCTGCGCCAGCTGGTGCTGAAAACGGTGCTCACCTATCTGGAGCTAATGGGTGTTTTGCGGCAGGGAACACCGTTCTACGCGGGCTACGAGTTTCGTCCGAACCCCGGACATTCCCCTGCCACTATCGCCGAGGCATTCCCCGGCGAGCCGGGAAAGCTGATCGCGGACCTCTTTCGGGTGGCAAAGAAAGGACGACTCTGGTACGCGCTGAACCCGGACGATGCCGCCACGCAACTGGATCAGGAGCGGCGACGGATTACACGGGCGCTAGAGGTGATCGCAGAACGCGGGATGGTGGAACTGCGCGTCGCTGACTCGCGCCTGCGCTATTTCCGCCTGCGCGAAACGGAAGACGCCGACGCATTGACAACAGAGCTGATGACCCGGTTCTCCGGACGCGAGCAGGCGGAGATGGAGCGCCTGCAGCGCGTTCTGGATCTCGTGACTCTTGATAGCTGCCAGGTAAATGTCCTGACCGCTTACTTTGGCGAGGAGCGCCGCGAACCGTGCGGTCACTGCGGGTTTTGCCTGACATCACGCCGGGCGACGCTTCCACCGCCCGCGCCTCTGCCGCCGCTCCCCGATAACTTGGCAACGGAAATGCGAGCGCTTCGGGCCAGTCACCCGGAGGCGCTCGGACAGCCACGACAGATGGCGCGACTGCTCTGTGGCCTCTCCAGTCCCGCGCTCACCAAAGCGAAGCTGTCACGCAGCGAGTGGTTCGCGAAGCTGGAGGAGAGGCCATTTGCGGAAGTGCTGTCCTGGTGTGAGAGCTTGTAGGCGGCCTGCCCGGTATATTCAGGGCGGGTGCGTTTCAAATCTGGGCGTGTTTTGTCGGGCGTTTTGTCGCAAGGGGCTGAAAGCCCCTCGCTGTGCGGTTCGGTTCCCTCACCATGCGCCCTCCGGGCGCGAAAGACAAAGAGAGCTTTTCCGGTTCCGCCCGGAGGGCGATTGGCAAGCGAAGCGCCGCCGCGCAGCGAGGGGCTTTCAGCCCCTCGCTTGCAAACCAAATCCCGACAAAACGCGGCTCCCTTGCGCCCCCCGTGCGTGAGAAAATAGTAAACGGGTCGCCCTAAATCTGCAATGCACCCATTCAGGCCTTTTCCAGGATTCCCTGTCCCGCGGGCTGACGCAGACGGTGCTTTGCCTCAGTGATACCTTTGTTCTCGGGGTCCAGAACCAGGGCTCTGTCGAACTCCCGTGCGGCATCCGTGGTCAGACCAAGCTGGGCGTAGACGACTCCCAGATGGTAGCGGATCTCGGCTATCATCGGAGCGGCATCGACTGCCTCGCGCAGAACCCGGCGCGCCCCCTGCAGGTCATTCTTCTTGAAGAGTGCCCATCCGTAGGAGTCAAGAACGATGGGATTACCGGGGGCTTTTGCCACCGCTTTTTTGGTAAGCTCGATGGCGCGGTTGAACTCCGCTGTGGTCGAGCCCTTATCCGCCAGCGTATAACCAAGGGCATTCAGAGTCTGCACGTTTTCATCCAGGCGAAGCGCCTCCTCCAGAAGTGCAACCGCGCGGGAAGGCTCTTTCTTGATGTCGCTGTAGTAGGCCGCAACCTGGTTCAGGCGGTTGATACGGTCAAGCGTATCGACTTTCGCCTTGGGAGTTTTTGGTTCTCCTTTTGTGAACGCTTCGGCCCGCCTTTCCGCCTCAGCCGCACTCAGCTTCGACTGCCCCGTATCGCTCACTTTGTTCTGCGCCTCCGCGAGCGTTGCCCACAGCATCGGGTCCCAGTTGACTTCCTTCTTTGCTGTGGCCGCGGTCAGGTAACGTGCGGCGTCCATGGGGCGCCCCGCCTTGATGATCTCGGAGGCCAGCGCAATGTAGGCATTGCTGCTACCACCGGCGATACCCACCCAGCCGTTGAACAGCGCATCCGCCTGTTCCGTCCGGCCCTCTTTCAGGCTGGTAACGATATCATCGGCGGTGCGCCGCACCGCCTCCTGAGAGGCGGTCGCGCTGAGCGCACCACCCACGCGCAGACTCATCGCGGTAATCACCCAGAAGGCCAAGGTGGCTGCCAGTAAAATCAATGGCACCGTCGCCAGAAGCGACGAGCCCACAGATCGTTTTCGCATAGTTAGTTATCCATCTCCGCTTCGCTCTTAATGGCTGAGGGCTGGAACGAAATAAGCCAGCAGGACCAGCACGGAGTTGTTTGTCGCATGGACGATAATGCCGGTCCAGAGCGAGCCCGTTTTGTGGTAGAGCATGGCAAGCGCCATCCCAAACAGAAATACGGGAAGAAACCCAATAAAGTATCCGTGGACAGCGGCAAAAACGAAACCCGAGATAACAATGCCGGGCCACAGTCCGAGACGGCGTCTGAGTAAGCCAAACAGGAACCCACGAAACAGCATCTCCTCGCCAAAACCGGGGCCGGGACCGATAGCGAGTGCCGCCAGCAAAAGTACACCGACTCCTTGCTTCGTCACGGATTCGATCAGGGCATTGATGGGCAGGCTTTGCTCCATCTTCAGCCCCGCTTCTACCCAGGGGATATAGCTGAAATGCTTGGCAAGAGTTGTCAGCCCGTATTCCAGCGGCAGCGAGACGACAATCGCGGCAAGGCCGAGCCCAATACCCAGCAAAACGTCGCGGCGGCTTGGC
>JAZKEA010000361.1:3882-10786 GCA_040387315.1 Armatimonadota bacterium | reverse complement strand
GAAGCTGATACTTCCAGCGAATAAATGCGGTGGGAACGCCGAAAAACACGATGTTCTGAATGAAAAGCATCGGCAGGATAAAGCCGACGCTGGACATCATGTCCTCGGCGGTCTTCGCGTTCGGCATCGCGAGGAACATCAGCGGGACCAGCAGGAACCCGAACAGGTGCGCGATAACCTGCGGGATCAGCCACAGGTCAAGATAGCTCCAGTTCCGCTGAAATGTCCCCCGCTCCAGATATAATCGCCGGATGCCCCAGACGCCAAGCAACAGCCCGTTGATAACGATCACCGCCAGCAGGGCAATCAGGCCCGCAGTCGCGGCGGTATCCGAGTTCATCGGCATCGGGGATTTGCCCAAAATCACCGCGATATTGGTGAGAGCGTTGGTGACAACAGGTAATATTTGTGGGGTCATTGGTTAAATATTGGCAGATGGTGCGCCGGAAAGCAGGCGGGTCACTTCATCCTCCGCGCCCGCGCCGCCCGTCAGCGATAGAAAGACCTCTTCTAACGTACGCCTGCCTCCGTCCGTCAGTTCCGCGGGGGTTCCGATAGCCGTGAGGCGTCCCTTATGCATGATCGCGATCCGATCACACAAACCTGCCGCTACCTCCATAACGTGCGTTGACAAAAAAACGGCTGTGCCCTGAGCGGCAACCGCTCGCAGGACATCCTGCAGACGCCGCGTCGCTTTGGGGTCCAGACCCACCGTGGGCTCATCCAGAAACAGGGCTTTGGGATCGTGCAGAAGCGCGGCAGCAAGCGCGATCTTCTGGCGCATCCCACGCGAGTAGCCGCCGATCATCGATTCCGCCTTTGTGGCGAGATCAAAGAGCGTCAGCAGGTCGTGGATGCGTGACCGTCGCGACGCATTCGACGGGACGCGATACAGATCCCCGATAAACTCCATGAACTCACGACCGGTCAGCTTTTCGTACAGGAACGGGTTATCGGGAATGTAGCCGACGAGCGCCTTTGCCTGCAGCGGGTTCTCCCGCATCGCGAAGCCCCCGATACGCGCCGTCCCGTCCGTTGGGGGGATCAGACCGGTAAGCATCTTTATCGTGGTGGTTTTCCCCGCGCCGTTCTCGCCTAAGAACCCGAGCAGCTCCCCGGCAGCGACGGACAGGCTCAGATTATCGACGGCAAAAGGAGAGATCGCACCCGAACCGTACTGCTTGGTTAAATGAACGGCCTCGATGATCGGGGCGGCTGAGGTCACGCGAAGACGACCGTCTTGTTGCCGTAGACCAGAACACGATCCTGCGCGTGCCAGGCCACCGCCCGCGCGAGAACGGTTCGCTCTATCTGTCGTCCGATCCGTTTCAGGTCCTCGACGGTGTGCCGGTGATCCACACGCTGGACATCCTGCTCTATGATCGGTCCGGCATCCAGTTCTTCGGTGACATAGTGGGCGGTCGCGCCGATAATCTTGACGCCACGCGCGTGCGCCTGGGCATACGGCTTTGCCCCGACAAAAGCGGGAAGAAAGCTGTGATGGATGTTGATGATCCGGTTTTCCCAATGCCGGATAAAGGTGCCCGAAACGATCTGCATATACCGCGCCAGCACAACGCCATCGATGCCCGCGTCCGCGAGCAGTTCCAGCTGCGTCTCTTCCGCCTGCGCCTTCGCATCCCTGGTAACAGGAACGTGATGAAACGGGATGCCGAACGGCTTCACAAGCGGGCCGCAGTCCTCGTGGTTGCTTATAACGGTGGCGATCTCCGCGCCTAAGTCCCCGGATCGCTGCTGCCATAGCAGTTCCATCAGGCAGTGCTCTTCCTTCGAGACAAAAACGGCAAGCCGCTTCCGCCGCGCGGCAACCGTGAACCGGTGCTGCATCCCGCGCGGCGTGGCGATAGACTCGGCGAAAGCGGCATCCATCTCGGCGACGCTCTCCGAAAGCTCGGGCAGATCGAACTCGATGCGCAGAAAGAAGAGGCCGCCGCTCGGGTCTGTGGTGTGCTGGTCGGAATGGACGATGTTCGCGCCGCAGTCGAACAGAAACCGCGAAACGGCGGCAACGATCCCCGGCTGGTCCGGGCAGACGATCAGCAGACGTCCCCGGTCGGTGTCGGCGGGCAGATTGGCTGGATTAGGCATGACGAAATTAGATTCCCTGCTGAGCTAGTTCGGCAAACGAGGCACGGTTTCCTGATGGGTGTGGCGCTACCGGGTGATGCGCCCCGCTGCGGGCACGGCAGGAAGGCCGCGCGCCCCGCTCGCGCTGATGGTTCGAACGGCGAAAAGGTAATCGTCTTTGGAAAGAGGCAGGGTGATGGTGGTCTGATATTTCGGCAGCACACGTCCGCCTTTCCACTCGGTGTCGGTGGTTTTACGCCAGAGTACCTCGCAGGCGGCAGCGCCATTGGGCAGCGCGGCCCACGAGAGCGTTGTCCGGGGGCTGAGGTCGGGTTTGAGCGTAACGTCCGCAGGCTGCGGCGGAGCGCTGGCAAGTTCCGCGACGACGGAGGCGTTGGCCTGCGCGACCCGAGCAAGATAGTCGTAATCGACGAACTCGGGCAGGTCACCATACTGCGTGCCGTTTTCGACGCGAAGGTCCTGGTGCTGGTGCCGCCAGTCCTCGTTGGGCTCGGTCATGCGGACGGCGGCGTAGCCTCGCTGCAGGAACGGGCTGTGGTCGCCGCCGCGTCCGTAGCGGTCGTTGCGATAGACGAGCGCGAGGGAGAAACCGGAGACATAGCGGCGCGTGGCGTCCGCGGCCGTCCGGGCAAGCGTGCGCGACGGTGTGTCGGCGTCCGTTCCCGCGGAACGGCGGCGGGCGGCATCGGCAGGGATTTCCGTGGGGTCGTAACCCGCGGAAAAGACACGGAGATGGCGGTCGTCGCGGATTCCGCCCTCGCCGCGAGAGTTGCCGACGATGTCGTTGGTGATCATGGCGACGATGTTGCGCTTCGCGGACAGCATCGTCTCGGCGAGGTGCGTAGAGCCGTAAAGCCCCTGCTCCTCGCCCGTGACGGCGGCGAAGACGACCGTGCACGGGTAGCGTCGTCCCGCCATCACCCGCGCGAGTTCCATCACGACCGCGACACCGGAGGCGTCGTCGTTCGCGCCGGGCGCTCGGTCCTTTATGTTCATCACGTCCGTCACGCGCGAGTCGTAGTGCCCGCTGATAACGATGACCCGCTCCGGTGTCTCCGTACCCGGCAGCGTCGCGATGACGTTTGTCAGCGTGTGCGGGGCGGGCATCCGGTTCCCGGCAGGCTGCGTCCAAGTCTGTTTTTCTACCAGCAGACGCCCACCGTTGGCGCGGGAAATCGCGGTAAATTCGCGGGCCAGATAAGCAGCGGCGGCATCCACGCCCCGCGCCCCGGAGAGCGTATGCCGGGTAGGAAACGCGGCGAGGTCCCGCACCGTTCTCTCCAGCGGCGCGGCGGAGACGGCGCAAACCGCCGCCAGCACCGCATCGTCCCGCTTCGGGACCGCGGGCGACTTCTGCGCCCCGGCGGGCAAGGCGGCAAGGCCGACAGAACAGAGAAGGACGGACACAGCAAACGTTCTCTGACGGCGAGCAGCGCTCCAAACAGCGGCGGTAGATAACGGTACAGGCATGGTCATCTATTCACCAAAGACTGAGTGGATTCCTGAGGTGGAAAAGCTAATGCTCAGCCTGTCAGGCGTTTGAGCGGCCCCAGCCGCTGCAGCAGGAGCGTGAACAGTAGACTGACGACAAGAGGCACAAGTATGGCGACTGTCAGGTAAACGGGCGGCGCGAAGGAAGCGGCGACGAACCCGCGTTTCTGCAGGAGGTCAAGGATAAGCGGATGAAGGAGATAGATACCTAACGTGCTTCCGCCAAGCGCGGATAACCTCGCATTCGAGAACCGCGAAAAATTCTGGGGCCGAGACGCCGCCGTAACAAATAGCAAAAATAAGCAGGCGGACATCCCAATCACCGTCGGGCTGAAGGGACTGTAAAGAAAAAGACCCCAGCGGGTAATGCCCCACTGATAAACAATCAGTCCGGTGCCGCCAGCGGTGAGGGCCAGGGACACGGCAGCCAGAAGCCCACAGACCCGTTCCTTTGCAGGCAACAACGTCATATCCCTCAGAGCAAACCCGAGAAAGAAATAGCCAATATACGGGACAAACAACGACAATGCATTCGGTCGCTCCTCCCCGAAGGTGTGCATCAGGGAATCGCCGCTCGCCACTGTCAGGGAGAGAGCGGCAAAGACCAGCAACCGTTTCTGGCTCAGATGCTGTGTGACCACCCGGAACACGGGCACGAACAGATAGAGGCCAAGCAGGACAAACAAGAAGTAGAGATGGTAGTACGGCGTACCCACCGCGACTGCCGCCGCCGCATTGGACATGGCGCGGGTGGGACTGAAGCCTCGGTTCGCATACAGAAGATAAAGAACGGACCAGAACAGCAGAGGATAACCGACTCGGGCAAGGCGTTTAGCGTAAAACTCTCGCAGCGGCTCGGAGTCGCGAGGACTTAGCAGCACGGCCCCGCTCAGCATCAGAAATACCGGCACGGCCCATCGGCAAGCGGAGTCTAAAATATTATAGGTCCACCAGTCCGCGTTACTGATGGACCCGAAGCGAACCACGCCTCCGGCAGCAGCGTGCAACACCACAACGGCGATTGCTCCGCAGACGCGCATCAAATCGCCATACAGCAGTGTGGATCGGTCAGAACGGGATGGCTGGTCTGCAGTGATCTCTGGGGCCATCGCCTCTATCCCTTTCCCGACCCACCTGGATAGCGGAGCCGTACCCCGCTGCCATGCTGTTGACGCCTCTCGGCAAAACAGGAAGGACCTCATTCTACCTTGCCGCAGCCGAGGGTGTTTTGATTCGCCTCTGTCAGGATGCTTGACGTCTGCGGTAAGATAAAAATTATGAAGTACCGAAATTTTCCCGGCACGGACGTCTCCGCAAGCGAGATCGGCTTTGGCGTCTGGACCGTCGCCACGACCTGGTGGGGAATCACCGATCGGCAGGTGGGAATCGACCTGCTGCGCCGCGCCTACGACCTCGGCATCACCTTCTACGATACCGCCGACACCTACGATGATGGCGGCGCGGAGACGATCCTTGCGGAGGCGTTCACGCCCACGCAGCGCAGCGAGATTACCATCGCCACCAAGTTCGGCTACGACATTTATAACAGTGTCGCCGACCCGAACCAGCGCGAGCGCCCCCAGAACTGGGAGCCGTCGTACCTTCGTTTCGCCGTCGAAAAGAGTCTGGAGCGGCTCGGCACCGATCATATCGGCTTTTACCAGATGCACAACCCGCGCATCGATGCCCTGCAGCGCGACGATCTTCTCGCCGAACTGGAGACATTGAAACAGGAGGGGAAGATCCGCGCGTACGGCGCGACTCTCGGCCCCGCGATCAACGACCGTCAGATCGACGAGACCGCGTATATCATTGAGAACACGAAGATGGACGCCGTCCAGATCATCTATAACCTGTTCGAGCAGCAGATCGGGTATCCCAACTTCGAAAAGGCCGCGAAGCACAATAAAGGGTTCCTGGCGCGTGTCCCGCATGCCTCAGGCCTGCTGGAAGGCAACCTGAACACGGAAACCACCTTCGCCCCCGGCGACCACCGAAACTGGCGCATGACCACCAACGAGCAGAAGCGGAACTGGCTGGACCGCGGGCTGCTAAAGGTGGAAAAGCTGGGCTTTATCGCCGAGGAAGCCGGACGCACTCTGGGTCAAGCGGCGCTGCAGTTCATCCTTTCCGAGCCCAGCATGGTGACGGTTCTCCCGAACATCTACGATGCCCCGCAGCTTGAGGAGCTGGCACACTCCGTCGATACGCCACCGATGTCCGAGGCCGAACTGCGCACGCTGTCCGATCTGCACGCGCACGACTACTACCTGGACCCCGATGCCGCTCTGACAGCGAAGATGGCCTAGCGACACCCCTTATAATATGCAGAGCTATGCAGGTATCCTCGGCACCGAGCCAACAACGGTCGTCCAGCCCACCACCCAGGAAGAGTTAGCAGGAATCGTCGCTCAGGCGGACACGGACGGTCAGTCCGTGATCCCCTGGGGCGGCGGGACCGGGCAGAACTACGGCTATCCGCCACTCCGGGCGGATATTCTTCTGGATCTTTCGCAGTTCCGGCGCATCCTCGCCCACGAGCCCGGCGACCTGACCGTCACTGTCGAGCCGGGCGTCACGCTCGCCGATGTCCAGGCAACTCTGGCGGAAAAGAACCAGTTTCTGCCGCTCGATCCGCCCTATGGCGACCGTGCCACCCTGGGCGGCATCATCGCCACGGATGCCTTTGGTCCGTCGCGCGTCGGCTACGGCGGGGTCCGCGACTGGCTGATCGGCTTGACGGTTGTGGATGCGCAAGGCCGGGTGGTGAAAGGCGGCGGCAAAGTTGTCAAGAACGTCACCGGCTACGACCTGCCCAAGCTGCATGTCGGGGCGCTCGGGACTCTGGGCGTCATTGTCGAGGCGACGTTCAAAGTGGCCCCAAAGCCTGAGGCCACGCGCGCGCTCCTCTTTCGCCTGACACGCGCGGGCAACGATGCCACCGGGACGCTGATAACGACGCTTAACAGCCGCCGCGTCGCGCCGTCCCTTTCCCTGCTGCACGAAGCCGGGGGCCTGCGTTATCTCTTCACCACCTGGAACGGGCCTCAGGAAGTGGTGGACGGCGAGTGCGAGGCGGCCGCCGATCTCTGCCGCGAACTGGGTATCAGCGAGCCGTTTCCTCTGGACAGCGACTTTGCCGTCGAGGAACCCGACCCGAACGCCGCCCACATCCGTCTGCGCGTCTCGCCCTCGGATGCCTGGCGCACCCATGCCGCCGTCTCGTCTCTCCAAGTCGCCACCGCGATCCAGACATTAGCGCCGCTCGGCCTGGTCGAAGTCACCTGCCCCGATGTAGCTACCG
>JAZKEA010000361.1:553-3872 GCA_040387315.1 Armatimonadota bacterium | reverse complement strand
GGCCCCAGCACAACGGAATACATCTGATCCAAAACAACGGCAACAACAAGCGCGGTCCACGCTCCCCTGGCCCTTCGCGGCGAGGAAGGGCTTGCCCTGTGGCACCCACTTCCCCCCGCCTTTCCCTTGATGCAGCGCCTGAAAGAGACCCTGGACCCCAAAGGCACGCTCAATCCAGGCCGTTTCGTCGGAAAGCTGTAACGGGCTTTTTGGCATTCACTTCTTCCAGACGATTAAATTATAGTAGATGAACTCTTCCGATCTTGAAAAGGGCCTGATGGCCTGTGTCCACTGCGGATTCTGCCTCGATGCCTGCCCTACCTATCGCGCCACCGGTGATGAAGCCGACAGCCCCCGGGGCCGTATTGTCCTTATGCGGGGCATGTTCGAGGGAAAAATACCCCTGATGACCGAAGAGGCCACGGGGCCGGGTACCGCGGGGTACCACCTGGATCGCTGCCTTGGATGCCGAGCCTGTGAACCCGCGTGCCCCTCCGGTGTGCCTTATGGGCATCTTCTGGAGCACTTCCGCGATGAGCAGGAGCAGGTATCCAAGCGCGGCGTCGGGGAACGCGCGTTGCGAGAGGGGCTCCTGCAGACCCTGACCAACCCCAAATTGATGGCGGTGGCGCTCCGGGCAGGGAAGCTGACCGGAGGCAAGATCCCGACGCCCGTGGCAAAGTTTTTGGGTCTGCCCGCAGGAACCGGTGTGCCGATTCCGAAAAACCTGAGCGCGGCCGCGCAGTCCCTGCCGGAGGTCACCCCCGCCGAGGGGGAAAAGCGGGGACGAGTCGCACTGCTGGCGGGATGCGTGATGCGCGTGCTCTACGGCCCGGTACACCTGGCGACCGCGCGGGTTCTAGCCGCGAATGGCATCGAGGTGGTCTGCCCCAAGGTTCAGGGCTGCTGCGGGGCGCTTCACGGGCACCAGGGCAAACTGGAGGACGCGAAAGACCTTGCCTGTGAAACCATCGAAGCTTTTGGCGCAGGCGACGATTACGATGCCATCATCCTCAACTCAGCGGGCTGCGGCTCGTTCCTGAAGGACTATGGGCATCTGCTCAAGGACGACCCGGAGTGGGCGGAGCGTGCCGCGCGTTTTTCCGCCAAGGTGAAGGACATCACGGAGTACCTGGTTTCTATCGGGCCGCGCCCGATGCCGGGACACATCGACGCGGTTGTCACCTACCACGATGCCTGCCACCTCGCGCATGGTCAGCGGGTGACGAGCCCGCCTCGTATACTGCTCAAGTCGATTCCCGGTGTGACATTTATCGAGATGCCGGATTCCGACCAGTGCTGCGGATCGGCGGGTGTCTACAACTATCTGCAGCCCGATATGGCGAAAGTTCTCCAGAAGAAGAAGGTGGAAGCGTTGCTGACAACCGGAGCGGAGATTGTCGCGACCGGCAACCCCGGCTGTCTCGCCTGGATTCAGCAGGGTCTGCCCAAAGGCGCAAACGCCCCCGAGATCGTTCACCCCATCGAGCTTCTGGACCTTGCGTACCGGTCGGCAGAATAGATTCGATTATTTCCGCCGCAGGCTTCGCGCCATCCCCTTAAAATCACCAAGGTAGACGGCGCTCTGCTCGCTGCCGACCAGGCCCTGCATCACGATATAGCTTTCGCCGTCGAAGAGCAGGGTCTGGTACAGCCGGAGCGGGGTGCCGGATTTGGCATCCTTCCCGGTCGCAAGCGACTCAAAGCCATCCAGGCCATTGACGCGAACCGGCTGGTGCGCAGTTATTTGAATGTCCGTGGTCTGATCCATCTGCAGCAGCCGCTTCCGGGCAAAATCGCCGCGATTCCCCACGAGCGCACTGCCCATCGAAGGCGCAACAACAAAGAGCGGGTCGGCGGGTGCCTTCGTGGGAACCACGCCGTCTTTAGTGTAGAGCAGCATCTTTCCGATCCCTTTTGCCTGCTTCATCTTCGCGCTCGGCGTGATAATGAACGGCAGTCCGGCATCCGCAGACGGTGGCTTAAGGGTCTTGTCCTTCCGCACGCTCAGAACGACTGCTTTCAGTCGTGCCGATAGCTCAGATGCGCGGCGCTGCGGAAAGGAGGCCGTCACCAAAACGGTATGCGAGGGATCTCCTATCGCCACGATCCACTTCTCGAAGAACTTCTCCTGCTCGTACTGCGTTGCACTCAGCAGAATGCCGGGCTTCCCGCCGACCCTTACGTTCTGCCTGCGTCGCAGTGTCATCCCAAGCTCCTGGAAGTTGTCAGCGGTAAATCCGCGCGTCACCTCGGCGAACGGACCGGGAATATGTATCACCATAACCGATGCTCCCGTACTGGCCTGCTCGAAACCGTCGAAGCTCTTTGATGCCACAAATCCCTGCGGCTTCGTAAGATGAACCCCGGCATTGGGGAAGCCCACCTCTTTCTGCGCCCACGCGGCGGCAACAGTGACCGCCAGCAGCCCAGCAGCGACAAAAATACCGGCAAAAGTCTTTCGTAATTGCATGTCCCCCTCTTTCTACCGGCAGGATACCCAAAGCGGCGCTTACTTGCCCTCGTAGCGGACCATAAGCGGCTGGTCTGTCTTCCACGACTCGCCCGTCGGCAGATTGGCCTGAACCGCTCGGCGGTCCGGATTGACGAGCAGAAGGCGGGTCTGCTTTCCGGTGCTTACCTGCACCATCGCGGCCTCATCGGTGGCAAGGGACATCCCGGAGCCGTCTTTGACCGACGAAAGGCGCAGCGTTACCGGCGAGCCATCGAGCGAAACGGCCCAGAGGAAGGCGGTCTGCATAGCCTGTCGGCGCATAATCAGCATGGGAACACGGTCTTCGGTGCTTTTACGCAGGCCATAGCCAGTGATGACGTCTATCGATTCTCCCCCTGTACCCGCGATTGTGATCGCGCCAGCGGCTCCGCTTTTCGCGGCGGACCTCGTCTGCAGCGACAGTGACCCGGTGACACCAGAGCGAATCGTCGCGTCTTTCAGAAACTTGTAGCCGTTGATATCCGGTGCTGCCCACGGAGTTCCGGACAATGCTCCCGCAGCGGTATCCCAGACCCCAATCTGATGGTACGCGATATCGAACGTATGCGGGGCGTCGGCCTTTACCTGATCCAGAAAAACGACAACGTTCGGGCCGATCATCGCCACCGTCCGCACAAACCGGACACCGGGGTAGATCGGTCCGGCATCGTTGATCGTGTAGGAAACCCCTTCCGAACTGCCGAAGGCGAGGCTCTTTCCTTCTGCGGGCGACTGCGACTTCTGGTCGACCGTCAGCGTATTGTGGGCGATGGTCGCCTTGTCCCAGCCACCGGCGAAAAGATGATTGCTGAGCACGCATAGGCC
>JAZKEA010000361.1:0-543 GCA_040387315.1 Armatimonadota bacterium | reverse complement strand
TCCGAGTTGCGGTTCCCGCTCACGCCCACTGGCCCCGCGCTCTTCGGCAGGTTTGGCACACCGAACAAAAGCGCCTGCCGCGTACTGCGTTCCCCACTCAAGAGCGAGGTATACAGCGGGTTTTTATAGCGGGCATACCCGAGTTCGTAAAGCTCCGCGCGGCTTTTGAGGGCGACTTCGTCGCTGTCGTTGAAATCCGGCAGGGTCAGGTTCGGGGCCGCGAAGTTAAACGGGGCATCGAACATACTTTTCAGCTTCGGGCCGTAAAGGTCGATACCGCAGTTCCGGGCCGCTTCGGTCAGGGGCCAGACGCCACCGATAGTAAAGAAGTGGTAGCCACTCGCCCCCTCCTTCCACATACCGTCCGCCATTACCCCTTTTGCCATCTGCTGCCGATAGCCGTACTCCGGGTCATCAATCGCCGCAGTAATCAGCCGCGCGTCGCCGAGCAGGAAGCCAGTCAGCCCGATGGCGCTGTTGATATAGTTCTGGATATTGTGGATGCTGCCCTTTCGTTTGACGCTCGCGTTCGGCGTGATAGTG
>JAZKEA010000360.1:0-2365 GCA_040387315.1 Armatimonadota bacterium | reverse complement strand
CCGCCTCCAGCAGCCCGCACCAGTAGCCGCGCTGGCGATCCTGGAACGTGGGCACCCCACGCTGCGTTGCCACAAAGCCGATGCGCCGGTGGCCCAGCGCGATCAGGTGCCGGGCAGCCGCCACCCCGCCGCCGAAGCCGTCGGACACAACACTTTCATACGCGCCCAGCTCGTCCAGGTTATCAACCAGAACAACATTGGGAATGTAGACGGCAAATTTATCGACTATGGCCCGGTCCACCGCGCCGACAAGAAGAAGACCGCCCACCGACCGCTCGACAATCATTCGGGGAAGGGGTGCGTCCACGGCGGTGAAGTCGACGGTATGCAGCAGAAAATTCATACCACAGGCGGCCGCTTCCGCCTGTGCGCCCGCCAGAACAGGGGCATAGAAGGTATGGGACGTCACAAAATCCTGGGGGCCGCGCGCAAAAAACAAGAAGCCGATGGAGTCCGTGGCGGCTTCCGAAATATGACGCTGTCGCTTAACCGAAGCGCGCGCCATATCCGGTAATGCGGCTAATGCGGCAGACCCGGATACGCGTGGCCGATACCCGACCTGCCGTGCGGCATCGAGCACCCGGCGCTGCGTCTCCTCGGTCAGGAGGTCAGGAGTACGGAACGTCCGAGAGACCGTCGACGGGGAGACTCCGGCTCTCAGCGCAACATCGCGAATACTTACCATGACACGATTTTAGCACCACGCCGTACCCCACGTCAATGATAACTGGTCATTTCGTGTCATTATATTTTCATATTATTTTCAGATAATGACCGTATTCCAGCTTGTGTCATTTCCGTGATGATTACTTGTACGGCAGCACAACGACACAAATTAATCGATTAGATCGAACTAAGCGTTCAGATTCTGCGTCTGTTTCAGGTAGAATAGCTTTGAGGAGCCAACGATGCCGAACCAAAATACCCGCCGCGCCTTTATTCGAGACCTGGGCCTCAGCGCCGCCGCGATTCCCTTCCTGACAAACCTGCCGTCTCTTGCCGCCCCGGTCACCGCCGCGCGGCGCAAGCAGCGACTGGTTGTGCTTTTCAGCCCGGATGGGATTGTGCCGTCCACGTTCTGGCCGGACACGACCGCGCCGGGCCTGGTTCTCAAGGAGAGTCTGCAGCCGCTGGAGCCGTTCAAGAACCGGGTGCTGACGCTGAACGGGGTCTGCGACCGTGTCCGAGGCGACGGTGACGGTCATATGCGCGGTATCGGGTGCCTTCTTACCGGTATCGAGCTTTTCCCCGGCAATGTCCAGGGTGGTTCCGACACGCCCGCGGGCTGGTCGAGCGGTATCTCCATTGATCAGGAGATCAAGAATTTCCTCCAGAAGGACCCGGCGACACGCACCCGTTTCGGGTCGCTGGAGTTCGGCGTCATGGTCGGTGAGCGGGCCGATACCTGGACTCGCATGTCCTACGCGGGACCGAACAAGCCTGTCTCCCCAATCGACGATCCCTACCAGATGTTCGGCAAACTCTACGGACAGCTCAAAGATCAGGAGAGCCTGAAGAGCGTACTGGACGATATTCAGCAGGATCTGAAGAAAGTCCGCTCGCGGGTCGGGGTTCAGGATCGGCAGATACTGGACGAACATGCGACGTTTGTGCGCGAAATGGAGCAGGAGCTCAAGGCGAGCAAGGAAGATGTCGGTCACCCGGTCCCTGTCCTGGAGCCCGGCGTCAATCGCGACAACGACAAGATGCCGCAGATCAGCAAACTGCAGATCGACCTGATGGTGGACAGCTTTGCCGCAGACCATGCCCGTGTGGCGACGCTGCAGTACACCAACTCGGTCGGTCAGGCGAAGTTCCGCTGGCTGGGAATCGAGGAAGGACAGCACGACCTTTCGCACGAGCCCGACAGCAACACGGAAGCGCAGACGAAGCTGACCAAGATCAACCACTGGTACTGCGAGCAGCTTGCCTATCTCGCCAAGCGCCTTGCCGAGACCCCGGAGCCCGGCGGCGGCGGGAGCCTGCTGGACAACACCCTGATTATCTGGACGAACGAGCTGGGAAAAGGCAACTCCCACACCCTGGACAACATCCCGTTCGTTCTTGTGGGCGGCGGGCTGAACTTCAAGATGGGCCGAGCGCTTCAGTACACCCGCGCCCCGCACAACCGGCTGCTGCTGTCTCTGGCACACGGATTCGGACATCGTATCAACCGCTTCGGCAACCCGGACTTCTGCGCCGAGGGTCCGCTGAACAACCTGACGTAGTTCGGTTTGACGCACAAGTAAAAAGGCCGCTTTTTCCCAATGACAAGAGTCTGGGAAGAGCGGCCTTTTTCTTGTTCTCACGCGGAGATGCCCTCACCCCCTGCCCCTCTCCCTATAAACGCTCGTTCCTCGCTGGG
>JAZKEA010000359.1:0-6538 GCA_040387315.1 Armatimonadota bacterium | reverse complement strand
CTTACAAGCGATAGTGGCCTTACAAGCGATAGTGGCCTTACAAGCGATAGTGGCCTTACAAGCGATAGTGGCCGCGTGGTGGACAGAGAATTGCCAAAGAGCCAAAAGGGCCACTAAAGCAAGGGCCACCAATGCAAGGGTCACTAAAGCAACGATAGAAAATAATAGAGAAAGACTGATGACGAAATATCCCTCTGGTCCTGAACAATCCGACCAACCCGATCCGAATCCGAATCCCAATCCCAATCCCAATCCCAACCACCCACCTCTCCTAACTGACCCGATCAAACCGGTTGGCACTGCTGGCACTGCTGGCACTGGTAACAGGGATGATGATAGTTGCGTACCAGACTTCTTCTGGTCACCCCGGGACGGAGACGTGCTGGGAAGCCTGCAACCCTCTCCTGCTCTCCCCTTGTCCCACTCATCCCACTCATCCCACTCATCCAACTCATCCAACTCATCCAACTCATCCAACTCATCCAACTTAACCGACTTGTCCAACTCACCACAGGTGTTCGGCGGTCCCAGTGGCCTCAGTGGTCCTAGCATCTACCTCAAGCTCGGCGATATCGATGCAGCGGGTATGATCTTAGAGCCGGTCTACCTGCAGTGCACGGGCGCGCAGGACGACTACACCTGCACACTCCTCATCACGCTCGGCAGAGCCACCCCACGCCGCCCCTCGGGCAGAACACCCGGCTTTGCCGACATCTCCGGGGATGAGCTGCGGGAGTACCTTGAAAAGGCTCAGGCGTCTCTTGCCGAGATCCGCGCGCTGACGACGGCAGACTTCCTGACGCGGCGCTCGGGTCAGTCACTACAGCAGTCGCCGCTGCCGGACGAGGATCTGCTGATGTGGCGTGCCGACATGGTGCCATTTGCCAAGCGCCACCGCTCGTGCCGACGAGCCATCGAGTTCGTGGATAGCCTCATTGAGGCGTATTATTTCCAGCGCTACTTGAGGTCCGAGAGGCAGCGACAGGGTGATGAATAGGATGCTGGTCAGGATGATGAATAGGATGGGCTGGAGTCCTGACTTCTAAGCAACAGTGCAACAGTGTCGGGTGGAGCAACAGTACCGGGTTGAGCAACAGTGTCGGGTGAACGGACTGTACTTCACCATTCCCGTATCTTATATATTTATGCTTGCTTGGTTCGCTTTCAGTATGCGAGCAAGCGTAGAGATAAGGAACCTGCCACTATTTTGTTGAACCCGCCAGGAGATAGGAGACCGTCACAACCGACGGCGCTGATTTGGCGTTCCCGTACCTGGTATTAGGCGACACTCTAGGCGACATATACCGGTTCTGACGCACTTTTGGTGATTCGTTTGTATCCTCGGTTCAACAAGGAATTCATCGCGTTTTTCAGGCAGCCATCCTTTGCGGCATAGGCATCACTCGCGCTCGCAGTAAATCGAACTTTGCTCGCCCAAACATTTGGCGCTTGACCATCTTCAACCGGTTAACCTGTCCTTCTGTCTGACCATTCGACCACGAAAGGGAGACTGCCTTTCTGACTGCTGCCAAGTCTTGGTTGATTCCCTGAGCGAAGCTGCGGATCTCGTTGCAACCGCTTTGGATGGCGCTCTCCAGCCACCCCGTCAGATCGTCAACAGCATGTTGCTTTAGCAGAGACACAAACCCTTTCGCCAGTTCACTTGCTTCTTTCAATACGGGGGCCTGTTCAAAAACCGCTTGAAGAAACGCCTGCTGCTGTTCGGTCACCTCGAGCTTGCCGGTCGTCAGATGCCCCTGGAGCCACCAGGCGACGTCTCGACTCGGAGGTACTTCGCGTTTTCCGGTTCCAGCAGAACGTACCTGCGGCCCAGTCTTTCCCCTGACAACACTGCGGGGGATGCGTGAGCCACCGGTGATGTGGGAAGCAAAAGCGTAAACAGAGCTATAGGTGCCAGAGTATCCCTCGGCCTTAATCTCCCGATACAGCTGAGCCACATTCGTATAACCGGATAGGAGACGCTCCCGCAGATAGGACTGGTAGGCATCCGTCAGGCACCGTTGTGACCGTCGCCGGGCTCGTTCTGGAAACTGCGCCGTTGCCAAAAAGCGTTGGACGGTGCGCGTGCTGATGCCGGTTTGCTCAGCAATGAATCCCAGGGAACCTCCTTGCGCTCGCAGTTCTTTAACCTGATGGTAGACCGCTTCGCGCCGGGCGCAACGGTCCAACCGCAACTGCTCTACACGGGAAACCTTCTCTGACGGTTCCAGCATTTCCGTTGCGATCGCAGCAACCAAGGGATCTGGAGCATCCGGGGATTGTGCGCTTGCCTCTTTTATCTGAGCCATCTGAACCACTTGCCGAAATAGCGGGCTGTGCTGAGCGGTCAGTCGTTCCATGGCTTCACCGAGGTTTCGCAGCAGATGCCAGCGGTCTGCAACTTGGATTGCCTGTGGCGCTCCTGCTGAGGCTCCCTCGGCATAAACGGCTGCCCTATCTCTGCTAATCACCTCAATACTGGGATAGCGCTTTAACCATGCGGCTAAGCTTTCGGAGGAACGATCCGGCAGCAGATCGACGAGGCGACGCGACTTAAGATCCACCAGAATCGTGCCGTAGCGGCTTCCCCTCCGAAAGGCAAAATCGTCAACGCCAACGGCGCTTAAGCCAGCCTCAGCAGTAGCATTAGGATGACGGGCAGCGACCTGCCGAACGCGCCGCAGCAAGGTATCTGCACTGGCAGTCAATCCCAATTCGACGGTGACTCGTGCTCCCGCTTTTCCGCCGAGGGCATATACAATGAGATAGAGCGCTTCCTGTAACTGAAGGGTTTTTCGGGCGTAAGGCGCGACGAACTGTGGCAGCGGCTCTGTGAAGATGCGCCGCTTGCATTGGGCATTGTCGCAAAACAATTTCCGAGGATGCAGCAGAATACGGACCGCGACACGGTTCCAGGGCAAATCGGCGAGAGCACGTCTATAACGACTATGAACGCGTCGGGCCACCTGTCCGCACAAGGGACAAGCGACAATTGGCGACGTGGTCGTGAGCTGAAGTTCGATGCCGATACTTGTGGAAGCAATGAAGGTGACCTCTACACCCGGAAGACAAGGTAAGAGCGTGGCCGACGTGGCCGAAGCTACGTTTTTCATACCTCGCGATACCCAAATTTCGAGGATCAGGGTTTCTAATCACCAAAAGTGATACTGCTGGCGAATTCGGTAACAAGCCAGACATATCCTGGCACCGGGGGATTCCGCTACTGACTCCGTCAAGAAACCTTCGATAATTCAGGCGGGAATGTCATCTCGATGAGACTTGGAAACTGCCCGCCTGAATTCGCCAGCAGTATCAAAAGTGCGTCAGAGCCATTATTTGGCGCGGAGAAGATCGATATTTTTTACTGATAGCTGTCACGGATTAAACACGAAACGGATTTCAGAGCACGGTTATACTAGAACGCCGCGAGACTAGTGCCAGGTAGTTCATAGATGTCGCCGAAATCGCTGCGAGTGGCCGGGAACGCGCCACAAAGGCAGCCCATTTTTAGGTTTCGGTCAACACTTGCGCAATTCATAATCGTATGCGAAAATAATCGCATACGATTATGAGACTACCCGATAACTACCTCAGTCGCCGTGAGCAACAGATTCTGGAGATCCTGTACCGGGAAAGCCCGCTTCTTGCCGCCCAAGTCCGTGAGCGGCTACCCGACTCGCCGGGCAACTCTGCCGTGCGCAAACTCCTGAGCAACCTCGAGGAGAAGGGCAGCATTCACCATACCGAGGTGGATGGCCGGTTTCTCTACGCGCCCACTTTCCCCAGGGTCGAAGCGGGGAAGAGCATTCTTGAAAACGTGGTGGAGACCTTCTTCGCGGGGTCTCTGTCGCAGACAATCGCCGCACTTCTTACCGGCGGCTCCCGCCTTTCCGAAACGGAACGAGAACGTATCCAAAAGTTGATTGAGCAGGCTGAGAACGCTGAGCAGAAAGAGGAACCCGGATGAGTCTCCTGGTCGCGCCGTCGCTTCCCATCGGAGCCACGGTGCTTTTGGCCCTCCTGCTGTTACGCGCGCAACGGGCAGCCTCTGCCGATCAGCGACGCGCCACCGCTAACGGCGCCGTCCTGATCAGCCTTTGCTATTGCGCCGCAACACTCGTCGCCGCGCGCTGGCCCGTGAGCGTGCCTGCCGTGTCCGCCACACAAACTCTCCCCCTCGCTGCCCCGGCCCGACCCGAAGGGACCGCGCAAAGCCCGGCGGACAACCCTGCTTCGGTAACCCGAACGGCATCAATAATTGCCGCGAGTAAGGCTGCGGACTGGGCGGTGCACGTGGCGGCGGCAGCCAGGTACTTACGTAATATTCCTGCCGTGGGCGCTTGCTGCGTCGGGCTGTGGTTTATCGGCGCGTTGATCTGGGGCGAGAGATTGCGCAGATCCGGCACGAAAGCCTCCGACCGTGTGCAGCAGGAAAGCGCCTATGAGGTGCGCATCCTACCCGGTCTGACTGTTCCTGCCTGCCTGGGTGGCCTGGGTGGGAGACGCCCGGTCCTGCTACTACCGGAGGATGCCGACCACTGGAGCGGGGAAACGCTGACCGCCGTCATTCTCCACGAAGAAGCGCATATCGCACACCGCGACCATCTGTGGAATGGCGTTGCCTTCCTGCTCTGCACGCTGCAGTGGTTCAATCCGCTCGTGTGGCTGCTGCTCTCCCGTCTGCGTCTCGAATCCGAGAGGGCGGCGGACGATGCGGTTCTTGCCCGGGGGCTTGCGCCGAGTGTGTACACCAAGGCGCTCCTCCAGTTTCAGCAGGTTTCCTCTTTCCGCCGTGCCTACCGTGTGCCCATTGTCGCTCAGCCGCTCGTGAGGAAAAGCGGAATGGCGATTCGACTGGAAGCCGTTCTCACCCAAAACAGGAGGGGTAGGATGACCCGAAAACAACTAGCCGTGGTGCTGCTTGGCGCCTGTTTCGTCGGAGTAAGCACCTCCGGCATCGCCCTGTCACGTGCAGCCGTCAGGCGAATGATTGTCGTCTCCCCAGCCGCGCCCGCAGCCATACCCTCAGCAAATCCTACTCCAAGACGCATACTGCCTGCGACGGCGACGGCTGCGCGTTCGCGTAAGATGGAACTGGTGCAGGTCGGCGTCAAGGACGGCAGCGGCCCAGGCGTCGTCTGGAATGTACAAGGGAATTTAGTTCCGTCCGCGCAGGTTATCGCGCATCGCTGGCGACCGAACCGTGTGGGGCCGGAAGGTTACGTCGCCCGTTACCGCCACATTGTTTTTCGCGTTCAGGCGGAGCCCGGCGACATTGACCCGGAATCGGCGGTCGGCTCACCAAGTGCGGCCGTAGATTACAAAATGCCGCCGTTCACCAGTTTCGGCTATGCCTCCTCTAACTATCTCAGAACAAAAGACGGCTGGCACTACTTTGTCGACCATTTTTCGGTACAGCCATATCCCCAAGGGGGGAGCAAGCCGCCGGTAAAGGATTGGGGTATCTACCGTCTTCCCCGTACCAGCCTCGGCGTATCGGTGACATTGAAGGCATGGGAAGACCGGGGTTCCCTCACCAGCGACCCTGCGGCAAGCGGCTACCAGGCGGAGCGTGCGACCGTGCTTCCGAAAGGATTCTTCCTGGAAAAGCGTGCGCCGATCTGGAGTAAAGTGGAGTTCAGCACGCCGGTTGTGCCCGAGGAGGGCTTCAGCAAATACGTTGTCACTTTGCACAACGACAAGACTCTCCCGGAGAACCTGGTGGAAGGCAGCTTCGGCGGCAGCTACTCCAAAGACAGGAAGAGTTTTCACAGCATTTACTATGTTGGAGCCGCGCCGGACGCCATTGCAGAAATCCGTCATTTCACCCGGTCAAATATGCAGATGGACCTCACAGACGTTCCCTTATCGCCACGCATTTCCCCCTGACGGCTACGCAATAACGACCTTCTAAGACCATCTGACGGCTTTCGTCGGGTGGTCTTATTAACCCTGTTCGAAGAAGACGTCGAGGTCCGTGATGTCGCTCTCTCCCGGCGGGATGGGAACGGAATGTATCCGATATTCCACCTTTTCCAGCCCCGGCGTCTTCCTTGAGTACTTGTAGCCGCGGATCGTCGCGTAAAGGCTCAGTGCATCCCCACCATTTGCCGGTACCCCTTTAAATGCGAACCGGCCTTCCCTATCCGCTTCCGTGAACTGAACATCCCAGGAACCTTCCCGGCCCAGCATCACGCGCGTTCCCCGAGGAACTGGCTTACCATCCGTCAATCGGAGTCGACCCCGAATAGATCGGGCACGAGATACCAGAAGTTTAACATCATTGGCGGATTTGCTATCGCCCGGGACACGCACCGTAACGGTGGGGGCGGCGACACTGCGTGTGGCAAGATCCGTCATTGCCGCGCAGACGACATACTCATCGTTGGGAGCAAGGTTGGTGAACAGGAACTTCCCGTCCGCGTCAGTTCCAATCGTTTGTGGTCCCAAGAAGGACTCCATATCACGATTCTTCTGATTCAAGTGCAGGACAACACCGGGCAGGGGTCTGCCGCCGGCATCCAGGAGGACGCCTCGG
>JAZKEA010000358.1:0-13859 GCA_040387315.1 Armatimonadota bacterium | reverse complement strand
GCCGAACCCCGCATCGCTGAAATTACAGTCCGCGCTCTTGCCGAGAAGCGTGAAGCTGAACGCGCCGGTTCCGGGGTTTGGTGTCGGGGTGGGGGACGGGGACGGCGATGGGGTCCCTCCAGTCGGAGGCGTCGGTGTGGGGGCCGGGACAGTCGAAGTGAAACTGCTGCTGTAGGAGACGCCGTCCACGACCACGGTGATCGATCCTCCGGTGATGGACGGCGGCGTCGGCAGGGTGCCGCTGATCGAGATCGGGATGGTCTGCCCGTTAAACACGTACGAGCCTGACAGACTGACCGCCCCGGACCCCGGATCGAATGTTCCCGAAAGAAGCGGCGTCGCGATCACCACCCGGCTCTGGGAGGTTCCGCGATCTGTTGCGCCGTCATCGATGCTTAAAGTTCCCGACGCGGTCCCGTCGGCGTTTGTTGTCAGCAAAAGCGCACCGGTCTGACGATTATTCAGCGTCACCGTGCTGGAGTAGGTCCGGCTCGCGAACGAGGGCTGACCGCCCGACTGCACAAACGACGAACTGCCGCCGCCGCACCCGGACATGGTCATGGTTCCAACCAGGGCAGCCCCGCAGAGCACGGACATACCGGCAGAAAGAGAGAATGATCGATTCATGGATGACCTTCTTTTTCGTCCCGATTTCCGCCTTAGGCGGATGTCGTCTCGCCGTTTTTCCCATGGAGACAGGGACTTACAGAGGACGATACAGCCCTACCATTACGAGATCATTACGAATGGTCGGTTTGCGCGGACAAAAGACCGGGAAAAACGCGGTGAGGTCGGTATTTTTTCCCTCGTCCGACCTGGAAGGCCCATCATGTTTCCGAAATCCGCTGCCGCGGGGACACTGCTCCTGCTCGGCTTCTCCCTCACCGCCACGGTGGTATCCGCTCAGCAGGCGAAGACCACCGACGAATCCATCCAGGCAAATGTCTACGAGCTGGCAAAGCTGGAACCGACCCCGGAGCGCATCGCGAAAATCAAGCTGCCGGAGGGGTTCCGTCTCACCCGATTTGCGGAGATAGAAAATCCGCGCTGGCTCCAGATAGCGCCCGATGGCGCGGTCTATGTCTCCCAGCGCGACCCCGGCACCCTGACACTGCTTCGGGACACCGATGCCGATGGTATCGCCGATGTGCAGAAGGTGGTGGCGAAGATGCCGAACCTGCACGGCATCGCACTCCGGGGGAACGAGCTCTTCTTTGTCACGATCAACGAGCTTTATGTGGCGCAGAGAAAAGCCGATGGCACCCTGGAGAAGCCGCGTTTGCTGATAAAGGATCTGCCGGATGCCGGTCAGCATCCCAACCGAACCATGGCGTTCGGGCCGGACGGGATGCTCTATATCAGTGTCGGCTCGACGACCAATGCCGCCGATGAGCGGGACCCCGAGGCCGCGACCATGCTCAGGGTCTCGCCGGACGGTAAGAACCGAAAGATCTTCGCCAGCGGTCTTCGTAACACGATAGGGTTCGGCTGGCATCCGGTGACGCGGCAGTTCTGGGGGATGGATCACGGAATCGACTACATGGGGAATGACCGCCCGCGCGAAGAGCTGAACGAGATCGTGGAGAACGGGCGGTACGGCTGGCCCTTCGTCTCGAACGACGATATCATCACGCCCCATCCCCGCCCGCCTGCCCCTTATACGCCCGCCGACTGGGTGCGGATGAGCCGAAAGCCCGCGCTGACATACACCGCCCATAGCGCCCCGCTCCAGATGGCGTTCTATACAGGGAATCGGTTTCCCTCGGAGTATCGAAACGATGCTTTTGTCACGATGCGCGGGTCATGGAACCGGAAGCCCGCCTCCGGCTATGAGATCGTCCGTATCCGCTTCGGTCCGGACGGACGCCCTATCAGCATCGACCCGTTCCTGACCGGCTTTCTGCTCCCCGGCGGTGCGCCGGGCGGGGCAGACGGGCACATCGGTCGTCTTTGCGGGCTTGCGGTTCACACCGATGGGTCGCTGCTTTTCACCGATGATACCAACAACACGATCTATCGCGTCCGGTACGAACCCTCCGCGCGACGGACGGCGTCATCAGACCTGCTCAGTCTACAGCGCAGCATCACGGGAGAGCTGGATGTCGCCGTCAACGCGCCACTTGTGCTCGACGTAAAATCCGGCGCATTCGCTCCCGATGCCGCTATTCCCCTGCAGTACTCCGCTTACGGCGAGGGGATTTCGCCCGCGCTCGGCTGGTCCGGCGTTCCCGCCGATGCCAAATCGCTTGTGGTGATGATGGAAGACCCGGACGCCCTGAATCCCAAACCGGTGACGCACTGGATCGCCGCGAATCTGCCCCCAACTATCAAGAGCCTGCCCCGAGATATCGAAAAAACGGAGACACCGCGAGTTCTTCGCGGCGGAAGGCAGGGGGCGAATCTGACGGGAACTATCGGCTACTACGGTCCCAAGCCGCCCGCCGCCGACGATGCCCATCGGTATCATTTTCAGGTGTTCGCCCTCGATACGGTTCTGGACCTGCCGTCCGGCTTCAACCGTCCGGCCCTGCTCACCGCCATGCGGGGGCACGTCCTCGCCCGCGGCGAGGTAGTGGGAACCTATAACCGCGATTAAACGAACGGCATCCGCAGTAAAGTCTGCGGAGGCCGTTTTCAAATGACAGGGGAGTTATGCCTGAGTGGATTTGCGGCGTCGGCTCTTCAGGACGAGTCCTGCAACACCGCACAGCATTGTCGCCGTGACCGCGACGGAACCGGGTTCCGGTACCGGCGCTGCGCTGGCGGCGGTCTCAAAGTTATACGTTGTGACCGAACCCGTACCGAACCCGACACGGAAATTGTCCGCAAATCCTTCATAGGTGCCTGCCCAGCCACTTCCAATGCCCAGTTCGAAACCATAAATGATCGTGCTGGCGCTGAAGGACGGAGAGGTGCGGGTACCCGTGTCGCTGACGACGGTAGCGCCACTTCTCCACGTGGTCAAAGTTTGACCATTGGGACTGCCATAAAAATTTGCCGAGTTGGCGCGAAGCCAGAAGTTTCCGTCGTTGCTGACGATATTACCCGAGCTCATCCAGGTGTTTGTCGTCGTCGGTCGTCCATTGTAAACCGGCTCGTAGATCAATACGCCCGTTTGAAAGCCATCGCGTATGAGCAGACGTAAAGAGGGCATCTGGAAGTCGGCCGCGGTGCTGCTGCCGGAACGATTAAAGTCGTACCCGAGAGTCGTCAGGTTAGACAGTGTTCCAAAGTTATTGGTAAAAGCGTTTCCGCCTAACTGATACGTAGCTTTGCCGTTGCTGCCGGGGGAGTTAAACTCCAGAGAACCATTGCCACTTCGCGGGGCGTCTCCGGTGATGACGACGGAACCGCCACCGGTCACATCTATGGAATGCCATCCCTGAAGACTGGTCGGGGTCACCACGGCGGTGGTGTCGGCGTGGACGGCGGGGAGACAAACGAAAGAAAACGCGGCAGCAGCGACGCTGCTTGCCACGAGGTGTGAGAAACCTTTCGACATTAAAACATCCTTGGGGAATAGAAATAAGGTGAGTGCTTACCTGGGGGGCGATACCCATAATTGCACAAAAAAACAGTAAGCATGGCTGTGTCTCCTTGTGTCGGTTTTAACTTTACCATAAGAAACCTATTCCATTGGAATCTTAAAAACGAATTAACATGATTTCTTTATAGGTAAATATGCTGGTTTTTATCTGTGGCTCGCGGATAAATGTCCTGACAAGACGAAATATGCACCGCAGACATCAGAGAGGCCCAGGGCCTCTTTGAGCATAGGTGCTCGGAATTTCGAAAGAGCGTAAAAGCAGGAATCACTCCCGCTTTTGACCCCAATGGCAAATCCCGTTCCAAAAGAGCGATTTGTAGGAACCGTCAGAATATTTGCTGATTCGATGAGGAGTTTTTGGTGGATAAGAACAGCCAGTTCGGGGTGCTGAACCGTAGAAGGACTTTATCCAGATCCGCCTTGCGGAACTCCTGGAGGTTGTTGGGATCGTCTCGGATCACGCGGCTCAGCCATTCCTGCTCCGACGGTGGAAGAAGGCTGATGGGATAACTCGCCCAGGTTGAAAATCGCTCTTCGGGAATGGGAATCGTTTTACTGTACGGCAGTCGTTTGTAGGTTTTGGTGAACTCGCCGAGTAATCGGGCGTGCCGTGCCCCCTCGACCGGTGCGATAGCGATATCTACTTCGCGAATATCAAGCGGATGAACGTAACTGCGGTACGTCCGCCGTGCGAGGGAGATGGTGCTGCTTCCGGTCTGCGCGATGGTCGTACGGTACACCTGAGAAATCAGTTCGGCGGCGAAGGGCAGTGAGAGGGTATCGATTCCTGCACAAAAGAGGCGCTGATCTTTAATCCGAGCGTCCGGGACGAGTGTCAGAGCCGGAGTTGAGACACGGCGGCAGATTTCCTGGACGGAAATAACCTTCCCGGAGGGCACGATCCTACTCTCCGGGCTGATCGGCGCGTAGACGGCCTGCCGCTTCGGCGGCTCTGTCTCCTTGATGCGGCCCTCAATATTTTGTCCGGTCAGGTAATTAAAGACGGGCAAATACTCGTCCAGGCCACCCTTCCCCTGACCCATTCGCTGCAGGACGGAGGCGGAGACAAGGAACCCGATCTTTAACTCACCTTGGTTTTTTTCTGCGGTTTCGCGACCGAAGGCTCCCCCTGAGGTAATGCGCCAGAGCAATTTTTTCTGTCCCGGCGTCAGGGCGGAAACGGGTATCAGTCCATCCCTGGCGGAGGACATAGCCTTGATTTGATCTGCCGACAATGTCCGTGATAAATCGAGGATCCGGTTGCTGGATTTCAGAGCCTCGCGTCGTGACGCGGCCCAGTCCGTATCCAGCACGGCGGGGTTCACGGAGAGAGTTTCAGGGATAAGCCACCCCGTCGTTGTTGGTACGGCACGCGTTCCGGCAGATTTTGACCAGGAATCGACGAAGGTCGCGCAGGTCGCCCGGTAACCCCCGGATCTCCGCCAGATCGGCAGGGGCGGGATCTTCAGCAGGGTTTCCGGGCAGACGATAGACTTCCGGTCAATTTTGGCGATGCGGCTGAGGTAACCTTGCATCGTCTCCGCTCGCCTTGGGGCAGGCAGGAAAGATCCCTGTCTCCGTGTCTCTGCCGCCGGGAGCGTCTGTGTTGCCGGTGTTGCCGGTGTCGCCCATGAGGGGACACCTTCTGCTGGTGAAATAGCGACGGTCAGTGAAAACAGCAGCAACGTCAAAAGCGGTCTTCCAGGCATTGTGTTTCTTTCCAGGGGTGAAAAAGCGCCGACCGGCGCTCGGAGACCGTTACTGCGCAGACACCGTTTTCAGCCGGAGATACAGGGTCCGATCCGGGTAGGTGTAACTGCCGGGGTTGACGAATGTTCGGCTTCCGCTGAAAAGGGGGATGTCTTTTTCGTTGTCGATGGTGTCCGGAGAGCCGCTGACCGTTGCGCCCTTGAACGGATTGTCGATGACGGAAGTGCAGCTAAGACCTTCACCAAAGATGGTGTACTTGATCTTCTCCG
The DNA here is from genome assembly GCA_040387315.1 of Armatimonadota bacterium. GTDB lineage: Bacteria > Armatimonadota > Armatimonadia > Armatimonadales > Armatimonadaceae > JACMJB01. The sequence goes on along the minus strand of JAZKEA010000358.1, from coordinate 8,333 downwards.
CCTCGGACAGGTCCTTGTTTAACGGGAGAAACGCGACGTAGAGATTGGAGAGAGTCGGCAGAGCGATGTTGCTTTGGGCAACGCCATCGGTACGAACTGGTCCTTTTGTATGCTCTGATAGTACCTTTGTGGGTTTGCCTTTCTCCCGCAATTCGAGAATGTAGGTCACGCGCGAGATCGGTTTTGTTTTCTTAACGGCGAATTTAAAGATCTGCACGCCCATCAATCCTCGAAGAATTCCGGATTCCTCGCTCGACGACATCGGCGCGGAGGCCAGCAGGAGCCCGTCGTACGCATAGTTGGGGATATACATCGACGGATCGAGAATCGTGGCTTCCTGCGGGGCGGGAACAGGACGTGTGTATGCGGTTCCGGCGAAGAACGCGATGCCTGCGGCGGCGGTAATCCCGGCAAGAGTCTTCCACTGTTTCTGCTGCATTCAGATCTCCTTCGAAGGCGCATTATAATAACCAAGAGGCGAGCGGGCTTGAGAGGATATTCTTCACCGCCTGGCAGGGAAAAACCTCTGCCGTTGCGGCAGGCGAAGCCGTGAAAAATCGGGCTTTTCGACAGCGCCGAAGAACCGCACTATATACAGTAAATTTGCGGGGTAGTAAAATAGTGTCTGTCGTGCTACAGTGTTCCGAGCCAGAGACACATAAGGCTCTAACGGATCAATTCACCTGTCTGTGAGAACGGATGGAAATCACATCTCCTGTCATCGCTGCGCTGACGACAAAACGCAGAATGGGATTGGTGCCTCATTGGTGAGCCACAGAAAAACAAGTCCTGAGCGTGAACGGGAACGGCTGCGTCTCCTGGAGTCCGTGGTTCGGAACACCAATGACGCTATCCTGATCACCGAAGCGGAACCGGCAGACGCGCCGGACACCCCCCGCGTCGTCTATGTCAATGACGCCTTCACGCGCATGACCGGCTACCCCGCGGACGAGATCCTTGGTAAAACCCCGCGCCTGCTCCAGGGGCCGGAAACCAGCCCGGAGACCTGCCGTGTCATCCGCGAGAAAATGAAGGCTGGGGAAGGGTTCCGTACCGAGCTTCTCAATTACCGAAAGGACGGTTCGACGTTCTGGGTGGAAATGAACGTTCAGCCCGTCACGGACGAAAGCGGACGCTTTACGCACTGGATCTCGGTTCAACGGGAGACCACGGAGCGTCGGTGGCTCGAAAGCGAGCGGGGGCATCTCCTGGCGGATGCTCTGATCCAGGCCGAACAATCGCGGCTGCTCGCGGAGGCGCGGGACCGAGCGGACCGGGACCCTCTGACGGACCTCCTGAACCATCGCGCTTTTCATGAGAGGCTCGTGCGGGAATCCGTTCAAGCCCGCGAAAAGGGAACGTCCTTCGCGATCATTGTGTTTGACCTGGATAATTTCAAGTTCTTTAACGATGTCTACGGGCATCTGGCGGGCGACGAGGTTCTGCGGGAAGCCGCGGACGCCCTGCGGGAGGGGTGCCGCGAAAAAGACGACGCCCTCGCCCGCTTCGGCGGCGACGAATTCGGTCTGCTTCTGCCGGGTCAGACGCGGGAATCGGCGGCGAACCTGGCGGAACGGCTGCGCCGAAGAATGGAGCAGATCGGGTATTTCCCTCCAGGCTACGAGATCCCTATCCCACTGACCGTATCGTATGGGATGGCACTGTTTCCCGAAGACGGCTTTTCGCCCCTGACCGTGCTGGAAGCGGCCGATGAGCGTCTTCGGCGGGACAAAGTGGGGGATCAGGAGTACGAAACCCGGCACCTCCGCGAGGAGCTGATGGAAACGGTCGAGGGGTTCGCGATGCTGGATGCCCTGGTGACCGCGGTCGACAACAAGGACCGGTACACCCGCCGCCACAGTGAGTCCGTGCTTCAATACAGCGTGGCGATCGCGCGAGAAATGGGCCTGACGGAGGAGGAGCAGAGACTGCTTCAGGTGGCTGCCCTTCTGCATGATGTCGGCAAGATAGGAACGCCGGATCGGCTTCTTCGCCTGCCGGGCCGACTTTCCAGCACCGAATACGATGTGCTCAAGCAGCATGTGACCACCGGGGCGCTTCTGGTTGAAGCCCTGCCGGGGCTCGCGGGGACGGTGGATGCCATTCGATACCATCACGAGCGATGGGACGGCGGCGGCTACCCGAGCGGACTCAAAGGGGAAGAGATCCCTTTCAGCGCGCGTATCCTGGCGGTCGCTGACAGCTACTCGGCCATGACGATGAACCGTCCCTACCGAAAGGGTCTTGCGCCCGAGGTGGTGCGCGAGAAGTTCCAGACGGATGCCGGACGGCAGTGGGACCCTCGCTGCGTCCGCGCCCTGCTCGCCCTTCTGGATTCCGCCCCTGTGCCGGATGTCTGATTGAATTCTGCGATGCAGGGAATCCGGCAGGGGCCGACGAATTTTACCTCCGTCACTTTGGGTGACGAAAATTTAGGAGATCCCAAAATCGATGCAAAACCAGGGCTCTGTCAATGGGACGATGATCCTTGTTTTCGGCATACTGGGCTTTGTGCTGTGCCCCCCCTTTGGCCTTGTGGCCTGGAGTATGGGAACGAACGCAATTCGGCATTTGGATAGCCTGGGAATTCGCGAAAGTTCGGAGCGCGGACTGGCAAACGCCGGACGTATCTGCGGCATCATCAGTTCATTCCTCTGGCTGGGTGCGCTTCTCCTGACGCTGATGAACTCAAATGCCGCGGAACAGAAGCGAAAAGCGTCCGGTCGGCCCCCGTTCGGTGCAGCCTACAGCCCGAGTATGCCGCCACACTGAAATGTCGGGTACGGCGTTCGCTACCGCAAAATATCTTGTTGCGGGAAAGGTTTTCAATGAAGAACTGGGCACTGTTTGCCACTATTTCGGGTCTTGTCTTTGCCGCGGCGGCATCCGCCGCGTTCGCGCAGGAACCCGCCGCGCCGTCCGCGCCGAAGCCGGATTCGCAGTACCGGCTCGGCCCCGACTCGCTTCCGCAGGACGGCGTGCCCAAGGGAGAGATACGAGGTCCGTTCACCCTTCTCAACAGCCCCGCCTATCCGGGAACGCAGCACACCTACTGGGTTTATGTCCCCGCTCAGTATGACCCGAAAGTCCCCGCTGCCCTGATGGTATTCCAGGACGGGCAGGCGTTCAAAAACGAGAACGGCGACCTTCGAACGCAGAATGTGATGGACAACCTTATTTACCGGCGCGAAATCCCGGTGATGCTCGCGGTATTTATCAATCCGGGCCGTACCCCCGAGCAGCCCGAGGCCAGCCCCCAGAACTGGGGCGACAGCACCACGAACCGTCCCACCGAGTACAACACGCTCGACGACAAGTATGCCCGTGTGATCACCGAGGAGCTTCTGCCTGCCCTCAACAAGGAGTACAGCATCTCGAAGGACCCGGAGATGCGCGGGATCGGCGGATCAAGCTCGGGCGCGATCGCGGCCTTCACCGTTGCCTGGGAGCGTCCCAACGAGTTCCGCAAGGTGCTCAGCAATGTCGGCAGCTTTGTCAACCTGCGCGGCGGTCATGTTTATCCGGAAAAGGTTCTGGCAAGCCCGAAAAAGCCCATCCGCGTCTATCTCTGCGACGGGCGCAATGACAACCGGGGACTCCGTAACGGTGTCTACGACGAAAAGCGGGACTGGTTCTACCAGAACGTCCGGCTGATGAAGGCGCTCACTCAGAAGGGCTACGAGGTGAACTACGCGTGGGGCATCAACTCCCACGGGCAGAAGTTCGTGGGCACGATCCTTCCCGACATGATGCGGTGGCTGTGGCGCGACGCCCCGGTATCCACCGACCCGAACGACATGGTGGAGCGTAGTTTCCGCCAGCCGACCGCCGCGACGAAATAAGCAAACGTGATTACGTGATTACTTGCCCCGGAAGGAGAAGCCGTGTGCGCCGTGACGAAAGCGTCTTATGACGCCGACAATCAACCTGTGCCACGTAAAAGCCTGCTGAACCGGGACATATCCAGACCGGCACTCGTTGTCGTGATTCCGCTTGTGGTTTACCTGTTTGTGCTTCAGGGCAATCGTGAGCAGGACCGCGTGGGGCGAGCGCGAAATAGTGCGTCTCAGTCAAATCTCAAGCAGATCGGTCTCGCCCTGACAGCGTATGGGCAGAACAACGGAGGCGCGTTCCCGCCAATGACACCCGGCAGGGTAGACGAGGCCCTGCGTCCCTACGTCAAAAACTCGGAGATCTGGAAACGCCCCCTCCAAGGCGAGAAAGGCAGCTACCTGCCTAACAGCTCGCTCAGCGGAAAGAAGCTTTCGTCGCTTGCGCCGGGGACCGTAGTTTTTTATGAGGCGGGGCCATACTTTCGTAATGGACGCTCCGTGCTTCGGACCGGGGGGGCGATGGGTTTCGAGGCTCGATGGCTGAATGCCGAGAAGTGGGAGCAGGCGAAACCGGTTGCGGGCATACAATAATGAGGCATTCTTATCCGACCTATGGAACCGGTATCTCTCTGAAAGAGAGTGTTGTTCACTGCGGCTTGTTGCTCTATATTTTGATTCTTACGGCTGCCTCGGCTGTCGTAATTCTTCAGGGAGCTAGCGACGAACCTTACTATCGTTTCAAGCCGCTTGATTGTCTGGTTCAGGTGGGCTTCGGGGTAGCACTGCTCATTCTCTGGGCGCAGTTGGCCGTCGGCGTCGTGTTGGGGACCGTCACATCCCGACTGTCCGTATGGTTCCTCGCGACTTTACTTTGGGCTGCTGTGGTGTGCTATTACCTGTCTTTCAGTCCTTCCGGATATGTCAGCGACATGGTAAACCACGGGTGGGAGTTTCGGTGAGTCCAATCCAATCAGTTAATTGCCCACCGAACCACCGAACCTCGCAAACGGTTACGCTCACTGGGCCAGGGCGCTCAGGGTGGCGTTGGTCGCTCGGAGACGATGGCACAGGTCAAGGGCGATATTCTCCATCAGGACCGCCTTGACACGCGGATAGGAACGGGCGATTTCGTCGAGGTCCTCTCGGTAGAGCGCCCAGCACTCCGTTTCCCGGTCGGCATAGATCGTCGCGGTGCGGGTCGAGCCCTCCACGAACGCTACCTCGCCGAACGACATACCAGCGGTGAAGGTCGCCAAACGCTTTTCATGCCCCGAGAGCAGCGGCAGCATCGTGGTAACCTCCCCGCGCGCCACGAGGTATAGACAATCCGCGGGGTCGCCCGCCTGAACGATACACTCCCCGGTCTGGTAGAGGACACGCCGGAGAACACCGCGGGCGACCGATAGTTCGGTGTCGTCCAGGCCGCGCATCAGCGCGAACGCTTCCAGAGGTTCGGCGGTAATGCTGTGCTCCTTGGCCTCCCGCACGACCGGGCCGAAGCCGTTCGCCGCCAGGAGATAGTTCTCGCACCACTCCAGCGCCCGATCGACATCGGGAAACATCAGGCCGTCCAGCACCATCGCCGGGGCGTCTTTTTGCTGAAGGCTGGTCCGGAGCATTTCGGTGAACTCCGGTTTCCGATGGGCAAAAAGCAGGCGCTTGTTGCGCTCCGCCAGGCGCACCGCCAGCAGGCTGAGCAGCCCGGCAGCGGTCGTGTCCAGGTGGGCGACGCGCGAAAGGTCCAGAACAGCGATCTCAACTTCGGCGGCGGCGCGCTCGGAGATATCCCGCACCACGATTTCCGCTGTCCCGAAAGCAAGAATGCCCTGCAGCTCGTACACCCGCGCCCCGTGCCCGACCTCGGAAAGCATGCGGCGCACCTCGGGGCGTCGCTCCCGCTTCGACGATACCTCGGCGGCGCTGTAGCTGCGGTGGATCACCTCGCGCCCGGCGCGGGGTGCGGCAAACAGGTGCAGGCCCAGATCCTGACTCAGCTCCCGGCAGACCGCGATCCCCCTGACGCTGTTCCCCCGGATGTCTAAGGCGGGTGAAAAGATGCCGATGCCGAGCTGCCCCGGCAGGACCGCGAGAATGCCGCCCGAAACGCCGCTCTTGGCGGGCAGTCCGACGCTGCAGGTCCACTCCCCGGCGAAGTCGTACATACCGCATGACCCCATCACGCTCAGGACGTTCTCGACGCTTCGGTCATCCAGGGCACGGACGCCGGTGAGGGGATTGACCCCGCCACACGCCATCGTGGCTGCCATGACCGCAAGGTCCCGGCAGTCCACGAGGACCGAGCACTGCCGAAAGTACAGGTCCAGGATCGGGCCGGGGTCCTCCTCCAGAATGCCCGCGTTCCGCAGCAGATACCCGATGGCTCGATTTCGGAAACCGGTATCGCGCTCGGACGCGAAAACCGCTTCATCCACGGTCAGCGGTCGTCCCGCAAACCGGCTGTAGGTTTCCAGCATCCCGGCGAGCTTCTCCTCGGGGGTGTCGCCCGCGAGCAGGCCACACGAGGCGATGGCTCCGGCATTGATCATCGGGTTTGCGGGGCGGCCCGTGATAGGCTCCAGGCTGATCGCATTGAAGGCATCCCCCGAGGGCTCGACGCCGACGCGGGCCAGGGTGGCCTCCCTGCCCCGAGCGGCAAGCGCCGCGCCGTAGGTGAAGGGTTTGGAAATGGACTGAATAGTGAACGACTGCCGCGTGTCGCCGACCTCATAGATCTGACCATCGGCGGTGGCGAGGCAGATGCCGAACCAGCGTCGATCTGCATGCGCCAGTTCCGGAATATAGGTCGCTACCTCGCCCTCATCGGTTTCGAGGTAGCGGTGATAGATCTCCTCCAGGCGTTCCAAAACGGGCGATGCGGGAGTGCCGGGTTCGTCCCAAGCCATGACCTCACGATCCTTTCGCACGCGATAAATCGCACTCCGGCATTGGGCGCGTCGCAGTGTTGTTGCGCAGTCACATGAGGGGGCCTCGTCAATGAGGTTTGCTGAGCCAGGCTCGGCCTGGCATCCATTATACCCGTATACCCGGTACTTTTGCGTACAGCGACCAGGCGAAGTCGAATCGGTGCGCCCTCTTGTTGAACGGTGCGCAAATACGCTACTCTTACAGTAACGAAAAAGGAAACTTGAGATGTCTTTGAAAGCTGCCGCGCTGAGCGGTTTTATCGGGGCCTGTACCCTCACACTGATTCATGAAACCGCGCGCCGCGTCGTCCCGAACGCACCGCGAATGGACGTGCTCGGCATGAGGGCCATCGCTAAATCGCTGCGCAAACTCGACACCACGCCCCCGGACGGCGACGATCTGCACCACCTGGCGCTGGTCGGTGATGTGATCTCGAATTCGTTCTACTACGGTCTGGTCGGTCTCGCGAAACCGGAGAACGCCCTCGTACCGGGGACGCTGCTCGGCGCAGCCGCGGGTGTCGGCGCGGTGCTGCTGCCGGAGCCGCTCGGGCTCGGAAGCGCCCCGAGTTCCCGCACAACGGAGACGACGGTGATGACGGTCGCCTGGTACACGGCGGGCGGCATCGCGGCAGCGCTGGCGTACCGTGCCCTCGCAAAGTCGGCTCGCTAGAGCGCGTTTTGGGAGAGGGGACAATGGCTATCGTATCTCCGGAAATGACTGCCCGTGATATCCGGGGTGATCCGAATAATCCCGTGGCGGCCCGTGGCGGGAAAATCCTTGCGGGCCTCTGCTGTTTTTACCCGTTGTTCCCCACGCTCCCGTCGATTATCCTTTAAGCGTGGCCACGGCGCTGCGATGCTGCAGACCTGCCGTAACTGCCTGAACCGTTCTCCTGTCTGTTCAGGCAGCCACATTTTGTATTTCTCCGGCTTCCCCCAGGGGAAGCCGGAGAAAGGCGGCTGGAGCCTCAGGATGTGCCCCCTCTTGATCAGAAGTCCCAATGGCGGAGACAATCGCGATTTTTCCGCGACGATGGGTGCCTGGGAAGCCGCGCCCGCGGGTAATCCATTTCCGGAATACTCGACCGTCGATCTGGCCCACTTTCAAAGCATCGTAGATGCCTTGCGCGAACCGGTGGTGGTGCTGGATGCGTCGCTTCGCGTCCGTTTGGCGAATCGACCGTTCTGCGCCCTGTTTCGGCTCGTCACGCGGGATGCGCTCGGTCACAGGATCGGAGAATTGATAGCCGGTCCTCACGGTTCGCCGCTGGAGATCGAGTCGCGGCTCGGTGGAATGGTTTCGACCGATGACGGCCTGATCGATTTTCCCGTAACGCTGTGCGGCGCGGACGGTAGCCGCAGAGGCCTTCTTCTGACGGCGAGCCGATGGACACCGACTGTGTCGGATTACCGAGATTACCGAGGCTATCGAAACTCCGGTCTTCTGCTCCTGACTCTGGAAGAGGTGTCCGAACGGTATCGGGACATCGAATGTACCCCGGCCTTTCGCGCACTTCAGCGGGCCTATGAGCGGGAGAAACAGATCGCTCAGGAATTTGAGCGTCCCCTTACC
>JAZKEA010000357.1:693-5522 GCA_040387315.1 Armatimonadota bacterium | reverse complement strand
CGAAGAGGCAGTAGCGCTCACCGTCGGTCTGGTTGAAGGACTGGTGCTGAAGCGTGTCATCGAAGATAAACAGCTTCTCATCGCGCCACCGATGGATGACATCCCCGACCTCGATATAGGCGTCCTTGCTCTCCACATTGTTGATGTTATAGAGAACGCGCAGCGTCGCGCGGAACGGGCCGAAGTGCTTGGAGGTGGACTGCCGCTTGTTGAAGACCGAGACGCCGATCGTCTGGATGAACTTATAGGGCTCGTGGAACGCGGGAACGTCCACAAAGGTGTCGACATTCGCGCCGTACCACTTGAAGAAGACCATGCTTCGGGACTGGTCCTTCGTGCGCTCCTTGAGCTGCCGGACCAGATCCTCGCGGTGCGCGGCCTCGATCAGACGCTTCACCTCCACCTGGTAGGCGGGCGGCAGATCCTCCAGCTGGTAGATGCCCTTGTTGATATAAGGAAGGGCGAGGAGATCGAGCAGGGTGTTGAACGGCGACAGCAGCCAGGTCAGAATCCCATTTCCGAAGAAGTAGCGCTTCAGGGTCGCGAAGCTGAGGGCTTGGTTGCGAAGAACGTCATAGGTCCCAAACAGAAAGTAAAAGATCGCCAATTTCGGAAGAAAATAAAACAGCGAGACAATAACAGCGAGGGGCCCTACGAGCGTAAGGATTTTCTTCATGGCGAGGCTTTCTGTATCGGAACGTGATTCGCGGTGCGTGGGATTGGGCAGACGCAGTTTTACGATTGCCTGCTGAGTATACCGTACCGAATGGTATTCGGTTCCGGTCTCAGGCTGCAATACGTTTCGATAGAGCGCGAAAAACTTCCTGCCCAGGATTTGCAGGCAGGGTCCGTTTTAGATTCCGTTCCCTGGACCCGCATTTGTGCCCTCACACCGGTTTCTTAGGCTCCGCGGAACGCCACTATTCGTCGAAGCCGTCGCGGTTGTGGAAGAATTCGGCGTAAATTTCCGCGTCTCTGCCACCGAACAGTGCCGCGCGGATAGGCAGATCGCTGCGGTCCTGATCGCCGAGAACGAACACCCGGTTATACGCGGGCACAGCCTCGTAGGCGGTTCGCAGCGACTCCAATGCCGTCGGCGTTTTCGCTTGCTTCCACGCGAGATAAGCGGCGCGGCACCGGTCCAAAGTGGTCGGTCTGTTGTTCAGACGCTCGATTTCATCGGCGACTTCTTTGAGAAATTCGGCGGGATCAACACCAATCCAACGTGCCTCTCCCGGTTCAGTGTTTACGTTTGTCGCGGTAAACTGCGCCAGCGGGTAGAGCACAACATCCGCTCCCTCAGGAAGCATCGTCCGTATCTGGCCCCTCTCGACCTCCGCCCTGAAACTTTTGAAGTCCCCCCGAGAGATACAGTCGATGCGGCCATCTGCATAGATATCGACGGTCGTCAAGTGGTACGTGCCGCCGTTGTTGTGGAAGGCATGGACGAACGTACCGCGCGTCTCAGTCCCGTCCGCATTCGTTCGGAGTATGGTTTTCCAGCCCGGCATATCGTACGATACCTGGATAAGCGCTCAGACAGGCAGCGCGTAATACCGGTAGGCGATTATTTCGACGAAGCCGCAGGAAAGGTATAGCGAAAGCGCGTTTTTGTTCTGGGTCTCCACTTCGAGCCGTACCGGCTTGCCCTCCGGGGCGAGGAGGCGGACGATCTCGGTCAGCATCTGGCGACCGTAGCCGCGCCCGCGCAGGGGGGACAACACACTGAACGTGTTGATATAAAGGTTCTCGTCAAACGCGGCGACGCGCAGCATTCCCACCGCAGTACCGTCGGAACGCACCCCGGTATAAAGTCGCTGATTCGGTTCGGCAAGCCAGGTCATCATGCGGCTGCGGACTGCCTCTTCGGGTTCTTCGTGGTCCGCGGCGCTCAATCGTACCAGGGTCTCCGCTTCGTCGTCACCTACCCGCCGCAGATGGATTTGTTCTTCCAGAGGGGCCGGTTTCGGGTCCGGCGGGGCAGCGGCGGCAGGATCAAACTGAAGGACGTACTCCGAATAGGCTTCGCCCGCACCGAGCGACAGTGCGAATTCGGCTCCGCTCCGGGAGGCGGTATCGCAGACAAGCAGCAGATGCGTGGCTCCGCGCTTTTTTGCCTCGTCACGGGCGGCGTTCAGTAAGGCGGTTCCGATCCCTTTCCGCCGACACCGGGGGTGGACCATCCCCTGAACTTCCAGCCCATCCCCGTCGAACAGGGTGACGATGCCGACGAGCTCCGCGTTTTCCTGCGCGAGTATCTGATTCGTTCGGTCGGCGGTGAGCGGCGACGACGGTTCAAGGTAAAGGTCCAGATCCAGCCCGTCTGCGAGCCGACATTCCGATATCAGTATCTCAACCTGCCGACTCTGCTCATCGGAAAGGTGTTCCGTTTTCAACAGATTTATCGTCGATCCAACAGTCATAGGCCTATTTTAACGTCTCTTATCGCGGTTCTTGCCCCGCTTGCGGTCGCGGGCACGCCACTCAGAATTTAGCGGACTGGAGCAGGCTCGATGCGGCTTCCCCGGAAGGCGTCCGCATCCATGCCTCCAGCAAAGCGCGGTACTCCGCGTCAATCTGCAGTGATCCTTGATCGACGCGGATCAGATAATCGCCGACATTCACAATTGGTTCCAGGAAGCGATCGGCGCGTGTATCCCTCACGATGACCCAAGCCCGCTCCCCGAAATCCAGGACCGTCGCCTGAAAGCAGGTTCGTTCCTCGTTGATAAAATCCGCGAGACTGCCTGCTTCATTCAAATACATTGCTGTCATTTATCGGTTCGCTAATTCTGTTGGGAAACGAACGAAAGTCATCATTGACGGAAGCCCAGGGCCATTGTGCCGCTGTTCGGCGCGTCCTGACGTACAAGTTGGATTTCCCCGCCGAACCGTTTGTTCCTGTGGAATTCGAGAATTGTTATCAGAGGCGGTCGAAGCTGCTTCCGGTGCGCGGCACATACAGACGCTCGTAAAAACGGGTTGCATAGGGGTCCGTCATTCCCGCCACGAAATCGCAAATGATGCGCTGCTGCCTCACCCCATCGCCCCGGCTTTCGAGGAATAGCTTCCTATCCGGCCCGGTCAGCAGTGACTCCGGCTCGCCGATAAGCGCCTCGTAGATTTTCATGATCATGTTCCGGCCCCGGTATTCCAGCGTCTGGACCGCGGGACTGCGGATGATACGCTCGTACGTCAGCTCTTTCACGAGATTCAGGGCCGCGCGGGGGGCGTCCTCCACATCCGCCCGGCAGTCCAGTATCGGTGAGACAAACTGCTGCAGGTGCCTCAGCCGAACCGAAATAATGAACGCGTGGATCATCTTACTGACCGCCTCGCGACGCTCCCACCCTTCTCCGAACAGCAGATCGGTGACGTTCGCGGGGAAGTGCGTCTGACGCCACTCCCGGTCCGTTTTCTCCCAGACACTCTTCCACTGATCACGGTGTACCAGACCCAGCGCGACCCCATCCTCCAGATCGTGCGTCGCATAGGCGATATCGTCCGCGAGGTCCAGCAGCGAGCAGTCCAGCGACTTGTGCGCGGTCTTACCGTGTTTGGCGTGGGTTGGCTCCGAGGAAAACGCGACGAACTTTTCCCGGTCCGCAGTCGCAAGCGGTTCTAGGAGCCAGTCAACGACAGCGCTTTCCGTGTCGAGATAGCATTTCGGGGGCTTCCAGTCGTCCTGCCGCACGATTCCGTTCGAAAGCCGCGACGGCGCGGGAAGATCAAGCCGCTGGGCGTCCGAGAAGGACCGGGGGTACTTCAGGATGCCGAGCAACGTCCGGCGCGTCAGGTTCAGACCCGGCCCGGAAGGTCGGCGCTCCAGCTTTGTCAGGATCCGCAGGGACTGCCCGTTTCCCTCGAACCCACAGGGAGCGTCGGAAGGGCACGTTCCGCTCTCGTCTCCGGAATCGTGCATCTTATAGTTGAGCGCGACCTCGCCGTTGTGTCCGAACGGCGGGTGCCCAATGTCATGCGCGAAGGCGACCGTCTCGATAAGCTCGATGGGCGGAAGAATGCCGCACTCCTCCCGCCCCTGAAGATCCTGAAGCAGCTGCTGCACCAGGCCACGCGCGATCTGAGAAACCTCCATGGAGTGTGTCAGGCGCGTTCGGTGATACTCCCCCTCCGTGATATCCAGAACCTGCGTCTTCGCCTGAAGCCGACGAAACGACGGGCTATGAATAATGCGGGAACGGTCCTTGTCGTAGATCGAACGGCTTTCGGCGGAGCGTGCGGCATCCTGGAGCTGCCGGTCTTCCCAAAAGGGCTCCGGCGTAAAGTAACTGGTCATGGATAAAGTTTATCCCGACCCGTCCCCGCATCACACCGTTCCCGCCACCTTTGCCGTTTCCACCCGGTAGTGAAGCCCGACGCTGCCGACGGCAAACGGTACCGCCTGGAGAAGCTGCAGATCGGCTCGGCTCATTCCTGACGGAAACATCGGCGTGCCCGCGCCGAGCAGTGCCGGGCTGAGTGTCAGGACAAGCTCATCGACTAGTCCGGCCTGGAGGCAGGAGTGGGTCAGGCCGGGGCTGCCGAAGATCATGATGTCTTTGCCGTCGCCGTCGCCGCCGCCACCCTGCTTCAGCGCCGTCAGCTCGCCAGCCAGGTCACTGCCAGTGATCAGGCGGGCGCTCGTACTGCCAAGATCGGTTTTGGAGCGAGAAAAGACGATCTTTTCGGCGTCGGCGTACCAGCGGGCGTGCCGCCTGCTGTGCCCGGTCGCTGTCTCATCCTGGAGCACCGACGGCCAGTACGCCTCCATCATGCCGAAGGTCTTCGGGCCGTAGAGCGCGGTGCTGACCTGCGAGATAAACCGATCC
>JAZKEA010000357.1:0-683 GCA_040387315.1 Armatimonadota bacterium | reverse complement strand
GGCCCTGCCACATACCCGTCCAGCGATAGATGCATCAGCGACACGACTTTTCTCAAAATTCAATCCTCACTCGATTTCCGGCATAATTCTACAGCCGTCTGCCATAGACTATCGGTCTGCCGGTCAATGAGGAAAGATGATCTGCTTACTCCGATTCCTGCCAGATCGGCTCTTTGGTCTGGATACGAAAGACGCGGAAATTATGGATATCCGCGCTGACATCGGAACCGATAAGGCGGAAGCCGAACTTTCCCGTGTCCGGGATCGGGTAGCGCGTGGTGTCGCGATCCAGGAACGCATGGGCGAACTTGCCATCGACAAAGCACTGTCCGTGACCCAGGTCTTTGGTGATTCGGATCGCGTAGCGGCGTCCGATCTCCTGGATCGGGTCGGTGCCATGTCCACACAGCAGCAGACCGGGGTTTCGCCGCCAGTTCGACGTTCCGGTATGGCGGCCCTGATCATCGAAACGGCTGACGGAAACGTGATAGCTCTGCAGTCCCTTCTTCTTCGAGTAGTAGTCGCTCATCACACCGATTCGGGGCGGCAGCTTTGCGCGGTCCGCGATCAGATCCTCACCGTTGATGCCCCGGATCGCGAGATAGTTGATCACGAGACCGCCATGGGAACGCACGGTCAGGTCGTACTCAAAGGCGACCTGGTCCGGAAGGTTCGGGCGGAAA
>JAZKEA010000356.1:5623-12725 GCA_040387315.1 Armatimonadota bacterium | reverse complement strand
TGGAACACCATTCCCATCTCCCGGCGAACCGTGTTCATGTTTGCCGCTGTCACCTCGGTCCCCCGAAAAGAGACGCTGCCCGATGTCGGCGTTTCCAGCCGATTGAGGCACCGCAGAAGGGTCGATTTACCGCTGCCGGACGCCCCGATCAGACCGATCACCTCACCCTCGCCGACCGTCAGCGAGATAGAACGAAGGACCTCCAGCTGCCCAAAGCTTTTGTGGAGGTTCTGCACCCTCAGAATCGAAGCGCCCACCGTCATTCCAAAACCCTCTCAGGACCGCTAAGCTGCGGGAGTACCCGCCCCTAGATTCCCGGCAGGTAAGCTGAATTCCTGTCTGTCGAGGAAAGCGCAAGGGGCTGAAAGACCCTCGCTGTGCGGCCCGGTTCCCGCGCCATGCGCCCTCCGGGCGCGGGATTTGTTTTGCCCAAGTGCCGTCAATCCTGTTCTTGTGCTCTCTGAGCTTCTTGGCTTCGTCACTTATTTCGGCTGCTTTCTGCCGACTCGCCCGTACAAGAGACCGCCCAGACAGCTCCCAGTCATCCCCGCATTGCCTATGGAGGTTCTAATCCAAGAAGAGTTGTCAAACAACACGTGCGAGATCACGATAAAGAGAGCGCCGACAACGACAACCAGCAGCCAAACAGACAGTCCAGTCCATCCACACCGCCTCAATAAAATATAGGTGCCAGTTGCTGAAAGCAAGGTGACAAGCACACCGGTAATCACCGTGAAAACGAACTGCGGAAAGTCCACGACGCATCTCCTATTCCGGTCCGACGGGTTCGGTAGAAAACGGTTGATGTTCTGTCACCTCTGGCGTTGTGAGGACACGCTTTTCTAATGTCCGTCGCACCCGTGCTCCCATGATGCCAAACATTGCGATAAACCCCATCCAAACGACCAAAATTGTGAGCTAACGAGGGTCCGGGATTAGTGCGCCACCACTAATCCTAAAACTAGCAAGCGAGGCGGCAAAAACCAGAAAGCCAAGTGCTGCACCGCAGACAGCTCCCCATTCCCATCGCCGCAGTGTATAACCACAATATAGTGCCAGCGCCAGTGCTATGATATTGAGCGCGAACATCACTGCGTACCGGTTGCCACCCGGCAACGTCAATATGCAGGTGGAAGCAGAGGTATAGGCGACGAAAATGAGAGCGACTCGCTCCCCGGCGGAGGACATTATGCGTTTGAATATGCCTATTTTGTTCCCCTGGACGATCTTTTGCGACGGCGAAGAAAGGGGACATAGAGGAACCGTAACGGAGACGGTTTCCGGCTGCTGACAGCACGGCAACCCTTGATTTGTCGCTTCCTCGCGGGTCGATTGCTGCCGAAGGTGCATATAGATACGGATCTCCCTGTCTGGACATTATAACACCGGCAGGTGGAATGCGATCGAAAAACCACCTGGAAAAGGTACTTGCCACGAACGCCACGGATTGTTTTCCCAAAGCGGTTTGTGGTACGGTTATCTAATCCGCTGGAGAGGAAACGGTTTGCCGATGAGCGCCGCCACCCGATTCCTTGACCGAATAGCCGAAGCCCTCGGGCCGCCGGAACCTCCGGGTGTCTTTGTCCTCAAAATGCTGAGTAATCTCCTCTGTCAAATTCCGGGGATCGCTATCGCGTGCCTCCTGATGCACTGGTTCGGTCGGCCCGATCTCGCGAAGTGGTTACTGGTCGGTGCGGCGGCTGGTTTCTTCTTTGGTGGGGCTGCGGATCGTTATTACCGCCTCTGCTACTGGCGTCGCCGAACTCAAAGCGGCCTTTCCGGATGGAACGAGGGTTTAAATCAAAATTCTTGAGTATCGAAGATCGCCTTCCTCTGGCGGTCGCCGCGCTCACGCGTCACCCGCCGGTAAAGAGAACCCGCATCTGAATTCTTTCGCAACTCAGGTAAACTTGCACCACCGGGTTAGGAAGACCCGGCTGGACAGGCACACGGTCAGTTACGGACTCACCGAGAAGGCTAAGGATACGAGAACAATGGCGGGCGCACCTGCTGGATTTGACGAAACGCCACCGCTGAGCATCACCACCCATGAGCACGGAGAGCCTGGACAGCAGGGCAGGGTCCTTCGGGTCGAGGCCCGCGGCGAGATCGACCTGTCGAACGCGCCGCTGTTCCGCGATGCCCTGGAGACCGCCTGCTCCCATCTTTCCGGCGGTTCCAGCGGTGTGGAGGGTATGGGCTCCGTGCCCGGCAAGCTGCTGGTGGATCTGCGTCAGGTCAGCTTTATCGACTCCGCGGGGCTTGCCGTAATTGTCTACCTGCGAACCGGCTATAATCCGCACTGCCAGATGACACTCATCGTCAGTCCGGCGACTCAGACCGCACGCGTCCTGCGCCTGTCCCAGTTCGAGCGCTTTATCCCCATTGTCCATACCCTGGAGGAGATTGATGCGGGAGAGAAATGAGCCGGATTTGTCCTGGAGGCCGTCATATCTCACTCCAGGACGACAGTCGGCTTACCCGTTCCTATGTCAAATAAGGATACGGAACGGGGATGGCCTCTGCCGGTAGGCCGGGCCAGGAGCCGTCCGTTCGGTGAAACTGCCTCCTCTTCACCCGACAGCCACCGCGCTTCGTGCAGTTTCGCCTCGATACGGTTTCGTTCTCTGTCCCAGAAACGCCAGGTCTTGCGACCCGCTTTGTCCGGACGGGTCCCGATGGCAATAATGTCGCCGCTCTTGTCGGGAGATCGCGAAATGAGTCGTCCCTCTACGAAAATTTCATCAATTCGTACCGGGGTGAACTGGAAAGCGTCGAACTGAGCGCGGCGCGAAAAGTCCGTCGAAGCGGCTTGAGCCAGCATCTCTCCGGTTTCGACGTCCCAGAGTGCCAGACGTAAAGAGTTCTCCCTGTGCGACAGAGTGGCGACCCGCTGCCGGTCGGGTGAAAGCGCCGCCCGCTGATTCCCTGAGGCTATCTTTGATCCGTCCTGGTTATTGCGAAGCGAATCACCGAAAGTGTGAACTATCGCCGCGGTCCGCCGGTCCCACACTTCGACGTAGGTTTTGACTTCCTGAGAATCCGGCTCAGGCAACCCGAGACGCGACACAACAAGGTGCCGGCTGTCATGGGTGAACTTTGCGCCTTGAACTGGATCCGTACGCCTGCCTGTGACAACCGGGAACCAGAGAGGCGACCCGGCGATGCCGCTCTTAAACGGCAGTTCCCAGACCGCCATTCCATCCTCGACAGCGACCACGACCGACCGTCCATCCGGTGAGACATCGATACTCACCGGCTTAAACGGGGTATCCCGCGCGACTGCTGTGCTCTCCGCTATGGTCCTGCCGGATCGGGCATCAGAGACCTGGACGGTAAGGTATCCGGTGTCACCGGGCCGGTAGAAAGAGATATGGGCATTGCCCTGCGGCCCGTAGGCGACGCGAATCTGCGCCAGTGTGGAGCTATTGGGCAGAAAAGCTGCGGGCAGGGCATCTGAACCTCCAAAAGTTGCTGACCACAGTTGTTTGCCGGTACCGACATCCCAGGCGCGTGTCCCGAGCAGTCTACTTCCCCCTACCATCCACGCGTCAAATCCAACGAGTGTCTTCCCGTCCGGGGAGAAGGCAAGGCGGCTGAGGGTAGGGCGGGTCGAGATATGCGCCTGTTGCTTCTGGTGCGAAATACTGTAGAACAGAGCGCACAGCAGGCCGATGCCGCCCAGAATCCAGTTGATCGCTCGTAGGCGGCTCCAAACTTCCAGACTAATGTGTGTTCTCATCCGTCCTTATTCCTGTATCCATTTTAACCGCTTTCGGCTGATTCAGGCAGTGCGTAATCTACAGCCCGCCGTCGCCTTCCAGCACCCCGATCTCGCGTCCGGTGTGCGCATCGGTCAGGATGGCGAGGCGGTTGTCCTGCCAGCCGGTAATAGAGGCGGCAAGCCGTCCGTCCGGTGAAATGGCATCCTCGTCCTGCCTGTCAGACTTTCCGAGTGTTTTCCTCCACACCGGAGACGCTTTCACATCCCAAAACAGGGTCGCATATGACGACGATGTATAGCGCTGTCGCGTGTGCATATACCTCGTTACCGTGACCAAAACGGCTTCTGACTCGTTTTCTGCAGTGGTCTCCGGGCGAAAAAACCTCAAATTGTAACACCGTTCGCTGGCGGGCATTCCCTCCGCATGCGCTTCGGCGAGGCGCTTCCCGGTCGCCATGTCCCAGAGCGCGAAACGGGCACCTTTCTCGTGGAAGGTAACCATGCGTTTGCGATCCGGTGAAAACGCGACCATATCGTGGGGAAAATCCGTGGGTGGCTCGCCCCGTTGTAGGGTGTTACGGAACGCATGGATTCTCGTGCCGGTGCGCGTGTTCCAAAGATCTATCCATGCCTCGCGGCGAGAGTCGTAATCGGATTCCGCGGAATCGACAACGAGGTGCAGGCTGTCGGCGCTGAAATGAGCGCTGCGGATGGGCAGGCTCAAAGGAGCGTCGGGTTTTAGTAAGGTACGCGGAAACCAGGCTGGCTCCGGTGTACCGGCGATGGCACTCCAGACGACAACACAGTCCGAAAAGGCGGCGGCTACGGAACGTCCGTCCGGCGCGACATCGATGCTGAGCGGGGTAAATTCCCCCAGGTTGGGTGACGGCAGGGCCTCGGAAAGTAGGCGACCGGTCCGGGCATTCCGAAACGTGAGGCTGTAACGGCAGGAATCGGTGCTGGCGAGGGACGGGATCCAGCGCTGGAGACCAGTTCGCACCGGAACAATTATGACCAGTGTTCTCCCATCGGGCATAAGGGCAGAGGGTACGTCCGTGGTTCCCGAAATCACCTCGGTCCAGAGTCTGCGACCGGTGGCGGCATCCCAGCCATAGACCTCACCCTGCCTCAGGCCACCGGAACGGATCACCGAACCGTTGCCCGCCACCGTCCGGCCATCTGCGGTAAAGGTGAGGTGTTCCACCGTGCGTCCGGGGAAATCGTCGGCGTCAAAGAGGTTAACGAGCGCGAACAAACCGCACCAGGCCATTCCGACTGCACCGAGTATCCAGTTCACCGTTCGTACGTTCTTCCAAAATTGGGGTCTCCGAGGCTGTCTCATCCGTTCTTATCCCTTCGCCGGTACCGGGAAACGCCGTGCGGCTACAGCCCGCCGCCACTCTTCAGGGCTCGAATCACGTTTCCCGTGCGTGCATCACGCAGGAAGACGGCGTGGATTTGGTACCCGTCGGTGGGGGTGGCGGCGAGACGTCCGTCGCTCGAGATTGCGTCGGTGCGTGCAAATCCCCACGCATCCGCAGAAGTACTCCGCATTCGGCCCCGAACCGTGTCCCAGTACACAATGCTGGTGGAGGTAGAGCGTCTATCCCCCTGACTCGGCTCGATGAGCGTTGCCGCGACGAATTCGCCCCGGTCCCACCGAGACATCCCCCGGCTTGCCAAGAATTTCAGATCGACGCAGGTATCATAAGGACGCCGGTCCACCGGAGGGGATTCGACCAGGCGTTTTCCGGAGTCCACATCCCAGAGTACGAACCGGCGCGTCTCCACGGAAAAGGTGACGAGGCGGTGACGGTTCGGCGACAGGGCCGCCATGGTCGACAGAGAATGGAACGGCTTCGCATCCCAGTCTTCGGAAAGGCGCTCCCCGACCGAGCGGATACGCTTCCCTGTGGTGGCGTCCCAGATGTCCGCACGTGGCAGACGCCGAAGAGCGCCGCCCGCGCCTTTCGACAGCACCACGAGGTGCTTGCCATCCGCCGTGAACTGCGCCCGTGAGATCGGCAGCAGTCGCCGTTCCCCGGATCGGGGCAGGACTCGCCGTTTCCAGTATCCCGCGTCTCTCCGAACCTGCCAGACCACAACCCTATCCGGGCAGGCCACGGCGACTGACCGACCGTCCGGAGCGATATCGACGCTGACAGGAGGACGCGGAGTTTCCTGCCGGGTAGAGTCGTCGCTCTGATTCTGAGTCCGTCCCGTTCGAGCATCCAAAAGTTCCAGGTGGAGGCTCTGGCGATACCCACCATCACCATTGTTTAGCCCCGGATTCCAGATTGGCAGGGACCGCACCGTGACCAGCGAAGATTGGTCCGGCATCAGGGCGGTAAGGGGGGAATCAAACTGAACTGAGCCCGGCATAGCTCGGGTCCACAACTTTTTTCCACTGCCGACATCCCAGGCGTGCAGTTCCCTCCGGTTCAGGTGTGTGGCTTGTGTCGAACTGCTCCCGATCAGGGTTTCGCTGTCCCCGGTGAACGCGAGATAATCGACGCTGCGTTGAAGCGATTCCAATGCCCGGCGCAGTGTGAGGGACGGATCGGTCGTGCCTTGCATTCGGCTTTGGGTAGTTGCCGTCGCGGAAACCGGGGGAGGAGGGATAGAGTGAACCTGTGTCTCGTAGGGACCGTCCATCAGAAAATAGACAAGAGTCGATGCCAGACCCACACCGCCAAGTATCCAGTTAACGGTCCGCACTCTGGCCCAAAACTCAGGGCTCTGGTTCCGCATGTAAAATCTCCTGTGATTTCCCCACGTTGGTATACCGAATTAGAGTCGCGAGCCTGTCGCCAGGTTGCCCGCTACCTTTCTATAGTATAACCTGAGTCCGATTCGGAGGAGCCTGTGGGCCGACAATTTTTACCGCCGGGAGCTCACGGTAATCGGCGTGCGCGGCGTTTGCCATGGGAGAGCCGGACGCTGTCAAGCTGACACTAATGGTGGCAGCGTTCCCACGTGTATGCCCGTCTGCCTACCTGTGACCTTCCGAGCAGGAAATAATACAGCGACACCTTTACGCCGCGACACCCGCCTGCTACAATCTGCAATGCAGCGTGCCTACTACCTACTGAAGTATCGGCTGGACAGCGACCACTACCTCCTCTGGTATGACGGCGATCCGGATGGGGTGGTGGTCGATGATGAGCAACGGGTTCTGAGTTTCGCCAACATCTCTGTACTTCACTCATGGGCTCAGCAGCATGGCCTGTCTGTTAGTGACGACAACCCTGCTTTTTACGACCTCGGCACTATCCGACAATGGAGCGCCAACCCCGATCCGAACAAGGTGGATTGCGTAGCGATCCTGGACGCCTGGAACCTGTTTATCGACCTTCGATCCAGCGTCGAGCAACGGAA
>JAZKEA010000356.1:0-5613 GCA_040387315.1 Armatimonadota bacterium | reverse complement strand
GACGATCCCGAAAACGATGAGCTCTACCGGAAGGTATTCTGGGGTAACAACCTGCCCAGCCTGACCCCTGAAGGTAAGTCTTACGTGCCAATGTGGTCGACCAGAGAAGTAATCCGCCTCAAAGCGGTTATGAAAGACGGTCTTCAGTTTTTTCAAGCGCACCTTATATACGTGGCTCCCGATTGACGGGAGGGGAGTGGGGACCGTTTTACACACGCCCTTTTGGAGGAATGCATTACAGGAGTATGATGGAACCCATTGAAGAACTCTGCCGACAGGTGGAAACCCTCGGGCGGGAACATCGGGCTGCTCCGTTTCCCCGGAAAATCTACGAAAACGAACGGGTGAACGGCACCAGTCTGGTAATGCTCGATGCCAACATCGCAGGGTGCATCAGTACGTTTCTGGCGTGTGGCAACACGCTGGACTTACGGCGAACGGCGGTCCTGGGTGCGAGCTACCGCGCCGTGGCACTGGTGCTCGTGTCACCCGATCTAACCGAAGAAGCCAGACCCTACTATGCTCGTTTAGAAACACTGGCGGGCCTGGTTTTGGCGATAGTGGGATGTAAACCAAAGAAAGCCGATGACAACTGAGGTTTGACCCTCGCCCAAAAAACGGTCTTGGTCGAGAGGTCCTGGCGAAGACCAGTGGGAGAATAGTGCTTTAACGCGTATGGGATGGAAAACAGATTGGCTCTACATTCTGGTATTCGGCCTGGTTCACGATCTATGGGCTGAGACAAACCATTTTGCGGAGCAAATGACCGAGCAGAATAGGCTGCAAGCACCACAAGCAAACCTTGATGCGCTTCGGGTTTATCAGTGCGAAGAGGCTGACTTGACCAAAGGATTTTGTCAAAAGCCGATCTTGCACGAATGGGTCTATGACGGATCAGTCTTTACCGAAGGAGTACCGGAAGAGGCGCGCCGTCAGAAACAGCAACACAACTCCCATCCCTTTGCCGTTCTTCCGACGTCGCAGGAGATTCGTGGAACGCTCTTTACGGAGGGCATGGTCTGGTTTTATATAACCGTAGATCGTAAACACGTTTTGTTCACCTATCAGGTCGGCCCGAGATTTGGGCGTAGGATGAAGTACCGGGTAGAAGGGCAAGAACAAAGTGGAAGACTGGCACTTGAACGCCATTGCTGGATATCTTGAATTTGACGGATTCACGGTTCACGGTCATTGATACTCTTAGCGGGGACAACTTAGTAGACTTCTCAGCAACTTCGGAAGTGTAAAAGGAAATTTTGTGAGAACACTTACCCGGCTCGGAACCCTGCTTCTCTGGATTGGTCTGGGAGTCCTGGGAGCCGTGCTGTACGGCATCGTCAATGACCAGATCACGGTAACGCTATCGCCGGAATACTTTTCCGTCTTCAAAAGGCGACAGTTTGCCCCGATTCTGGAGCAAGCGGGATTGATAAATGCTCCCGTCAGAGTCCAGGCGGTCCTGGTGGGTACCGTCGCGACCTGGTGGTTTGGACTGCTGCTCGGTATTGTCCTGAGCATCAGCGGGACAGCCGGACGTCGTCCTGCGTTACCGACTCGCCTTTTTATTCGGGCCGTCGGCGGTATCATGCTCTTCACACTGGCCCTTTCTGTATTCTGCGGGGCTGTCGGCTACTTTGCGGAGCCCTTTATCAAACCGGAACCTGCGAACTGGCCCTTCCTGACAGGTATACAGGAGGTGCGTCGGGCCTTCGCCGTCGGCTTCTGGCACAATGGGGCGTACTTGGGCGGCCTTGTGGGCACGGTGGGCGCGATCCTCTGGGGGAAGCGACAGCGATCTACCCTGGTGTAACCGGGGCAGCGGGTGATTGACGTGCGTTCTCCCTGTCGTCGCTCCTGACCCTGGATATTCAAAATGCTTCTCAGCAGCGAGTTCGAGTATTGTGGTCATGCCCTCCAGATTCTGTGGACGGGAACGAATGTCCGCATCTCAATCGACGACGAACAGATGCTTTCCGCTCCCTCCGGACCGGGTGGGATACGAGTCTGGGTAAAGGCCGCGCGTCGCCTGGCGGATCAAGAATTCCCAACAGGCGATCCACCGACCGTTCCGCGAAAAAGGCCGCTGGCGATTCCTCGCTACACGGATACGGAGAGGCAGTCAGAGGGAACCCCCGGTCGTGCCCTGCGGATAGCGGCGATACGTGGAGATACAGAGGCGGTGAACGTGCTCGTGTCGAGCGGGGCGAATGTGGACTCCGCAGACCCAAAGGGGTGGACGCCCCTGATGCTGGCGGCGAAGTACGGGCACACGGATCTGGTGCGCCTGCTCTGTGATCGGGGCGCTATCATGGATACCCGGCACGGGCACATCGATAGGCTGCTGCACCGCTATGAACGGAATCCCACCGCCGATGCCCGAAACCGGAATTGGGGTCGTGTCCGTCTCCATGCCGCTGTCTCGGGTCATGCCGAGATCCTTGCTCTGCTCTTTGACCGCTGCGACTGCCGCCCCGCTGCGTACCCCGATGGCGAGTCCCTTCTGATTCACGCGATCCTCTGGGGGCACTTCGATACCGTAAAGGTGCTTCTTGACAGAGGGCTGGAATTGTACGGCCCTCCTGAGCAACTGGCGCTGGCGCGGGCGTCGTTCTCTGCGACGGCGCTGTGGCTGGCGGTGCGCGGCGGAGACCAACGGATCGTGCGCCTTTTACTCCCCCCTTAATTATTTTTTCATCTTCGCAAAAAAACATAGTACAAACCGCGCAGACTGTGGAAGAAGCCGCTGTCGTCACTGAGCACAACAACTGACCGTATCGGCTCTTTCCCTGACGCCCCAACTTTAGTTCTTAACAGGGGGGCGTCTATCACCTGCCTGCGCGCTGCCGCTTTGGTGATAACGATCAACGCAGCACTTATAGATCATCGCACATGTCACCCAGATCGGTGGCAGGAAAGAATTAACGATGACAAAGATCACCTTAACCCGTGTCCACTCGGGCATGCGTTCCCGTGCCATCCGTCACACTCTGTCAGCTCTGGCAGTGGTGACTTCCTGTGCTGGTCTCCTGCCCAGTGTGGTTCAGGCCCAGACGTATGTGGGCAATGCGTACACGGCTCGTGCCGGCGTCGATGTCAGCCTGATCAACCTCGGCGTTGGCGTCAACACCCAACTGTTCAACACCGGAAACCTCAACCCGACAACCCAGCAGACCCTAAACGGCCTCACCCTTGGAGTAGGAACTGGCGCGGGACTGAATCTCAATGTCGCCACAAATCCCGTCACGGCGCTGCTCGGCGTCGGAGACATCCTGGATGCGACCGCAAGCACCACCTTCACTACCTCGCTTACTCCCACGGCACCCTTCAATGCCGTCTACAGCACCGCGAGAATCGTCGATCTCAATCTGGTCAACACCCTGGGTGGGATTGCCGGTAGTACGATTCTTGGGGCTCTGGTATCCGCCGATGTGGTGCAGTCCGAGACCGGCGCTTTTCTATCGGGGCTGGAGTCGGGATCGACCACGATCACGAACCTGCGCATCAACGGGTCAGCAAACCTCACGCTCAACGGGCAGGCGGCAACGCTTCTGGCGGATGCCAACGGCAAGGTGACCGTCGCCAACCAGAAGTTCGATATCCTCAGCGTTCTTGGCGGCACGCTGAAGATCGGGACGCTGACGATCAACGAGCAGATCGTCAACGGGGACGGGTCGCTGACGACGAATGCTCTGCGTCTGCAGCTGCTGGACACGAACACGGGTCTTAGTGGTCTGCTCAACAACCTGGCCGGGGCGGATGTGATTGTCAGCAGTTCGACCGCGGGATTCACCCCCGCCGCAAGTGTCGCCGCACCGGAACCGGGAACACTTGCCTTGCTCCTTCCTCTCATTGGCGGTGTTGGACTGGCAGCGCGTAAAAAGCGCCGCCGGTAAAACGGCAGACGACGTGCTTCAGTGACCTGCAGCAGCGGTACGGCTTGAGATAGGTTGCTCACGCCGTGCCGCTCTTTGTCCTGAGTTACAACATCCTGTCCGGCCCGATTTCGGTTGAATGGGGTACTATTACCCATGGACACAAGTTCTCCGGCAATGCTGCCGACAGACACAGAAACAAACGGCCTGGCGGTTATTTCTCTGACGCTTGCCGTACTGCCTGCCCTGGCGACATTCGCCACCACGATTTACGTCCGAAGCAGCTATGAAATGCTGAGAGCCTTTTTCAGCAGTGGGGCGGGCGGTGACCTGAACCGCGCCGAGAGCTTTAGCTGTTTTTCCTCATTCCTCGCCCTTTTTCTTGCGGTTCGCGCGGTTCACTGCCGCCCTGGCCCATTGGCGAATGTGGTGTTCACCGTTGCATTGATCTCTTTGCTCCTGCTGATGAACCTGCCCGTGCTACTGCCCCTCCGAATCCGATAAAGGACAACGAAAATAATCCGTGGCCCGATTTTTACAGAGAAGTAATATCGTCCGTGCCGGTCGCGTCGGCGCTCCCTCCGGCGAGCGGCGTCTGCTCGCGTAC
This sequence comes from Armatimonadota bacterium, assembly GCA_040387315.1. Lineage (GTDB taxonomy): Bacteria > Armatimonadota > Armatimonadia > Armatimonadales > Armatimonadaceae > JACMJB01. The sequence goes on along the minus strand of JAZKEA010000356.1, from coordinate 1,134 downwards.
GCGCCCGCTCCCGTGGATAACCCGCTCAAAGGGCTCGTTCCCTACGCGGGTATCTGGAAAGACCGGTTTCCGCACAGCCTCGAATTCGGCTATCTTTCCCTTGCCTCGATTGTCATCGGTCTCGAGCGGTACGATTGGAATCCCGTGGAAAAGCTCCTAAACGACTGCGCGGTACGGGGGCATCAGGTCGTCTTCCGTGTTTATGTCGAATACCCCGGCAAAACGGACGGTATCCCCCCGTTTCTGCTCAAAGAAGGGCTGAAGACTTTTTCCTATCGGGACTCCGCCGATAGCTCGCCTACCGAAAACCTGACGCCAGACTACAACGACGCTCGCCTGCGCCGGGTGCTGACCCGATTCATCGCGGCCCTTGGCAGGAGGTACGATGGGGACCCACGGCTCGGTTTCCTGACGGCGGGTCTGCTCGGGCACTGGGGCGAGTGGCACACGTACCCGCGTGAGGAGCTTTTCGCATCTCCCACCGTCCAGACCGAGGTGATGGATGCGTACCAAGCGGCCTTCCGCGTGACGCCGGTCCTGCTCCGGTATCCTGTGGGGCGCGGGACCGACGACAAGGCCCCCAACGCGGACCGCTCGTTCGGCTATCACGATGACTCCTTCGCCTGGTCAACGCTCGACACCGGTAAAGCGAAAGACAGCTGGTACTTTATGCCATCCCTCAAGGCTGCGGGTCCGGCAGCCCTCTCGAAATGGAAGACGCAGCCGATTGGCGGCGAGATCCGACCCGAGGCGTGGGGCAAGGTATTCGATGAGCGGCCCGGTGTCCCTGAGATCCAGAACTTCCGAAAGTGCGTCCAGGAAACGCATGTGTCGTGGCTGATGGATACCGGACTGTTCCGGACGAAGCCGGACGAATCGCGCCGCAAACGGGCGGAAGCCGAGGTTCGCCGAATGGGCTACGAGTACCAGGTCGTGTCGGCGCGGCTCTGGCAGCCCACTGCCCAGCGACTCGCGGTGCGCCTGGAGCTGAAAAACCACGGTATCGCGCCGTTTTACTACGACTGGCCGGTGGAGTTTGGCCTCGTGGCGGTGACCGGCGGCACGCTGAAAAAGACGTTTGAGGGCTCCGGGAAAGTCCGGGGGCTGCTGCCGGACGCCCCGCCGCGACAGTGG
>JAZKEA010000355.1:5642-8913 GCA_040387315.1 Armatimonadota bacterium | reverse complement strand
TTCGCTTCGGATCGAGGCGCGTCCGGAAAACGCGCAGAACCTCGGCTGCCCCATCGGGCGGATCATTCTCAAAGCCGTCGGAGACAATCAGAATGGTATCCGCTCCCCAGTCGAGGGCGTCTAGAAGGGGCACGGTAAGATTCGTCTGCCCGCGCGCGGTTATGGTAAGCGCGTCGTTATCCCGTGGCGGCTGTGTCCAGAACGCCCGGTACGGCTTCCCGGAACGGTGGGCGGCAGCTTCCAGCAGCAGATGGACCGAAAGCGCGATGCCGAGCGGGCGGCGACGCTTCTCCGACGAACCGCTGCTGGAGTACGAACTGTCCAGCAACGCTGCCGTTCTTCCCAGACCGCCAAGAATCGCATCTCCGCCCGTTCGGCGCAGCGTTGTCTCCGCCGCCTGCCGCAGTGCCCCCCCGAGAGCTGCGCGCTTCTCCAGCGGCAGCGAGAGTGCATACAGCGCCAGCCGGGTGAGCGACAGCCGGGATGGGGCTATCTCCGGCGACTCGATTTTCGCGCGTTCCGCCGTGTTCTGACCGCGAAGTCGCTCACCCTCGGTCATCTGTGGGGAGATGCGCTCCAAAAACACATCCCGCGCAATGCCCTGCTTCGCGGCAAAACCCTCGGCGACTGTGTACGGGAGCGTATAGAGAGCCTCGGCGCTGAAATGCGCCTGACGAAAACCCTCGAAGAGCGGAGTTTGAAAAACGCCGGTGTGCCTGCCCTTCTCGAATAGAAACCGACCCAGTTCCGCGTCCGCAGACCCGGCACGGAGCGGCAGATGGGCATGGACCGCGGCGGCGCGCACCTTACTCCGGTACTTGACCGCATCAAAGGCGATCTCAGCACGCCCCGCCATAAAATCTCGGACCAGAGCGCGGGTCCGCCGGTTATTGATGCGCCGCTGTCGTACCTGCTCCAGCAGGCGCCAGGCCCGCTGAGCCGGCAGGGTTCGGAGCGTGGCGGAAATGAGAGCATTCTCTTCGGCGCGATGCGCGGGCGGCGTTTCGCGGCCCGTTGCCAGAAGATTCAGCACGATCTCGGAGCGGTTAAAGTCGTTGATACCCACCGCGAGCGTTCGAGCATAGAGCAGGCGATAGTTTCCCAGTATATAGGCATGGAGAAACTGGATCGAGACACGCTGCGCGGAGGCGTCGCTATAAAACTCGCGCTGCCCCGTACAGGCGAAACAGGCGTTCAAAAACAGGATCAGATCTTCGCGCGTCACTTGCTCGGCGCGGCTCGTGGTGGCTATAGCGGCTGTCGGTTCCACAGTGGTGTGCTTCTCCCCGGCTCTTTATCGCTCTGGGAAAGAAGAAAAACAAAGACCCGTCCGGGAAATGGCGGCGCGATTAGCTGGTCAAGCGTCATAAGCAGGCTTCGGAAATCGCACCAGAGTCCCACGGACGGGTCTGAGGCAATTTTATCATGCAGGCGGAACGTAAGGCCGGTAGTGTGGGCAGTCGATGGGGCCAAGGCAGGCAGGGACATGGGACCACTTGCCGGTCCGATAGTTTCGCGGGTCCGTCAGACGCACCACGGGAACCACCACGCCATAGGGGCAGGGAGCACAGGCGCCGTCTTCCGTGAGATTCGCCGCGTCAAGTGGTCTCCGAGGAGCGTTCTCGGTTTCCTCAGACGTCATTGGCCTGTCCGTTCGCGGAGGGTCCAGGGGACGAGGGGACGCGGTTCCTGGATCTCCCGCGCGGGCCACCAGACGCAGGGTGCCGACACGATACAGATCCGCGAGCGTATCCGGCAGGCCGTCCGGGACTGTATGAGCCGTGCCGCGCAGCAGATCACCGGGGCAGATCAGCCGCTGTTCCTGCGCGGAAGGACCGATTGCAACCACAAACGTACCGGCAGAGGGGCGTGCCTCACCGTCTGCCTGACGTGTCCCCTCGAGAGTCACCAGATGCCCGTGGCACTTTGCCGTTGTCTCGCCTTCGAACTTGGTAAGCGTCAATCGTGGCTTGACAGCAGCCGCGATACCCCAGAAGCGAATCGGAGAGCTCATGCCTTACGTCTCCCTCTGTTATTGTTCATTGTTAAAGTTGACCGATAAACTCAGGATTTGACATGCCTTGCAGTGCCTCGATATACTTACCACTATAAACCGTCTTACTCTAAGGAAACATATCAACAATGCCGCTCGATGAATCTATCCTCAGTTTCGATACCCTGGCGATCCATGCCGGACAGGTGCCGGACCCGACGACTACGGCCCGCGCCGTTCCGATCTACCAGACGACCTCGTACGTCTTCAATGACGCCGACCACGCCGCCGATCTTTTCGGCCTGAAGATCTTCGGGAACATCTACACCCGATTGATGAACCCGACGACCGACGTTCTGGAGAAGCGCATTGCGGCTCTTGAGGGTGGCGTCGGCGCTCTGGCAACTGCCTCCGGACAGGCGGCGGAAACGTTGGCGATGCTGAATATCCTGAAGGCCGGGGACCATGTCGTGTCGTCCGCGTCGCTGTACGGTGGGACGTACAACCTGCTGATGCACACGCTTCCGCGCCTTGGCATCACTACAACATTCGTTGATCCATCCGATCCCGCAAACTTCGAGAAGGCGATTACGGAAAAGACGCGCCTCGTGTTCGCCGAATCCCTGGGAAACCCGCGTCTGGACACGCTTGATTTTGAGGCGGTCGCCGCCGTTGCCCACGCCCATAACCTCCCGCTGATGGTGGATAATACCACGACATCGCCCGCCATTATCAACCCTATTCAGCATGGCGCGGATATTGTGGTCCACTCCGCCACCAAGTTTATCGGCGGTCATGGCACCAGTATCGGGGGCCTGATCGTGGACAGCGGTAAGTTCGACTGGGCCGCGTCCGGCAAGTTCCCGGAGTTCACCACGCCGGATGCCAGCTATCACGGCCTGGTGCTCTCGGAACTTCCTGCCCCTCTAAACTCCATGGCCTTTATCCTTAAGGCTCGCCTGCAGGGTCTGCGCGATATGGGAGCCGCGATGTCTCCCTTCAACGCTTTCCTGTTTCTGCAGGGGCTGGAAACGCTGCCGATTCGTCTGGAGCGGCACAGCGATAACGCCCTCCAGGTGGCAAAATTCCTGGAATCTCATCCGAAAGTCGCCTGGGTCAACTATCCCGGTTTGCCCGGCCATGCCTCGCACGCTCATGCGAACCGCTACCACAAGAAAGACGTTCACGGACGGGTTCAGTACGGCGCTCTTGTCGGTTTCGGCGTCAAGGGTGGTCTGGAAGCGGGCCGTAAACTGATCAATAGTGTCTCGCTCTTCT
>JAZKEA010000355.1:3285-5632 GCA_040387315.1 Armatimonadota bacterium | reverse complement strand
CCTTCTGATCAACACCAGCGACGACGGCAACGTCACGCACCAGCAGCTCGCCGAAGAGGATCAGATCGCGACCGGCGTCACCCCCGACTTCGTCCGCCTCTCCGTCGGTATCGAAGACCCCAAGGACATCATCGCCGACCTGGAGCAGGCACTGGCCCAGATCTAGGCTGCATTCTCAAAGCTGCTACAAAGAAGCACGGGTAGGAAAAGAGCGATTCTATAGCTTCTTTCCTGCCCGTTTTTGTTGTCTATCCTCCAACTGAAGTATGTCAATGACTTCCAATGCACATGAACGTCTCTATCGCATCCAAGGTGAGCCGTATCATTTTTATACGGGTCGGCTTCCTGACGGTACGCAGGTTTTTCTGGGAGTTGGATCAGACCTTCTTACAGTCAAATTTGACCCGGAGGGGAATTATCTGGCAAGAATGACGCAGCCACGGGATCTCAACTCGACCTGGGAAGAGGATTGGAAGAAATTGAATCGCTGGGCCGCGAAGCTCGGTGTCGTGGGAGCGGTAATCACGGTCAAAAGGTTCTCTTTGCCCGAACAGGAACTTGAGATTCGCGATCTGCCCGAACATCTGCAGGAGATTCTTGACAATGAGGAGGAGTTGAGCGACGATAAAAAAGAAGAACTCCAGTACTGGCGTGAACGACGAGACTACGTTCTCATCTGGGGAAACGACTACCATGTCAACCAACAGGGATTTGTTGTATCTACCTGATGCAGAAACGAACCTGCAAGACGAGTTTTACTGCATTTGCGGGAACCTTGCTTTTTAGCTTTGAGAAGTGAGGTTTTGTCGGCTCGGCTATGGACAGGACGATACTACTATGAGTCAGATCATTCTCGGCATTCCCGGACATTGGCAGGACCGCAGCGAAATCCTGCAGTCTATCGTGGCGAACAGTGGCGGGTTTATTTTCGCCGGAATGGTGTTAATGAACACCCAGACGAAACAGTTTTATAGGATCGAGATAGAAGAATATAACCCGAAGCTTCAGGAAGTCTTCCGGATCACGGGAGGTGGTCGCATTGCGCCGGAAGTTCTTGATGCCATTGGCAAACATCGATTCAAGCTGTATGTCTCGAGTGAGGGCGTGTCGGTAGTTGAAGCCAGAGACATGGTGATGGTGGGAAAGGCGCTTCTGAACTCTGGTGGTATAGCAATCTACGTGGAATCCAGCGGCCTGGCGCATTCAACAGAGCACTGGCAAGAAATGGCCCGTTCGAAGAATTGGTTCGACTTTTATACAGCTTTTGTAACTTTAATTGGTGGGGAAGGCTGTTTTTATTCGTGCGGGATGCACAACTTCGGCCTGCCGGACTGTATAGTAAGCGACAGCTTGGAGGCAGAGGAAGCGGCCGCGTTAATGCACCAGTTCAACTTTTTTCAATTGATGGAGTTCCCCGTTTTGAATTCCGGAGAGACGTTTAGCGTAGACGCTTCCTCCCCGCACTTCAGACTGAAAATGCTGCGGGACACAAACTACGCCAAAGAACATCCGTTTCATAATCCTTTTGGGGTGTGGGAACTCAAGTCATAGCGCGAGCAGCGTATCAGAAACAGGGCCTAGAGGATTATCCGGGTTGTGTTCAGATAATCTTCTAGGCCCTCTGTAATAGGCAAAGATCGGGCGGCAGCAATAACCCGATTTTGAGCCGCAATAAAATTGCGGTTCTACGGATTCCCGCTGCCGCCCGACTGCCCGTGTACCTGACCGGTGGCGTAGCTCGACTCCTGTGAGGCGAGCTGGACATAGAGCGGATTAAGCTCGGCGGGCTGACCGGGGCGGCCCATCGGGGTCTGTGAACCGAAATTCGGCAGCGCGTCGGGATTCTGGCCCCCGCTCGGCTGGAGGGGTGTCCAGAATGGGCCGGGGGCGACGGCGTTTACGCGAATCCCCTGCTTGGCTACCTGCTTCGACAGCGACTTGGTGAAGGAGACGATGCACGATTTTGTCTGCGCGTAGTCCAGCAGATTCGGCGACGGGTCATACGCCTGGACCGAGGCAGTGTTGATGATCGCCGCTCCCGGTCCCAGGTGCGGCAGGGCGGCCTTGGTGATCCAGAACATCGCGTAGACGTTGGTCTTAAAAGTTGAGTCAAACTGCTCGGTCGTCAGGTCCATAATCGAGTCCTGCGACTGCTGTTTGGCGGCATTGTTCACCAGAATATCCAGACCGCCCAGGTCGCGGACGGCATCGGCGACTAGCCGTTTGCAGAAGGCTTCGTCCTGGATGTCACCGGGAATGGCGACAGCCTTGCGGCCCTCCGCCTTGATCAGCGCTACGACCTCGCGGGCATCCGGTTCCTCGGCAGGCAGGTAGTTGATCGCAACAT
>JAZKEA010000355.1:1630-3275 GCA_040387315.1 Armatimonadota bacterium | reverse complement strand
TCGCAACATCCGCCCCCTCGCGGGCATAAGCGATTGCCGCGGCGCGCCCGATGCCCGAATCGCCGCCGGTAATCAGCGCTTTGCGCCCCGCCAGTCTGCCGGTGCCCCGGTAGCTGGTCTCGCCATGATCGGGACGCGGGGTCATCTTGCTCGCAAGACCGGGCCACTCCTGTGTCTGCTTCGGAAATGGCGGCCGGGGATACTGCGTCACCGGGTTCTGCTTGACGGACTGCTTGGGCTGCTGCGCCTCTTTGGTAATTGTTCCCTGCTGGGCAAGTGCCGGAGTGGCAAGGGCGGCGACAAGGCTCGTTGTCAATCCTCCGACGATCTGTCGTCGTGAAGGGGTTTCGGTAGTCTCTTTATTTTCTGTGCTTTGTGTGTCTTCCGGTTTCAAAATAGATCTGTCTCCTCTAATCGTTTCTCCCGCGTACCGCACGGCGTTTATACCCGCGCTTCGCGGTAAAATAGCGCTATGGCAGAAGAAACTAAAACTATTCGTGTTCAGCTTAACTTTCCGCTGGAACAGGTCAAAAAGCCGATTATCTGGCACCTCGCCCATGACTTCCACCTGAAGTTCTCGATACGGCGGGCTAATATCGATGTTCACGCGGGCGGCTTCACCGTTCTGGAGGTTTCCGGGCCGCGCGAGAAGATCGAGGAGGCGCTGGAATGGACCCGGGGTGAAGGCGTGGAGGCCTCATTTATCGGCGTGGACGGCACCGATGAATGGGTCGTGGATTGACGACCCTCGCCAACGACGATTTATCCTCCGGGATAACCGAGGCCGATAGGGCAGTCGCCTCCGTCGGCCTGGTTACAAAAGAGTTCTGGTCGTTCGGGTCGCCGGATGCGCCGTTTATTCTGGACAACCGGCAGACCCTGACGCGGATCGAAGTTGCCTACGAGACGTACGGACGACTGAACGAGAGTGGCGACAATGCGATTCTCGTCTGCCACGGTATCACCGGCTCGTCCCACGCGGCGGGGAAGTACGCGTGGGAGAATCGGTCTGTCGGCTACTGGGACGGATTGATCGGGCCGGGCAAGGTCTTCGACACGGACCGTTATTTTGTGGTCGCTCCCAATGCACTGGGCGGCTGTCGCGGTACGACGGGCCCGTCTTCCACTAACCCGGCAACAGGTAAACCGTACGGGCCGCATTTTCCCATCGTCACCATTCGGGACATGGTGCGCGTTCAGGAGCGGCTGCTGCGAGAGCATCTGGGGATTACCTCTCTTGCCGTCGTCACCGGCGGCTCGATGGGGGGAATGCAGGCGCTTGAATGGGCCGTGACCTTTCCCGACTATGTGCGGTCCATTATCCCTATCGCCACCAGTGCGCGGTACGGCGCGCGGGGCATCGCCTTTAACGAGATCGCCCGGCGAGCGATCCGGCTTGACCCCCGCTGGAAAAACGGGGAGTATTACGATTCGCCCGACGGCGGCCCGGAGGCGGGGCTTGGTCTCGCCCGCATGATCGGTACGCTTACGTACATGACCGAGGAGGTGCTGCAGGACCGGTTCGGTCGAAAGCCGGAGTCGGAAACATCGGCGCTGCAGCGGGACCTCTTCGCCCGTTTCGATGTCGAGCGCTTTCTTCATGATGAGGGAGAGGCGCTGGTACGGCGTTTCGATGCCAATTCGT
>JAZKEA010000355.1:0-1620 GCA_040387315.1 Armatimonadota bacterium | reverse complement strand
TATCTTTACCTGAGCAAAGCCGTCGATCTCCATGATGTCTCCCGTGGCTACCCGTCCCTGGAGGATGCGCTCGCGCGTATCAAGGCAAAGTCTCTGTTGGTAGCAATCAACTCCGATGAGCTTTTCCCCCCGTACCAGAGCGAGGAGATCGTGGAATCGCTGCGTCGTCATCAGTGCGATGTCAAATACCTGCTGCTGGACTCCGCCTATGGTCACGATGCGTTCCTCGTGGAGCAGGACAAGATGCTGCCGACTCTGCGCGCTTTTGTGGCGGAACTTGTCTGAGTCCGGGCTCTGTCCATGATACCGCTGAGCGCTTTCGCTGCCGCCCGACTGCTGGTGCGGCTGCGAGTCCGGTCCTGGTGGAACGCGGCTCGTTTCTCGCCACCGCTCCAGCGCCGGGTCGGCGCGATTTTGACCGCAGGCTCAGCGCTTCTCTTCGGTTTGATCCTTTTTGCTTTTCATTCGTTTCTGATCCAGACGGAACGTACTGCCGGTCCGTCTGGTCTCGCGGCGCTTGTTCAGCAGACCGTGCTGTTCCTGTTTCTCTTTCTGCTCGCGGGCGGCGTCCCGTTTGTCTCCGCGACTCTTCTGGCCAGTGGAGACCTTGCTCTGCTTGCCGGCGCTCCGGTGCGTCCCGCCGCCATCGCCGCGACGCGTCTGCTGGATGCCGTGATCGTCTCCTCCGGACAGCTCTTCGTCATCGGGATACCGCTTCTGGTGGCGGCGGGCTGGGCCTTGAAACTATCAGTGATTGGCTGGGCAGTCTTCACGCTGGAGACGATCCTGCTGCTCGCCTTGCCGGTCTTTCTGGTCGCCGCTCTGCTGCTTTTGCTCGTGCGCCTGCTGGGAGTGCGGCGCGTGCGTGCGGTCGTCGCCCTGACAAGCACAGTGCTATCCGTTGCCCTGTGCCTGCTGATGGTGCGCGAGGTCTCGCAGGGAGTGAACGCGGCGACAGCGACTGGCTCACATAGCGGCAATCGCCATCCGCAGAGCTCCGCGCTGCCGCCTGCCTGGATGCCCTCGACCTGGGTGGGGGACTCGCTTCTGGCACTTGGCTCAACGACGCCTGGCAGGGCCGCTGAGCCGTTTGCGCTGCTCTTTGGCACCACTATGGCTCTCGGGAGCATTTGCATCGCCCTGGGCGGTCCTGTTCTGGTGGGGGAGCGTCTGCTGGAGGGGGACAACAGCGGGACGCGTGGCGTAGAAAAACAGAGTCGTCTGGACCTGCTGCTTCGTCTCTTCCCCCTGTCCCAGCCGACACGAGCCCTTGTCGCCAAAGACATTCGCTATGTTGTCCGTGATCTGGTGCTGCTGTCACAGATCGGGATTCCCGTGATTCTCTTCTTTGTCCCCTTTGTCATCGGCGGTCAGCTGGGCAGCAGCGGCAGCGAAGAGCTTCTGCTTCTGATGGCAGGCGTCATCGGCACCATCGTTTATATGGAAACCAGTATCCTTTCACTCTCGTCCGTGGGGCTGGAGGGGAGAGCGTTCTGGCTGGTGCTGTGCGCTCCCGTATCGTCGGCGCTCTTCGTCCGTGCCAAATGGTTCTTTGCGCTGGCTGCCGCCTTCGCCCTCTGCGGTCCCCTGGTGATTACCGCGTGCTGGTACTACGCCACA
>JAZKEA010000354.1:0-3032 GCA_040387315.1 Armatimonadota bacterium | reverse complement strand
AAACCTTGACGGCGCCCCTGCCTAAAGCATCCTGATTGACGGCCAGCACTTCGTCGTTGGTAAGCAGGCTGAGGGTAAAGGCGTCCAGTTTCTCCATGTCGCAGCCGATGAGCAGCGGTGCCGAAAGCAGGCTCCACATCGTGACATGGGTAAATTGCTCGTCGGCGGTAAGATGCGTGTAGTGCATCGGCTGCGATAGACTTACCGTTCCAATCACAAGCATGTCTGGGTCGTTCCAGTGGCCCGGCCCGGAGAAGGGTGCCCAGCGGTCCTGCGCAAAAGCGATCTGCCCCATTCCCTGCTGCCAGCTGATGCGCGGGCGTCCCCAGGTATCGGCTATGTCGCCTGTGGTACGCCAGGCGTTCGCGAGGCGCGTCCAATTGCTGGCCTGGTCGAAAGGCGCCGAGTTAGACAGGCTCAGCACCACGTCCCGTCCGCTTCTTCGCAGAGCCTGATTCATCTCCGCGGTGCTTTCGACGTCATTGGGGTTCCAGTCATACTTCAGATAGTCGAACCCCCAGGAGGCCCATTGCTTCGCGTCGGCGTCGGCGAAATGGAACTTTCCGATCCGGTGGTGCTCGTCGTTCCCCTGGGCCTTTGTCCAGCTCCCCTCGGGAGTATCGCTGCTGCCACCGGGATGACTCGCGTAAGAGGTGATCCACGGCGTGGAGTAGATCCCCGCCTTAAGTCCCATACGGTGAAGCTCGTCACACAGCCCCTTCATGTCCGGAAACTTTGCGTTTGCCATCAGTGCACGGTCGGGACCCGTGCGCTCGCCCTGCCAGGTGTCGTCGATGTTGACGTAACTCCAGCCGTGGTTTATCAGACCCGAGGAGACAATCACTCGGGCGGAACGGATTACTTTCTCCTGATCGATAGAACCGGCCCACGAGTTCCAGCTGTTCCATCCAAGCGGCGGGGTCAGGGCGATCTTGTCTCCGATGACGATCTTCAAAATCTTATCGTGGCTTCCCTTGACGTTACGTGCCGTGAGTTTGACCTTGTACTCCCCTGGCTGAGCAACCGTTCCACGGATAATGCCTGTCGAGGCGTCAAGGGCGAGACCTTTGGGTAGATCACGCGCCGCGAACGTCATGGGGCGGACGCCGGTCGCCGGAATGATGTACAGAAAGGGAGACCCTGGTCGCTGCCCATATACCGTGGCACCATTGATGCGTGGTGTCTCCGGCGCAGGCGGCGTCAAAATGCGTGACGAGTAGTCTGGGGTTCCCGACGGCGGTTTAGGAGCAGAAGCAGCATTGTTCTGGGTCTGTGCGGCGATTGGAGAAAGGCCCAAAACGCCCACCGCGGTGCAAATAAGTTGGTATTGGTTCATAGATTTCTTTGCGGTTTCTATCCCGCGATGGAAGGGACAAAAAGAGAAGCCGATCCTCGTGTTCGGGCTGACCGGGCACAGGAGTAGGCGCTGCCCATTTCATGTAGAGGTCGGACTTGGGATGCACAGATAGAGGTACGAATTGGAAAAATTATGGGTATCGGCGAAACCCAGAAGCCTCTTCCGGAGAGTGCGGTGAGAAATTCGCAGCAAAAACGTCGCTCCAGAGCAATTATCAATTAACGGACAATTGTAACATATTTTCATAATATTGTGAAAATATTTTCATAAAATAAGAAAATATGAAAACAAACGGTGTTTGTGGTATTCTTTCCGCATCACCTTTCGTTTCCGTTCACAGGAGAACGTACTATGTCCCCGCTGCCGATCCGTATCTTGCGGAATCTTCCCATCGTCATCGCGTTTGGCCTGACGGCGCTCCCTGGTTCTGTCGTTGTCCGTTCCGCAGAGGCGCAAACTCCACCAACTCCCGCACGAGCACCTATCATCGTTTCCCCGGAAGTCTCGGCGGATAGGCATATTACGTTCCGGCTGACGGCCCCGAACGCCGGAACCGTCCGGCTGATCGGCGGCGACCTCCCCGGCAATGGCTCGGGCACCGCCCTGACCAAAAACAGCGACGGAACCTGGGAAGTGACCCTCGGTCCCGCCGATCCCGGCCCGTATCGCTATAAGTTCGAGGTGAATGGAGTCCCTGTCTGCGATCCACGAAGCCCCTCGGTCTCCCTGTCAAACGACAATGTATGGAGCCTGGTGTATGTTCCCGGCGCGGAGTTCATGGATGCCGGCAGGGTGCCCCATGGCGCTGTCGCGACGGTGAATTACTACTCCACGTCTCTTGCCCAAACGCGCCGCATGCATATATACACCCCGCCGGGCTATGAACAGGGCAAAGGCAAGTACCCCGTGTTTTACTTACTGCACGGAGCCGGCGACAGCGACGACTCATGGTCATCGGTCGGGCGTGCCGGATTCATCCTGGATAATCTGATCGCGCAGAACAAAGCGAAGCCGATGATCGTGGTGATGCCCGCGGGACATCCCCCCCGTCCCGCCACCGGGGTGGGAACACCACGGGTGGCCGGCACACCTCCGCCGCCCGATGCGTTCCTTGCCGATTTCACCAGCGACATCGAGCCGTATGTCGAAAAGAACTACCGCGTCATCAAGGACCGTGACCATCGCGCCATTGCCGGGCTCTCCATGGGCGGTGCGCAGACGCTCAATATAGCGGTGCCTCATCTCGATAGATTCGCGTATGTGGGGGTCTTCAGTTCCGGTCTGTTCGGTATTGTGCCGCGACCGGGTGCCAGTGCCAGTGTCAGCAGCGGGGCCGCGTCCCCCACGTCGCCCGCAGCCCTCGGCCCGCAGTTCGCCTGGGAAGACCAGCACCGGGCGGAACTTGACAACGCCGCTGCGAAAAAGGGTCTGAAACTGCTCTGGTTCAAAACGGGCGTGGACGATTTCCTGCTGGGCACGACAACGGCGACCGTGGCGCTGTTTCGGCGGCATGGTTTCAATCCGGTATCCAGCCAGTCGCCCGGCGGCCATGCCTGGAACAACTGGCGCATCTACCTGACCGAGTTTGCGCCGCAGCTATTTCAATAGTTCACTAGTCTGACGCACTGTTGTTAAAGGGGGTCGTGGGCAGCGTGAACGGGGGCAAAGTGGGCAA
>JAZKEA010000353.1:7163-24220 GCA_040387315.1 Armatimonadota bacterium | reverse complement strand
CACCCTCAATCTCAAGTCCTGCCACGCTGCCCAGGTCCCAGAGAAGTCTTGCGCCCAGGGCGCTCTTGTACCAAACGACAGCCGCTGGTGTATCGTCGACTGCCAGCATCACGGAAATGACCAACTTGCTCGACTCTGACATCAAATCCGACATCACCCCGTCTCCTTACCTATGCCATGGTTACGCATAAGCAACCGCGAGTTGTACTTGACCTGTTTGCTTTCAGTCGCCTCACGAGGACCCTGGCCGCGTTCCCGCATCGCACGGCGTGAGTCGCGCGATCGAGCGCGAAATAATGGTTACTTGGTGTCTATCTGAACATCCCTGAACATAACTGGATTATCGCTCACCCTCAGAGGTTTGCCGCTGGCGATAGTTACCTTCCTGAGGATGACCTTGCTGGTTCTGACATAGGGAAATTTTTCCCGGTAAGACTTGTCGGTCATCGCCGGATTGAAATTTGCAAAAATAGCGGGACCCTGGTAACCGCCGGGATGATTAGAATCATCGATACGAAGGGATTCGATGGTGATCCGTTCCGGCAGGTAGGCGGTATAGCCGAAATCATGGTTCCCCGAGTTGCTGCCGCCGATCAGGCTCGCACTGACAGGTTTTCCTCCGGCTGGCACGAACACGCAGTCACGGATAACGACCTCTCCCTGCCACGTGCTTCCATAATCGCTGCGCAGATTGATGAGGTTCGGGCCGTAGATCGTCGATTTCTCTACGGTCAGAACCCCGGTGCCGATGGCATTGATGCCCATGTATCCAAGGGTCGAGTTGCGGATGGTGGCATTGGCAACTCCCATATGCGCGTCGAAGCGCGACAACTTACAGTTGTCGTACAGAAGGTTCTTGCTGTAGTTGGAGGCCATGGTCCCCCAATACTTGCGGTCGTTGATGTCATTCGTCTGGCTGACACCGATCATCGACACATTCAGGGCACGGTTGACCTGAATGTCATACGAGCCCATGGAGACCGGCTGCCCGGCTGAGCCGATGGTACTGTAGGTTTTGTGTCCGGTCAGAACGGTGTTCCGGACCGTTACGTTAGCGCAGTCACCGATATGGAGGAACCCGCCATAGGGCGCACCCTGCTCTCCCTCACCGATGACCCGATGCTCCAGTCCCTCGACAACAACGTTGGAACGCCTGATCGCGATGTTCCGGCTGTAATAGGTGTACTTCGACTCCGCTTGATTGGCGGTCGTGGTGAAGCGTCCTCCCGTTATTCGCAGCGTTTTCTTGTCTATGGGTAAGGTAGTGATATCCGTTATCTGGTCAAAGTCCCAGATGATCGGAGTATCCTTATCCACTTTGCCCTCTTTATCCACCAGAAAAATGTCAGTTTGCGCAGACCCACTATCCTGGTTGGCACCGAAGCGGATGTAGCGCTTTACGTGGGAATTAGTGGCGGTGATCAGGCTTGGGCCCGGCAGAGCGACGTCTATTTTTTTCTGATTTCTCTTGAGCAAGGAGATTCCCGTAAGCTTGGACGGCTGCAGGCTGGAAGTAACCCTGAAGACGGAGGCATTCCGGTTTTGGACGTTTCTGTCGTCGATGAGGAAGGCCGCGGTGCCGAAATCGGTGTCGGTCTGGATGACTGCCGTGCGATCCATTCCTCCGATATAGTACGTGGCCCCGTCGTCGGCTTTGACGGAAAGGTTGTGCTGATTAGCGAATGAATGTGCCGCGGCGATAGCGTCGATATCATCGGTCGTGCCGTTCCCTTTGGCACCGAAGTCACTATAGCGGACGGATCCTCTCGCCTTGAACTTGAGGACATCGTCCGGGGACACATTTACCTGTAACACTCCCTTTTCATCGGTGCGCATCTCAGTCCTCGTCCTTTCCGCTGTGATTACAACCTTTTCAGACGGGTTCTTAACTTGCCCGTGCACTGCTGTGACTGCAGTCAGACCAAAAATCAAATGGGCACATAATAATCCGTACTTCATCGCCAAATTCTCCTAAATCACGTAAATCATGGGTTACTTCTTTGCAGCTCGTGGGACACCCACTGTACCGCGGCCCCTCAGCACTTGCCGCCGAGTTGTGCGGAATGCCCTGGCCGACAACCAGATTATCAAACAGCGTCCGAAGCACGGCTAAGTGTTGCTTGACCGTCTGGGGGGGGGCCGCGTTTCTTTCAGCGGCTTTGCGTAAGTCGCGACAAAAAACGGCTCCCGCTGGGACATGCCGATTTTCCGTTCCGTGCACCAAGCGTCGAACTGACGGCTCGCGCGAAAGTACGCAGCCCGCGTGTTGTCATTTTCAATTTCAGCGGTGAAGAAGTTGCGGTTCCGATTCTGCTCGGCGCCGGATGATTATGGGTTCGGCCGTCGGCACAACCGGTGGCAGTGCAGCTGGTTCCGGGATCTCCAAATTATCCGGGCGCTTGTTCATGGGCATTATTGCTTCCCAATTCATAATCGGAGTATGACCCAAAATCGTCGTTATGGGTCATAGTAAACCGGGAAGAGGGGCAAGGGCAAGCTAGCAAGCTTTACAATGCATGGAACTGCTCAGAATTTGGGGAGTCGATTACCGGGGGAACGATTTCTTTCCCTTGCCAGCCAAAAGTTTGCGCAGGGAGAAATTAATCGGGTGGTGGGGAGTTTGCCGTTGGTGGGTCCAAACCCGCCACCAGTGCAACACAGCCCACATCTATAAAAAGAAGAGAATAGAAGAAGCCGATGGTTTACCGGGTGCCAATGACCTCGTCTATCGGTTTACCTGCTTTGGGCATTGCCGCCGTATAGTCCTCGCCCAGGAACGCTGCCAGGGTCGCGGCGATCTGGTTCTGAGTAACCACAGCCCCGCCCGTCCGCTCCCCTAGGGGCGGTGTGTCGGGTCCGAGAAAAGCCATCCAGATGTTTTCCGACCCTTTGACCTGCGCCCCGTGGCCCTTCCACGCTTGCGGCGCCTCTCCGCGCCCATGGTCTACCGCGACAATTAGCGTTGTCTTATTACGGTACTGCCCCATGTTCTGAACCGTTTCCCACAGGTTTTTCAGGTAGATATCTACCCTTCGGGCGCTGTCCAGGTACTGGGCGTACTTCCCCTCATGTGCCCACTCATCGGTTTCCCCCAGGGACAGGAAAAGCAGCCGCGGCTTCTTCTGGGTGAGGTACTCCAGAGCGGTGTAATAGGTAATGGCATCATAGGGTTCCCCACCCCACGGGCGCGGCATCTCCGCCTTAAGCCGGTTAAGGAGTTCCACGCGGGGCGTCATAGACCGCATCTCGGTCAGCGGCTCAAAGCCCGCATTCACCGGAAAGCCGCAGCGACGGGCATTGAAGATGGCGGAAAACACGTCCCACGCCCCAAATGCGGCGACACTTCCCCGGTATTTCGGTTTCCGGTGGAGCCATTCGAAGACGGTTTCGTTGGGGTTCGGTACGGGGTTGTTACTGTTGATCCGCGGGTCCGCGAAGCCGCAAAGGGTTTCCTGATAGCCTGGGTAGGAAAAGTTAAACCCGTTGGTGACTTTCACCTGGGACCCCCTGGCATAATTCCCGTAGATCTGTCCCCGCCGTGCCACCGTATTCCAGAGGAACGGCAGGAGTATTTCGCGGCGGGCCTCCGGGGTTGAGCGCCAGTAAGTTTGTTTGAGAGCCGGGATATCACTTACGGCTCCGTTTTCCTTGTTCATCAGCGCGGGGTCTGCCCCGGTAAAGACTTCCTGCCAGCGCAGTCCGTCCGTCATGACGAAGATAACATTCTCGGTTTTAAGTTTCATAGTGTCTCGCTCATCTCCCTCGCCTCCGGGGCTGCGGTCGGTTTGGACAGCCTCTCATCGAGACGGTGGAGTTATCTCATCCAGCCGGATCGTTGTATCCGGGAACAGGGACCGGCCGTTTGTGTCCAGGAACCGGGCCGTCAGGACAGCTGGGCGCATCGTGGTGTCCGCAGTCAGGGTCAGGAAAGTATGCGGCTGCACCTTTGACTGGAGCAGGAACGGGTGCGGCACGTTTAGCGACGGAATGACGCCACCATGCATCGGGGACGAGATGAAATCGTAGAGCGGGTATCCGACGAATTCCGCGGGATATCGCAGGAGACGCGTGACATGGATGTCCCCGCCGAACAGGACAACGCCACCGATCCGTTTTTGCTTGATGAAGGCGAACAGGGCGTCCCGCTCGGACTTGTAGGTTTCCCAGTCGTCCTTTTCGCGGTTCTTCTTATCTTCCCAGACGCAGCCCGGTGTCAGCACCTTGAACGGCGCGGAGCTTGCCGCAAGACCCGCCTTCAGCCACTCCCACTGCCTCTTTCCGAGAAGCGTTTTTTCTGCAGGGTCCGCGAACGACGGCTCGGTATAAGACCACCAGCGGGCATCAATCAGGAACACCTCGATTGGTCCCCACCGGAACGACGTATAGATACCGCCCTTGCCATCCCCGAACGTCGGCTGTGCACGATACTCGATGAATGCCTGACGACTGTTCTCCTTGCCGGGAATCGTGCCGTCCGAATCGTTTCCGCCGAAGTCATGATCATCCCAGGTGGACCAGAAAGGGCGCGACGAGAGGAGGTCCTGATACTCGGGGACGGCGGCAAACGTCCGGTGCCGCGCGCGCTGCGTCGCCAGGTCAGTCGAGTCGATATAGGGCGTGTCGCCGGCCAGCACGACGGCGTCCACTTTTTCCGCTGCCATCCGGCTCCAGACCGCCCGAGTTCCTGCATCTTCGCGTGCGCAGGAGCCAAACGCGAGCGTCACCCTAGACGGCCGGTTGTTTGCGGGTGGTGTCATAAAAGCGCAGGTCCGTCCGCCCTTCAGCTCCGCGACATAACGCGTCGCCGGCGACAGTCCACGAACGATCCACTTCGCCGTTCCGTCCGTTTCGGGAGTCGCGACGGCGGTAACCGCTCCTCCCCCGCCGCGCCCGTCGGCTCGGCGGAGGGTCAGAACGTACTTGCCCGGTACGGGAAACCGCGCCCAGAGAATTGTGGACGACACGTCGGTATGGCCGACCAGGGGGCCGATGATCGCGGCCGCTCCCGCAAGGCCATCATCCAATGAAACATGTGGATTTGTTGTAAACATTATCGGTTCGCTGCGCTAGTGCGGTGCCGTTGAAGCTCGCACAACGACGCGGGGGGGAATCGTTACGTCAAGCTGCGAGACGGGTTCGTCGGAAAGAAGACGGCTCAGAAGATGGACGGCTTCGGTGCCGAGTTCCGAGCGGGGATGAAACACCGTCGTGAGCGCCGGTTCCACTTTCGAGGCTTCCTGGATGTCGTCATAGCCGCAGAGGGAAACCCGCTCCGGTACTGCGATTCCGCGCCGCCGTGCGTGGGATAAAAGCTGCAAGGCGCAGTAGTCCGTACCCGCGAAGATAGCGGTCACAGGTGGATCGAGCGTCATCAGAGAATCGAAGGCTGCCCCGTTCGTCTCCGCAGAGCGACCGCCGTTCTCATGGAGGAGATCTGGGTCGAAAGACAGGTTATTCGTCTCCAGAGCGCGTTTGTAACCCGCGATTCGGGGCACAAACCACTCGGTGCCGTAACCGCCCACATAGGCGATGCGGCGGTGTCCCAGATGGGCCAGGTAGTTCACTCCCAGGAAAGCCGCCTCCTCAATGTCCACGCGGACGCAGGGAGTCGGCACTGCGGGCGCTGCGGGCACGTTCACGAGAACGCAGGGAGCGCCATGTCCGGCCGCGATCTTTCGGCCTTTTTCATAGGTCTCCATCGTGTCCGCAAGGATGAGATAACCGGTATCACCGCCCGCTAGCGCCAACGTGTCGTTACTGTTCGGCGAGAATATCTCCACGTCCGCGCCGATCTCCTGCGCCGTTGCTCGGATCCCGGTAATCATATCCAGAATCTCATGCACCGATTCGATGGAGTTTGGAAACAGGTTCGGTTCCATCAGCAGGACGCGGATCGTCATGACCCGGAGCTTCTTGACGGCAACCGTTCCTTTACCTCTCCCCCGCTGCTTTAAGACCAGGCCCGCCCGCTGCAAGTCGCCGAGGGCCTGCCGTACCGGCGCCTCGCTGACACCGTACAGGCGACAGAGGTCCGGGAGGGCAGGAAGCTGCTCCAAATACCCTATCTGACCGCTTGAGATCTTCTGTTCGAGGTCATTATAAATTTTCTGGTACAGCGCCAGGCTATTGACAGATTTATTCATGTAAGTAATAATACCGCAAGCCGAGTTAAACTGTATACAGTTTAACAGAGAAGGCGGTTGGTGTCCACCATAAAGTACTCATGTTCAGAGGTTATCGCTAGCTTGAGCCTCTGCAGCCCCAACGCGCAGCAACGAAGCAGCGCCCTGACGACATTAACGTGCGAACCACTCTTTGGAGTAGGAAAGGCAGACGGCAGAAACATGAAGCAGACATTGTCCCGCCCTAACGGCATTGCCACGGGTAAAGCCTCCGGTTTCACTCTTATTGAGCTTCTCGTTGTTATTGCGATTATTGCTATACTGGCGGCAATACTTTTTCCCGTTTTTGCTCAGGCACGGGATAAAGCGCGGCAGGCTTCCTGCCTTTCTAACATGAAACAGATCGGGAACAGCGCCCGGATGTACGCGCAGGATTACGATGAGACCTGGGTGCCGTTTTCTTACCAGTCTTACGTTGTGGGAACAAGCTCACCCGCCTGGGGAGCAGGCTGGGGAATGTATTACTACACAATGACCCTGCAGCCTTATGTCAAAAACATCGGCTTGTTCGTCTGCCCGTCCGGCGAGTGGTCTACACTGCAGTATGGAGCGTGGCAAAACGCGACTACTCCCCCAGATCCTGGTAACACGGACGCAAATTATACGGGCAGCTGGCGGACAAGTTACCAGTGGAATAACGTGGGAACGTGGTCGCAGGCGGTTACCGCGGATTCCGCTTTTAAAACCTCCGGTAAGAGAGGTTTTATCGGACTGAACGCCACTGGTACCCCGGAAAGCAATTATCAGAATCCAACGCTGCTCAGTGACGCCGAGATTGAGGACCCTTCGGGCACCATCTGGATTTTTGAGGGGGCATGGCCCGACATGAATAATGACCAGAACTCCGACTATGGCTGCGTGATCCGGAATAGAACGAGCAGCACCGAATATACCGGACTCCAGGGACTGAAGGTCAAGGGGTACGCGAACAAAGATTGGGGCGGGGTACGCGCTCGCCACAACGACGGCTTTGTTGCCGCCTATGCCGACGGCCATGCGAAGTGGTCGAAGTTCGGATCGACGAAACCGGCGAACTGGTCCATTCAGGCTGACTAACACCGAGAAAACGCGAAAACGGGACCGATCAGGTAAAACTTGATGTGCGTAGAGGCAGGGCGTCAGGAGGAGTGAAAACCCTTTTGCCCTGCCTTTGCTCCTTGACGGAGTGCTCAAAACAGTCCGTTGATTGTCACGCACTAATGCTGGTAGAAAATCAGAATTTTCTTTAAGAGGTAGGGAACGTCGCATTGAGTAAACCAAAAGCGTCTGAAACGAGCCGTCGCGATCTATTGAGAAGCGCGGCCCTCGCCGGAGTAGGTGCGGTGGTGGGAACGGCGTCTAGTCCGGCGGAGGCGAAGACGGAAGCGGGAGAACCCGCGCCGCAGGGCGCGACCATGCACGGGGTTGCCTTCGAGCGCACTCCCGCGGTTCGTATCGGTATTATCGGCGTCGGCGGGCGCGGGAGCGGGCTTCTCGCAAACCTGCTGGGCTGCGAGGGGGTGACGGTTACCGCTGTCTGCGATACCGACAAAGGGCGGGCAGAGCGCGCCGCAACCCGCATCACCAGAGCCGGTCAGCCTGCTCCTGCTCTCTACACGTCCGGTGAAAAAGACTACGAGAACCTCTGCAAGCGCGACGACCTTCATTTTGTGATTGTCGCCACTCCCTGGGACTGGCATGTCCCGATGGCAGTCGCCGCGATGACGAGCGGCAAGCATGTCGGGGTCGAAGTGCCCGTCGCCACAACAATCGCGGACTGCTGGAAGCTGGTGGATGTATCGGAGAAGACCCGCCGCCACTGCATGATCCTGGAGAACTGCTGCTACGGCTACAACGAACTGCTGGCCCTGAATATGGTCAAAGCAGGTGCTTTGGGAGACCTGACCCACGCCGAAGCGGCCTATATCCATGATCTTCGTGGTGTCCTGTTCGATCAGACGGGCGAAGGCTCCTGGCGTCGTGCCGCACATATCCGGCGCGACGGCGACCTGTACCCGACGCATGGACTCGGCCCGGTCGCGCGGTACCTGGACATCCATAACGGCGACCGCTTCGATGTCCTTGTCTCGCTCAGTTCCCTGGAGCAGAGCCTGACCGCGCATCAGCAGAAAGCGCTCGCCGCGGGCGATCCGCGCCGCAAAGAGAAGTACAAATGCGGCGACATGAACAATGCCATTCTAAAAACGGCCATGGGCCGCACGGTCCTGCTGCAGCATGATGTTGTCAGCCCCCGCCCCTACTCGCGTCTGAATCTGATCTCCGGCACCAAAGGTGCCTTCGCCGACTATCCCGCGCGGGTCTTTATCGACGGCGAGTCGCCGCACGAGTGGGAGACCATCGACCGCTTCAAAGCCAAATACGAACATCCCCTTTGGACCCGTGTTGGCGAGCTTGCCCGGAAAAACGGCGGTCACGGCGGCATGGATTTCCTGATGCTGTATCGACTCGTGGAATGTCTGCATCAAGGGATCGCCCCGGATATGGATGTTTACGATGCCGCCGCCTGGAGCGCTCCCGGTCCGCTCTCGGATCTGTCGGTGGCGAAGGGCGGCGCCCCGCAGAAGTTCCCTGACTTCACGCGTGGGAAGTGGAAAGAAAGACAAACCGTTTAGCAGGCAGCCGACGGAGACGGGCATCGCATACCAGCGAACATACGCCAACACAATGAACTCACTCAAAATCGCCGCGATCACGATGGCACTTCTCTCCTCCGCTGCAGCGTCCGGGGCTTTCGCGCAGTCCTCGTCCAGCCGCGTCCTCTGGTTCAATGCCCCTGCAAAGCCGGGAATGACCGAAGCCCTGCCGGTCGGCAACGGACGAATCGGGGCGCTGGTCTACGGAGGAGAAGCGGAACGGATCGTTCTGAACGACAGCAGTCTCTGGACCGGCGACGAAAACCCCTCCGGCATCTACAAGAGCATGGGTTCCTATCAGATGCTCGGCGAGCTCCTGCTGACGCCGAGCACTACTTCAGCATCTGCAGATGCCGCGCCGCGATTCACCGTGACGAGCGGGCAAAAAGCGTATTTCGCGTCCCAGGAAGTTTCCGCGACCACAGATGGTGACTCGAAGACCAAATGGTGCGTGCAGCACGGGGGAAAACCGCTGGTGTGGCTGGCCGAACTTCCGGCCCCCAAGGTCGTTTCCGAATACGGGTTCACATCCGCCGAGGATGTTCCCGGACGGGACCCAGGTACCTGGGAGATGGCAGGGTCTCTGGACGGCAAAACGTGGGCAGCGCTGGACAAAAAAGCGAATCAGCCACCGATGGCAAAGCGTGGTGAAACCAGACGCTACGCTTTTGCGAATACAGCCGCCTACCGTTATTACCGCCTCACCCTGCAGCCGAACGGCGGTTTTCCGCATCTGCAGGTCGCCGAGATTTCGCTTGGCGATGTCCCGGCAGCCTCTGTCCGCTCCGGTCCTTACACTCCGCCGCAGTTCCGCCGTCAGCTGGACATAGAGACCGCGACTACGACCACGGAATACGTGAAAGACGGCATCCGCTTCAAGCGGGAGGTCTTTGCGAGTCAGCCCGCCGATGTCCTTGTCGTGCGCTGGAGCGCAAGCAAACCCGGTGCCCTGAGCGGCGTCATCGCACTCAACGGTTCTCACGGCGAAACAACAGAGGCTGCTCCTCTTAACCGCGCCGGCTCGTCCGGGGAACGCCGTCTCGGCTTCACCGGCGTGCTTCCCAACGGTATTCAGTACGGTGCGGAAGCCTCGGTCCTACCACAGGGGGGCACCGCCCGGTTTGAGAACGGCAGCGTCGTCGTCCAAAACAGCGATTCCGTCGTTATCGTTATTGCTGCGGGAACCAACTATGTCTACGATTATGCGAAGAAATACGCCGGTTCCGATCCGTCTCCTCGCATAGAGCGGCAGCTTGCAGCGGCAGCAAAAACCAGCTTCGGGAAATTGAAAGCCGCTCATCTCGCGCAGTATCAGAAAGTCTTTCGCCGGGCAAATATCGACCTGGGAACCACCCCAGCGGACCGTGCCACACTCCCCACCGACAGGCGAAAAACGGCCCAGAGCGAAACAGGCGGCGATCCGGATTTTGAGGAGCTGCAGTTTCAATACGGGCGCTATCTGCTGATCTCCTGTTCGCGTCCCGGCGGCGTTCCCGCCAACCTGCAGGGGCTGTGGAACGACTCGAACAACCCACCCTGGTACAGTGACTACCACACCAACATTAATATCCAGATGAACTACTGGCCCGCCGAGGTTACCAACCTCAGCGAGTATCAGACCCCGCTGTTCGATCTGGTGACGAGTCAGATTCCCGCCTGGCGCAAGGCAACCGCCGCCGCCCCGGAATACGCTGCGCCGGGGAAAACCGTTCGAGGCTTTGCGGTTCGGACCTCGCATAACATTACCGGCGGCATGGGCTGGCGCTGGGACAAGACGGCGAACGCCTGGTACTGCCAGCACTTCTGGGAACACTACGCTTTTACCGGCGACAAAAAATTCCTGCGCGAGACCGCCTATCCCGTTCTCAAGGAGACCTGCGACTTCTGGGAGACACAGCTTAAAACCCTGCCGGACGGACGGGTTGTGATCCCCCGCGGATGGTCCCCGGAACACGGTCCCGACGAGGACGGCGTCAGCTACAACCAGCAGATTGTGTGGGATCTGTTTAACAACACCATTCAGGCATCAAAGGAACTTGCCGTCGATTCGGACTACCGCGCTCGGATCACGGCGATCCGGGACAAACTGGTCGGGCCAAAGGTCGGCGGCTGGGGCCAGCTTCAGGAGTGGATGGTCGACCGCGACGATCCCAAGGATCAGCACCGGCACACCTCGCACCTGTTCGCGGTCTTTCCGGGTCGCCAGATCAGCGTCGCTAACACACCAGGGTTTGCCAGAGCCGCAAAGGTTTCTCTGGATGCCCGGACTAATGCTCCCGGCGGCGATGTAAACGAGTGGGCCTGTGTCTGGCGGGCGGCGCTTTATGCCCGGCTGCACGACGGCGAAAACGCCCATAAACTCCTGCGTCGATTTTCATCGCTATCCTGCCCTAACTTGATCGGCTTGCTGCCGGGAACACCGCAGATAGACGGTTCCTTTGGGATCACAGCGGCAATGTCGGAAATGCTTCTGCAGAGCCACGAGGACGAGATCAATCTGCTGCCCGCTTTGCCGACGGGTTGGAAAACGGGAGCCTTTCGAGGACTGCGGGCCCGCGGCGGAATTACGGTCGATGCCGCCTGGAACAACGGAAAACTGACCGAAGCGACTCTCACCCCCGACCGGGATGGTGTCGTTACGATTCGCAGCGGGAGTTCCGTCCGTAAGGTTTCATTACGGAAGGGCAAGGCTGTCCGAATCGGCAGCAGCTCCTGATTGCCGTTGTCTCAACGCCGCAAAGCCTTCTGTTGTCACGGTCCGATCTATCTCCTTGGTCTTCAATGTCTGCGGTAACAGCTCCCACTTTTCAGGTACGATGGCTTGGTGAGACTTCAAAAGGAACAAGAGGGACACGGCAGAAAGCACCGAGGAAAGCAGAAATGGCTTCCGGCAGCGCTGGTGCCTCTGGCGATCTTCTTCTGTTTCGGGTCGACTGCCGCCACTGCCCAGCTACCCGGTCTGGAAGCGCCCCGAAATCCCGTTCCCGCCAGCGTAAAGCGCAGCGGTCTGGTGGAGACCACGGAGGTGACCTTTGAGGGACTTCCTCTCTTTACGGTAGCAGCGCCCTATGTTGAGGATCGTGGCAAGCCCGGCGCGGTGATTCCCGTGGAAGATCGGGCGCAGGACGTGGAGCGCCGCCTTCAAAAACTGCTGGAGGCGCTTGCCGCAACGGATAAGGGGACGTCCGAGTCGGATAAAACATCACTGGAAACGGGCGACGACAAGATTGTTCTCGTTATCAATGGCGTTACGGTGATGCTGGTCGCGGAAGGTCAGAGCCTATCGCCGCCACGAGAACTCGTTCAAGTGACGCCACTGGATGCGGAACAGGAGCAGATGCCCCCTGGCGATTTGGCGCAGCAGTGGCGCACCAAAATTGTCACCAAGCTTTCCGACGCGATACGCGAGCGCCGCCCCGATGCCGTGAAAGACCGATTACGAACGGCCTGGGGCATCGCCGGTATCGTTCCTTTTGTCACGCTTCTTCTTCTTGGCGCAGGGCATCTCCTTTATCGTCGCCAGGAGCGGCTCCGAAAGGCCATCGCGGACCACAATGCGGCGGACGCCGAGGCCGAAGCGACACGAAGCGCCGCGACAACGACTTCTCCCGGCGTGGCGGCAGAAACAGAAACAGCCGAGACAGCCGAGACGGCAAAACAGGAAGCGTGGTGGCGGTTCCACCAGACCGTTTCTCTAGAGAATCAGTTTCGCGTGCTTGCCTTCTTTCGCTGGCTTGTTTTATGGGGTCTTTGCGCTCTCTGGCTGGGCGGAATCGCTCTGGGGATGTTTCTCTTTCCCGCGACCCGGCACTTCGGCGCCTACCTGCTGGCAACTCCCGTGCTTGTCCTTGAGGCGGTGTTCGCGGCGGGCCTGGTGAATCGCGGAACGGACCTCCTGGTGGATCGCGTTCTCTCGAACTGGAAGAACAATCATCTTTTTACCGAAGCGGACGCAGGGCATGTCGCCGCCCGGCTCACGACGATCTCCGGCGTCATCCGGGCTCTCAAGTTCACGGTCATCTCCCTGATCGCCCTGGTCTGGGTCCTCAGCCGCCTGAACGTAGTTCCGTGGTCGGTGGTCACGCTGGGTGCTGTGATTGCCCTTGCGGTGTCTTTTGCCGCTCAGAGTCTGGTCAAAGATGTGGTTGTCGGCACGCTTATCCTGCTGGAGGACCAGTTTGTCGTGGGGCACTATATCACCGTTCAGGATGTCACCGGTACCGTGGAGTACATGAACCTGCGGATTACGCGGCTTCGGACCAGCGAGGGGCACCTGGTGACACTTCCCAACAGTTCGATCACAAAGGTCGAAAACCTCAGCCGAAGCTGGACGGTGATTCCGGTTGCGTTCGAGGTGCTCCCGTCGGCAAACGCGGACGCGGTTCTGGAACTCGTGCGCCGTATCGCGGGGGAGATGGCCGAGGAGCCAGCATGGAAAGACAGTATCCTGAACGCAAATGAATGGTCCGGCGTGGAGAAGCTCACGCAGACCGCAATGACCCTGGTGATCGCGATCCGCACCCGTCCCCTGAAACACTGGGAAGCGGGCAGAGAGCTGCGCCGCCGTATCAAAAATGCGCTCGATACCCTCAATGACCGGGATGCTCCGGAAGGCGCAGTTCGGGAAGTGACCAGTCCAAACAGGGACATACCTTATTAGTGCGGACGAAATGAGCTGAGGAAGCACTTTTCACCTACGCGACCAGTCCTGATTTTGCAGAATCCTGCAGTCGCTCCACATCGCGCACGGGCGGCTCGCCGAAAAGACTTTTATACTCGCGGTTGAAGTGGGAGGCATCGTCGTAACCCACGCGGTAACCGGCGCTTGCGGCATCCAAGTCTTCCCCCAGCATCAGGCGGCGCGCTTCCTGAAGCCGGAGGTTGGGCTCGCTCACGAAAATGAAGCACTTTTCGAGCCGATCCGGAATTCGGCAACAGAGTTTACAGAGCTATAATTCGGACAGCGCACTCTCCAGATCCGCCATCAGATCCTCGACGTTCTCGATCCCGACCGAATAGCGGATCAGTCCTTCGGGGATTCCCAGATGGCTCCGCTGTTCCGGGGAAAGCTCCACATGACTTGTGGTCCGGGGCGGACCCGCGAGGGTACTGACAGATCCTAAGCTTGCTGCCCGGTGGACCAGTTTCAGTTTCGGGAGGAACGTCCGGACCGTGTCATAACCGCCGGGCAGGGAGAAACTCAGGATTCCTCCAAAGCCTCGCATCTGCTCTTTCGCGATGGCATGTCCGACATGGGTTTCGAGGCCAGGATAGAAGACATCCTCGACTTTGGGATGCGCCTTCAGAAAATGGGCAATCTTCAGCGCGGAGGCGTTCTGCCGTTCGATCCGAAGTTCGAGTGTCTTCATACCGCGCGCGATCATATAGGCCGACTCGGGATGCAGGCTTGCCCCGGTGATTTCACGGTAATGAAATACCTTTTCGACCAGTTCATTACTGCCGCAGAGAAGACCTCCCATCGCATCGGAGTGCCCGCCTAAGAACTTGGTTGCGCTGTGCAGAACGAGGTCCGCACCGAGGGCGAGTGGGTTCTGGTTGACGGGTGTTGCAAAGGTGTTATCGACCGCCACCACCGCGCCAACCTTCTTTGCCGCCGTGGAAAGACGCCGAATATCGACAATCTTCAGGGTCGGGTTGGTGGGTGTCTCCAGGTAGAGCAGGTCACAGCCCTTTGCGATTTCGGCCTCGATCTGCTCGTGATCCGTCGTTTCGCAGAGCGTCACCGAAACGTTGATCTTGGGAAGAAACTCCAGAAACAGCTTGCTCGTACCGCCGTAGCTGTCCTTAATCGAGACCACACGCTTGCCCGGCGCGAGTAGGGCGAAAAGCGTATTGCTGATCGCGCCCATGCCGGTGGCAAATGCAGTCGCGCTCTCCGCGCCCTCCAGCAGAGCGATCTTTTCCTCCAGCACGCGCACGGTCGGATTGGTATTGCGGCTGTAGATGTATCCCTGCGCCTTACCGGTGGCGACATCGTACCACTCGTCCAGGTCATCGTAGCCGAAGGCGACACTGTTGACGATCGGAGTCGTGGTGGCTCCCTTGTAGAAACGGTCGGTCTCGCCACCCCAAACAGCGGCGGTCCCTTTTTGGTACTCGGACAAATCGGAGAAATCCATCAAACTCCCGTCTGTGTGACGTGCCCGTCCGTGACGGGGATATACGATATACGCGCCGGCGGTATAAGAGGCAAGGTCACTGAGCGGAAACGCGCAGGCGTTCCCGATCTCATCCGCGCTGCCTCTAACGGCTTTGCTTAGATACACGGTCGCCTGCTTGAATTCCTGCCTGCCGCCTGTCTGAGAGTGCAAACTTTTCTCGGTATTGTCGGTATTGACAGAGGAACCTTAGGGAGAGAGCCTACTTCCAATCAATCAATCAATGCGACTGCGAACGCCCTCTGTCGCTCGCCGACTCTTAGAATCTTTTTCAAAAGTCTTAATCTGCCGATGATGTTTGTATGAATTCGGACGAAGAAAACGAAGAAATTGTTACCAGAGTTTGGGGATGACGTGAGCATCTACCGCACCCTGCAACGGTGGGAAAGCCGTGGCATCTTCGAGAAGGTTCGGGCGGTGCTTGTGACCCGATGCGATCTGCTTGGCGGGGTGGATTGCGAATGGCAGTCAGCGGACGGAGCACTTGGCAAGGCACGCGGCATAAAAAAGGGGCGTCCGAGGGGTGCGAAGAACAAGAAGACTCGTCCTGTGTTGGAGCCAATCCCACGTCGAAGGAGGAGGCTAACCGCTGGGCGTTGTCGTTGCCGGAGCAAACATCAACCCCCACGACCTCCTGAAAGCGACTTTAGATTCCGTCGTTGTCGAGCGTCCCAAGCAAATGACAGACAAGCCTCTGCACCTGTGTCTGGACAAAGGCAACCAGGCATCGCCCGCACTTGTTTCGGAATACGGGTATGTGCCGCACATCCGTCGCATCGGTGAGGAGACGAGAGACGAGAGACGAAGCGGGCGAGAAGAAACACCCTGCTCGAAGATGGGTTGTCGAGCGAACACTGGGCTGGCTGTCGCGATGGCGCGGCATCCTGATTCGCTGGGACAAGAAACCGCAGAACTATTTGGCAGGTGTTAAGCTAGCTTGTGCTCTGCACTGGTACCGAAAATGCTATGCAAAAAGACTTTTGAAATAGATTCTAAGAGTGAGTTTTTTCCCAAATTACAAGAGTCACCCCGCTCTCGACCGTCAAGTCCGTTTTGGGTTTCGGATTTTCCCCGGTGGGCTTCCCGTTGCCGAAAAGACATGTTTGGACAGGTGACTGGCGGAACAGTAACCGCAGAGCGAGGCTATGGTACCGAGTGTCCGGGTGGAATGATGTAAATGCACGAGTGCGTGGCGCAGTCGGATGGACTGGAGAATCCCCATAGGGGTCTGGCCGCGCACTGCCCCGAAATAGCTGTAGAGGCTGGACTCGCTGGTATGAATGCGTTTCGCGATGTCAGCGACCGTTAGAGGCTGATGATACTCCCGTTCCATAATTTGCTCGGCAGCCAGTACCATATGCTCCCCTACCGACTGTTGTGGTACTGCGCCGCAGCGTTCGATCGTGATCCGAAGTTGCTCTGTCAGGAGACGCAGCATCTGGTCGGAGTTCTCGTCCGTCTCGCCCAGGGTCTTATAACGATGCTGCCACTCCCAGAGAAGCTCACTGCAAAGCCGCTCTAACCGATGCATCTCGTCGTCGTAGAAGATGCGCGGCAGATCCTCCGTCGCCCACTGCCCGCCTTCGGGCAGATCCAGCCAAATAAAGTAGGTCTGATAGGCGCTGACGGCAAAGTCCGCGTGAAGTGCCCAGGCAGGATGCAGAATAGCCATACCGGGATGCAGGGAATACCGGTCGGCTTCCTGCTGGCACACCACATGTCCCTGGCGAACATACATCAATTCCCAAAATTGATCGCGATGAAAGGGATAATCTTCGCCGCGTTTAGCCTGATGGACGCCTGCATTCTGCAGCATCACTGGAGAATCGTGCAAATTTTCAGTACCTGTGTGTATTGTGCGAACAGTGCTTTATATCCTAAAATCGGGGCATACGTCAGCGCGCGAAAAGTACCAAGGGCAGCGATGCCATGATACGGTATTGGCCGCCCGCCTCAAAACCTCTGTGCTGCCAACGAAGGGAGTATTAAGTGCTGTACTGTCCTGCTATAAAGTTTTCCCGGACCGCTCTCCGGTGCCGCAACGTTTCCGCTTTCACCCTGAT
>JAZKEA010000353.1:0-7153 GCA_040387315.1 Armatimonadota bacterium | reverse complement strand
TCTTTCCTGTTTTCGCTCAGGCGAGAGATAAGGCGCGGCAGGCAAGCTGTATGTCGAACATGAAGCAGCTGAATCTGGGTTTGCTTCAGTATGTTCAGGATAGTGATGAGTTGTTTCCCGCTCAGCGCGACAACGGCGGAAACTCCTACAGCTATCACCTCTACTCGACGCCGGGGGGAACCGCCGCTACCTGGGACGTTTTAGTGCTCCCCTACACCAAGAGCGCCGCGATCATTACCTGTCCAAACGATCCGGTCGGGCCGACACCGGTGGTTCCCGACGTCGGCACGAATGTACAGCGCTCCTATGCCATGCCCTCGAATCTGGTGGACTACCAGTCGCAGAGCCGTGGCGCGTCGCAGGCGGAAATACCCTCCCCCGCGCAGACAGTGGCGCTGGCCGAGCGCGGCGGCGGCTGCGGCAACACCGCAACACCAGCGAACTGGTTCTACTGTGCAGACATCCAGCAGCTGGATACGGTCGGATTCGGGAACGGCTGGCCGCACACCAACAATGCCACGGCAAACTTCGGCTTCGCGGACGGTCATGTCAAAGCGATAAACTGGTCCGGGGCGAAAATATACCCCCGTTCCAGCTTTCCGATTCAGAGCTTTCCCGGTTACAGCGGGGCATCTGTTCAAACAATCGGCTCATCGCAGATACCCTTTATGCGGCCCAACGATCCCTTTCCGAATTGACGGCGACAATGAAACTTCGAAGGTACTTTTCCACCGGGCTGACCACTTTCGTTGCAGCGGCAGTGGCTATCGCTTTTGTGTCAGCGGCAGCGAACGCAGGAGATGCGTCCAGAACAAGCGAGGTAAATAGATCGGACAAACCGTTCTGGAGCTGGGCTAAGACACCTCCCATGGGCTGGAATAGCTGGGACTGTTTCGCGACCACGGTGACCGAAGCCCAGGTGAAAGCCCAGGCCGATTACATGGCGAGCAAGCTATCCCGCTATGGCTGGCAGTACATCGTTGTCGACATCCAGTGGTACGAGCCGTCGGCACAGGGGTTTCAGTATCGCGCGGATGCGCCGCTGGTGATGGATGCGTGGAGCCGGCTGCAGCCGGCTCCGAATAAGTTCCCCTCGGCGTCAAGCGGCGGCGGGTTCAAGTCGCT
Source organism: Armatimonadota bacterium (assembly GCA_040387315.1). Lineage (GTDB taxonomy): Bacteria > Armatimonadota > Armatimonadia > Armatimonadales > Armatimonadaceae > JACMJB01. The sequence goes on along the minus strand of JAZKEA010000353.1, from coordinate 6,028 downwards.
TGCGGACTATGTCCATGGAAAAGGACTCAAGTTCGGTATTCATATGATGCGGGGCATTCCGCGGAAGGCTGTCGCGCAGAACCTCGCCATCAAAGGAACGACGGTGCGCGCGGCAGATATTGCGGACACGCGTTCAACCTGTCCCTGGAACCCGGATATGTATGGTGTCGATATGAGCAAACCGGGCGCTCAGGAGTACTATGACTCCCTTTATGCCCTGTTTGCTGCATGGGGAGTAGACTTTGTGAAGGTAGACGATCTGAGCCGTCCCTACCACCGAGCTGAAATTGAAGCCATTCGCAAAGCCATTGATAAAACGGGCCGGCGAATGGTTTTCAGCACCTCGCCGGGCGAAACGCCGGTCCGAGACGGCAATCATATCGAAGATCATGCCAATATGTGGCGTATCAGCGATGACTTCTGGGATGACTGGGGGGCGCTGGAAAGTCAGTTCAAACGTCTCGATGACTGGACGCCGTACCGCGCGGAGGGTCATTTTCCCGACGCCGATATGCTGCCGCTGGGTGCGGTCCGCCTCGCGCCGGGTTATGGCGGCCCTTCCTGGACCCGGTTTACCAAAGACGAGCAGTACACAATGATGAGTCTCTGGTCGATTGCCCGCTCCCCTTTGATGATGGGCGGAGACCTGACTCGGAACGACGATTTCACCCTGTCTCTGCTGACCAATGACGAAATTCTGGGGGTGAACCAGCACAGCCGTAAAAACCGGCAGCTTTTCCGCCGCGACGGGTTTGTTGCCTGGATCGCGGACGCACCGCGGCAGGGAGCCAAGTATCTGGCAGTATTCAATACGCAAAGCGCCGCCCCGGTTATTGACCCACAGGCCGCCATTTTCCGAAGCGCCCTGATAACGCGTACCACGCCGCAGCGCGGTGTCGAGGTTGATGTTGACATCAGCCACGCCCGCAAGCTTTTTCTTGTGGTCGATACTGGCGGAGATGACTTTGTGGCAGACCACTTCAACTGGAGCGAGCCGCGTCTTATCGGACCTAAGGGCGAGATGAAACTGACCGACCTTCCGTGGGTAAACGCTACCGCAGGTTGGGGGGAACCCTCGACCACCGCGGCGGCAGGCGGCGGACCAATGAGGATCGACGGCAGAAAAATTCCTTACGGCATTGGGACACACGCATCCTCTATCATTGAGTTCGATTTGCCGGAAGGCTACACGCGATTCAAATCCTTTGCAGGCCTCGACGACGGCGGTATTCGTCAGTCGTCGGGAGCGACGGTCCGCGCGATGGTGTTCACGAAGTCGCCCGTGCGGCAACCTCATACGGCAAATATCCCGATTTCGCTGGCGGAGCTGGGTCTGGCGGGGACCGCTTCTGTCCGAGACCTGTGGCAGAAAAAAGACCTCGGCATTATCAAAGGCGAATTTTCGCCTGTTGTCGCACCGCACGGCGCTAAACTCTTCCGACTCACCCCACGCTAATCTCGTCGCAGAAACAACCGGCCCGTCGAAGCCTTGTTGTGCGACCACGCGAGCAATTCGCGGCATTACAAGCAGCACGGGCGCGCCCCGAAACCAAAGAATACGCAAAGGAAGATGCGTGACGCGCGGAATTGAAGCGACGATTTCTCGCCGCATTCACACCTGCGAGATGCGCCGTTCCCGTTATATTGGTCTGGGCAAAGTCCACCCTCGACAATCTCTTAACGGCTCCCGCTTTGAACTTCCTGCGGTCGGTGAATGGCTGTCCGGCATGCCGATCGCGACAACTCGAAAGTCGCCGCTTGCTCGGTTGATGACGTTACCCACACCCGCGTAATAAATTCGCCAGCAGTCCAGCAGTAGCGAAAGTGCGGAACATCCGGTTTTCCCCAGAGAATTAGGTTCGCCTCTACTTGCCTTGTCAGCACCATCAAAGCAGTCGCGGCCTTTTGTTCGCCGCACCGCAAAAATCTCTTTTTGGGGCGTACTGAAGTTATAGAGGGCGGAGAATATCAATATATTACCTATAGTGAGAGAGAAACACATTGTCACTGTAAGGGCTGAGGGCTATAATTACCTATCTTAGAACCCCTTGATGCAAAGAAGCAGAACAAGGCGCTTAAAGAAAGTATCCTGACGATACAACGGCAGAAGCACGCATAACGCGGCAGTTTTTGGCTCTGCCATCACCCCTGGTCATTCCGTTTCTTTTGGAGGACTTGTCATGGATCGTATTTCTCGCGCATCGCGCAATCGACGTGCCGTCTCCCTGCGTAAACACGGCGCCTTTACGCTGATCGAGCTGCTAGTTGTTATCGCCATTATCGCCATCCTTGCTGCCATCTTATTCCCTGTTTTCGCCCAGGCACGCGAAAAAGCGCGACAGACCAGCTGTCTATCTAACGAGAAACAGCTCGGTTTGGCCTTCATGTCCTATGTTCAGGACTACGATGAAACCTTTCCCGGTGTCGCCGGTATCGGAGCGGGCGCGGGACAGGCGGGATGGGCCAGCCAGATCTACCCCTATGTCAAAAGTGTTGGGGTCTATGCCTGCCCGAGTGACTCGCTTATCGAAGGTGATCGCAAGATCTCCTACCAGATGAACTACTATATCTATGTCGCGGACTACAGCGTCGCCAGTTTTTCCGGCTGGTCGAACCCGGTTGTCACCGACAACACGGGCGGGGCATCGCTTGCCCAGTTCACGGCTCCGGCGAGTACATTTGTTCTGTATGATGTCTACGACCCGTATGACTGGGGCGGCATTTCGACAACCCCGGCGACAGTTCCCGTGACCGGCGCAAACGCCGCCGGGGGAACCAGCGGCGACTGGTATATGCTCTCCAACCGGCATGATAGTACGCCGAACCATTCCTCAAACTACCTGTGCGCCGATGGGCATGTAAAGTATTTGACCCAGCGGCGTGTCTCGTTCGGGTCCGGTTCCAAGTACACCTACAATGGCACCGACGATCCGCCGGCCAACGTCCCCACCGACCAGTTGGGGCAGTACAGCCAGAGCGTCACCATCAGTCTCAAGTAGCGGCTCCCAAACAGCGGCGGTCACCCCACAAATCGCTCCCAAAGTCAGGAACCGCCACTTCGCGGTTTCTGACTTTTCGACATCCCCTTCTCTGTATCAGTAAAGGTTTTCTATGCCTGACAAACTCAAGATGCCCGCGGTTATCGTCCTGGCGATTGCAGCGGTCGCGTTTCTTATCGTCTCCGGCTACCGCGCGCTTCAGCCGCCCCAGCAGACGGACGCGATCAAGAGTCAGCTGTACCTGAAAAAGGTAGATCCCGAAATGATGAAGCGGCGTCCCGCCTATCAGCAGAAGATGATGCAGCAACAGCAGCAGGGCGCTAAAGGCAATTGAACGGGATGCAAACCTCCGTTCTGGCTGTTTCGGTCGGCCTCACGCTGCTTTTCGCCGATACCGCTTCGGCGCAGACGCCCGTTGCGGAGTGGCAGTTCGACCAGGGGAGCGGGACACGCGCCGTCAGCAGCACGGGCGCGGAGGGCGATGCCACGCTTCGGGGGCGAACCGGCTGGTCTGCGGGCCTAACCGGGGCGCATGCCCTACAGCTTCCGGGTCAGCCGGGCGCGTTTGCGGAAGCGGCTGCGCCCGCAATCGACACCTCCGGCAGCTATACCATAAGCGCGGCGGTGAAGATGGATCGCGCGTCGGGCTGGCAGACATTTGTGAGCCGTGACGGCAAAGCGGTCAGCGGGTTTTTTCTGCAGCTGCGCGGCGATACCGGCGAGTTTGCGTTCACAACGCTGACACGCGATGCTCCCGACGGCGATACGGACACCGCTGGTTCCAGGGTGGACCCTATCGAGGGGATCTGGTACCACCTTGTTGGTGTCCACGATGCCGCCGCCCACACGCTGTCCCTGTATATCAACGGTGCGCTTGCGCAGACGGTTCCGACCCGCGCCGCGTGGAAGTCAGACGGGGCGACCATCATCGGGAGAGGAAAGTACGACAGCCGCCCGGTCGATTTCGCGAACGGCGCTGTCGATAGTGTCCGCCTTTTCGACAAAGCGCTGCCGGCCTCCGAGGTCCGGTCCCTGTTCCTGCGGGACGTCCCCCTTGCCCAGCGCATTGACCCGAACGCCCCCACCCCCACCGCGCAGATTACAATCGATGCCGCACGACCCGGACCCGCGGTCAGCCTGTCGCAGCACGGCCTGATGACCGAGGAGATCAACCACGCTTATGACGGTGGGCTGTACGCCGAGCTTATCCAGAACCGCGCCTTTCTCGACAGCAAAGAGCCGGTCCACTGGTCGCTCGTGCAGGACGGCGGAACCGGGACGATGGCGCTCGACAGCGCCGAGCCGGTCAGCAAAGCGCTTCCCGTAAGCCTGAAGCTGACGGCGACATCAATAACAGGTGGGGCGAACCCACGCGTCGGGGCCGCGAACGCGGGCTACTGGGGTATTTCGGTCCGCCCCAACACGTCCTACCGGGCGTCGTTTTGGGCAAGAGCCGCAGCAGGCACTACCGGCGCGCTGACGGTCTCGATCGAAAGCAGCGACGGCAAAACAGCTCTGGCGAAAACCGACGTTAAGAACGTCACCTCCGGCTGGAAGCAGTACACGGTGACACTGAAGACCGGGGCGACGGCAGCGTCTCTGACCAATCGCCTTGTTGTGTCCCTCCATCGTCCCGGCACGGTCTGGCTGAATTTGGTCTCGCTGTTCCCACCGACCTACAAAAACCGACCCAACGGCAATCGTCCCGACCTGATGGGGAAGATGGCGGATCTCAAGCCCCGCTTCCTGCGGTTTCCCGGCGGCAACTTTCTGGAAGGCGACACCATCGCGGACCGCTTCGACTGGAAGCGGACGCTTGGCCCGCTGACCGACCGGCCGGGACATCAAACGCCGTGGGGCTACCGCTCCACTAACGGCCTGGGTCTGATGGAGTTTCTGGACTGGTGCGATGATTTGTCTCTGGAGCCGGTTCTCGCCGTTTATGCCGGGTACTCGCTGAACCACTACCGCAACCCGAACGGGGAACGCGTCGAACCCGGTCCGGCCCTGCAGCCGTTTGTCCAGGACGCCCTTGACGAGATCGAGTTCCTTACCGGGGATACCAAGACAACGTGGGGCGCGAAGCGCGCCGCTCTCGGGCATCCCAAACCGTACACGCTCCGCTATGTCGAAATCGGCAACGAGGATTGGTTTGACGCGTCGGGCAGCTATGAGGGACGGTTCGCGCAGTTCTTTGATGCGATCAAGGCGAAATACCCGAAGCTGCAGATCATCGCGACGACAAACGTCCGCAGCCGTAAGCCGGATGTCATGGATGAGCACTACTATCTGCCCGCGCGGTCGTTCCTGCGTGATTCCCACCACTACGATAACTACGACCGCAAAGGCCCCAAGATCTTCGTCGGCGAGTGGGCGTCGCAGGACGGCAACCCGACCGCGACCCTGTACGCCGCGCTCGGCGACATTGCCTGGCTCATCGGCATGGAGCGTAATTCGGACATAGTGATCATGGAAACGTACGCGCCGCTTCTGGTCAATGTCAATCCCGGCGCGTGGCAGTGGGACCACCCAAACCTTATCGGGTACAACGCGCTGACCAGTTTCGGATCGCCGTCGCATTATGCCCAGGTCCTGTTCGCCGAGAACAAAGGAACAGTCAGCCTGCCGATGACCATCACCGATGGGCCACGTCTGGTCTGCGGTGTTACCCGCGACGAAAAAACGAAAACGATCTACGTCAAAATTGTCAACCCGACCGCAAAACCGCAGCCTGCCGCCTTTGATCTGCAGTCGGTAGACGCTGTTCTGCCGACCGGCGAGGCAATCGTACTGGCATCCGACAATCGGGATGCGGCTAACTCAATCGAAAACCCGGCAAACATCGTTCCGCGCACGGTTAAGCTGAGCGGTTTGGGTAAAAAATTCCAGCACGTGCTCCCCCCGTATTCGTTTACCGTGCTGCGCATCTCAACGAAGTAAAAGTGAAATAAGCATAATAGGAGCGTGCGTACCGGCGCGCTTCCCTCAGGAGACATTGTGGCACAGACAAAGCCCGTATCCCCGTCTAC
>JAZKEA010000352.1:0-5892 GCA_040387315.1 Armatimonadota bacterium | reverse complement strand
ACGGCAACGCTGATCCGCTGTCAACAATTGTCCGTGGCTATGCCCAGAGCGTAAGACCGACCGGCCCTATCTCCTTGGGGCGCGTCTCGCTCAAGGAGGGGGCTAACACCGTCGAGCTTGAACTCGTGGGCAAAGACCCACGGTCTGCCGGCTACATGGCTGGGCTTGACGGCTTTATTCTGAAACGCTAGGAAACTTACGACGATGCCCCGTAACTGCAACTGTGCCGGTCCTTGTGGCGCTCCTGACGAGGATGGCAACGTTTCCCGGCGCGACTTTATTACTCTGGTCGGCGGTGCCGCAGGACTGATTGCATTGGCTCCCCGACCGCTGCAGGCCGGGGAAACACGCCCGGAGGAAGCCGCCTCAGCGAAACGGCTGGCGGCCTGGAAGCAGTCGCTTCAGGAACCTGCCGTACCGCGCCGTTACCTCTCCAGCGTTCACAGCGATGCCCGGTTCCCTCTCGGCGGCATTGGAACCGGAAACGTCGAAATAGGCGCGGATGGACAATTTACGAACTGGCAGCTGTTCAATACACTGCGCGACGGCTTTGTCCCGTTCTATTTTGCGATCCGTTCGGGTGCCACGGCGAAACTCCTGCAGACGGCAGGTGGACCCGCTGACTGGCCACGAATTGCCGCCATCGATATGACAGGGGAGTATCCTGTCGCGGTGCTGGACTACCGGGATCCGGAGATTCCCGTTCAGGCGGCACTCACCGCGTATACCCCGTTTGCGCCGCTTGATTCCGAGTTCTCCTCCTGGCCGATCGCCACCTTTACGTTTCGCCTCCATAACCCGACATCTACTGCGCAGACGGTCAGCATAGGGGCGTTTCTGCAGAATCCTATCGGATATGATGCGCTGGGACCCGCATCTCGGAACACGCCAAACCTCTCTGGGAAGCACCCGAATCTTGGCGGCAACTATAACCAGCTGCATCAGGATAAGTCGTCAACGGTCCTGACTCTTCGTGCTGAATCGGCACACCGTCCGACTCTCGACCAACCCATCCGGCTCTACACAAACGGCGATGTGGCAGGGCTAAACCGTCTGCCTTTCGAGCGACCGACAAACCTGACGGTTTTTCCTCTGGAGTCGCTCTCCGCCTCTGGCGTGACAGACATTGTCTGGGTCGAAAACCCCTCGCTGGAACTCAACGAGTCGTCGCTGCTGAAAATCCGAGATGCGGTTCGGGAGGGGGCGACGCTGATCTGGTCTGGCGACGAGGCGCCGCTGCTTGCCGTAAGTTTGGACCGGGGGGACGCCGCCGCTCCTGATGTCCTGTTCGAAGATTTCGAGCAGGGTTACGGAAACTGGACCGTGACTGGGACCGCGTTTGGCACGTCGCCCGTAGCGGGGACACTGCCGAATCAGCAGGCGGTAACCGGCTTTACCGGCAAGGGGTTGGTGAACTCCTTCCTGGGTGGTGACGATGCGACCGGGCTCATGACCAGTCGGATCTTTCGCATCGAGCGGCGTTACATACGCTTTCTGATTGGCGGCGGCGATTATCCAGGGACCCAAATTCGTCTCGTCGTGGATGGGAAAACGGTTCGCGCCCAGTCCGGCACGAAAAACGAGCGACTTGCTCCCGCTGTTTGGGATGTTCAGGAATGGAAGGGCAAGAATGCCCAACTGGTGAGTATTGATGAGCAGAAGGGGCCTTGGGGCCACATAAACATCGACCAGATCGAGTTTGCGGATCAGCCGTTTTCTCCAAGAGTTATGAAACTGGTACGGGAGCTGCGTCCCGGCGACAAGGAGGAAGACGCTATCGGCAGCGGCCTCCGGTTTACGCGACGAGCAATTGGAAAGGGGTCCATTATTCGAGTCCCACACACGCTGATAAAGAGCGAGGACAGCGATTTGTGGGGCGTCCGCCAGCAGGCTCTCGCGACGTTGTGCCAGCTTGCGGGAATCGCCTACCGTGTTCCGGACGGGATACCCGCTCTCGCGCCGGGAATGGGGACGATGGCACTTGCAGCGGCTGGCCCGAATACTGCCGCACTTGAAACATTTGCGGACTGGGGAACTGCGTGGGGCTGGTTTGCAGGGAACGAGGCCACCGTAAAATCTTCGTCAGCAAAGCCGACTCCGATCGGACAAACGGTGAACGGCGCGTTATCAGCCACGGTCGAAGTCGCCCCAGGGGCAACGTTAGAAATTCCCTTCGTGCTGGCCTGGCATTACCCCAATTATTATAATGCGGCGAATCAGTCTATGGGGAATCACTACGCGCGACGCTGGAAAGATGCCCTGACGGTGGCACGGGAGGCTCTGAGCCAGGCGCGAGATTTACAGCAGCGGACGGCATCTTTCCGCAAACACTTCTATGACAGCACCCTGCCATACTGGCTGCTGGATGCCGTGTCCTCCCAGATCAGCACGATCCGTCACGCCGGGGTCGTTTTCCGCATTGGGAATGGGGATATCTATGGATGGGAGGGCTCCAACGGGTGCTGTCCTCCTACCTGCACCCATGTTTGGGGATACGAACAGAGCCTCGCTTATCTATTTCCCGACCTGGAACAGGATATGCGCCGTATCGATCTTTTCCGGCAGCAAAATGGGGATGGCGGGGTCAACAACCGTACCGCGGTGCCTTCGCCGTCGACTCCTTCCGGCGAGCACCCGTTCAGCGATGGACATGCCAGCACGATTCTGAAAGCGTACCGCGAGGCCCGAAATCATCCGGACGAGTCGCTCTTCCGGTCGTACTGGCCGCGTGTCAAAGCTGCCGTGGACTACCTGATCGCCCAGGATGCCGCATCGTCTCCCGATCGTAAGCCCGACGGCACCTTGAGCGGCGACCAGTGGAACACCTATGACAATGCCATTCATGGGGTCAACTCGTTTATTGGAAGCTACTACCTTGCCGCTCTTCGTGCCGGGGAAGAGATGGCGCGACGGGTCGGCGCGGACTCAGACGGCAACCGTTTCCGGGACGTTTTTGAGAGCGGGCAGAAGCGCCTGATAGAGCTTTGCTGGAACGGCGAATATTTCCAGCAGCATCTTCCCGATTATCAAAACCGGGCCGGTGAGTATGGGCCGGGTTGCCTTAGCGATCAGCTTATCGGTCAATGGTGGGCGCACCAGCTGGAGCTCGGTTATGTCCTGCCGCAGAAAATGGTGCGAACGGCGCTCGCTTCGATTAGCCGCTATAACTTCCTCGCCGACCATACGCAGTTCCGTCATAACTGGCGCAAATTCGCCGGGGGAACCGACAAAGGTCTGCTGAACTGCACCTGGCCGAAAGGCGGGAGGCCGGATGCGACGATTCCCTATGTCGACGAGGTCTGGACCGGGGTCGAGTATCAGGTTGCCGCACACATGCTGTACGAGGGCATGACGGACAATGCCTTTGCTATCGTCAAAGCCGCCAGGGATCGGTACGATGGCGCCACCCGTGCCCCGATGCCGCGAAATCCGTGGAGCGAGATCGAATGCGGGGGACACTATGCTCGCGCCATGTCGTCATGGTCGCTACTGCTCGCGCTTTCCGGCTTCGCCTATGACGGCCCTCGGGCTGCACTGCGTTTTACACCACGCTACCGACCGGAGAATTTTAAATCGTTTTTTTCAGGACCTGCGGGATGGGGAAGCATCCGCCAGACTCGCCTGCCGAAGAAGCCGCAGCGCAATAAAATCACGGTCACGGAAGGGAAGTTTCCTGTCGGTCAGATTCGCCTGGATTCTGGAGCCACTGCTATACGGAATGTTCTTGTGGCTCTGGCAGGAGAGCAGCAGAAAGCATCCTGGGAACGCTCCGCGAAGGGCGAGATTTTGGTCCGACTGGCCTCGAGCATGACGATCCGCGCCAGGAAAACCCTAACAATCGATCTTGTCCCCGAGACCGGCGTATGAACATTGCCGCTGCCATCCTTGCGGGAGGCCAGAGCCGTCGTATGGGTGTCGACAAGTCCAGTCTGCCGTCACTTGAGGACGCTGAGACGACCCTGCTGCAGCGCACCGTGCGATTGGCGGCACGTGTCTTTGATCCCGTCTTCGTGGTCGGTAGACCGCAGCCGGAGAATTGGCCTCCAGGTGATTGTGTCACTTTTCTTCCCGACGACGAAAGGAACCTGGGACCTGCGGGCGGATTGGCGTCTCTGCTGAGGTATTTGATTCACGAAGACGACACGGCACGAATACCTGTCGCACTGCTGGCCTGCGATCTGCCGCTGCTGACGTTACCCGCGCTCACATGGCTGAAGTCGACGGCGGAGCAGAACCTGAGGCGACACGGCCTGGTCGTTAGAAACCAGACCCAGATTGAACCGCTATTTGCCGTCTACACCAGCGAAGTTTTGCCGGTTCTGGAGGAACAATTGGCAAACGGAAAACGTTCGCTACAAAAATTAATTGAGGTGAGGGAGTTCACCGTAGTTGATGCGCCTCCCGAAATCCGGTCTGCTCTGGTGAACGTGAACACCATGGAGGAACTGGCTCATGTTAAGTCGCTGACACCGCCATTCAAGAGATCATAGCTAAACTACTTGGCAGTCAATACGACCGGCACAATAGCATGGGACGCTGTAGTGAGAGCGCATTCAGGATCAATACATGAGAGAATAAATAATCGCCGGATAAAAGAACGGCGAAATTATTTTGGAAACTATTGTCTTGAGACGTAGGCAGGCAGGTAAATCGTTTTCATGAAAGTACGCTGGACTAAGAATAGTTTTCGGCTGCGTATCACGCCACGGGAACTTGATGCACTGGAACAGGGCGATCCGGTACGGGAAGAGATCCGTATTCCCGGTTCCGCTTTACCCGGCTGGACCGTCGTCCTTCAGACAGGCAGTTTCGGCACATCGCTGCAGCAGCTGGGGTGCTCCGTGCTTTTTCTTCTCGGGAATGCAGACCTCTCCCGTCTCAGCTCCCCTAAGGCCGAAGGGGTGTACTTCGAAGTCGATCCCACGGATATTTCCAGACCCGGCACCGGAAACAGGGGTGTTTTTCGCTACTACATCGAAAAAGATTTCCCCTGCATTCACCCACGCGCAGGCGATGCGATGGAAGAGCCAACAGAGACATTCGAGACACCCGCGCATTTCGCCGAGAGAAAGTAGCGAGCCAGGCAACAGGAAGGCTATTCGGATGGGAGCAGATACCTTCGGCCCAGTGCAAGACCGCGAACATTCTGTGCCATCTGTTCGAGGCGATAGGTGCGGCTGCGAGCGTCGTCCTCGCCTCGCTGCTCTATTGGACAGGGCAGATCTGCTTCCCACGGCACGAGGGGCATTCCAAGACGACAAGCGATTGTCAGTAGGAAGATGCGCCATCCCCACCCGATATCCGCGGGAATTGGCTCAAGATACGGAATAAGATCACGGCGAATCAAGAGGGGACCATACAGGTAATCCTGCACTGCGCCGAGCGTCTCCGCAGCCAGCGTGTTGAACAGCCGCTCGGGGGTCTGTTGCCCCGCCGGAAACGTGCGAAAGCTGATGGGATTACGGGCGGGTACGTATATACCGACATCCGTCTTCTGCGATGAGTAAAACTTCAGGAATGCAGACAGGCGGTTCTCGAAGAACCACTGCTTGTCCGGTTCGGTATAGAGAATATACGAACAGCCTGATTCCGACGCTGAAGCAAGAGCCAGCCGGACCTGAGCCAGGAGTCGTGGTCCGCTTCCCGGCGTCACCTGGACTTGAACGTCAGAAAACTCCGATAATCGGTCAGTGAAGCCTTCGATCGAGCCGCCATCGGCAAGAAACACAGGGCCATGTGCCGCCAGACGTTCCACCGACGCCAGAAGAATTTTGGACTCCTGAGGATTGCGGGCAAGTATCGGGGCCGCTATGGCAAAATCAGGCGTCATATGCGTTTCAAACCCGGACGAGACACAGTTATCACCAGCGAATCGTTCTAAACAACACGCGA
>JAZKEA010000351.1:0-4112 GCA_040387315.1 Armatimonadota bacterium | reverse complement strand
GAGCGACCCCCGTATACTGGCGCTCAAAGGCGGTGATCTTCTGCCAGGATGGAAGGGGAAGCCGAATGCCCTGCGGCAGCTCGCTACCCACGCCACAGGCGACCTTCTCCTGCTCACCGATGCGGACTGTATCTTTTATCCCGGCGCTCTGGCGGCCTCGGTCCGATTTCGCGAGCAAAGAGGCGCTGACTGCTTATCCCTGATGCCCTATCTGGAGTGCCGGAGCTTCTGGGAGCATGTCGTGGTCCCGCTGCAATACTTCCTGGTTTTTATTACACTTCCGATTCGCAATGTCTACGCAAGCAAGAACCCCGCGTTCGCGGCGGCAAACGGGGCATTTTTGCTGCTGCCCCGCGCACTCTATGAAGCGCTGGGCGGGCATGAACCGGTCAAGGGGGAGATGGCGGAAGACATCAAGTTCGCGCAGCACGTGAAACGACGTGGCTATCGCCTGGTTTACGGGGATGGCTCACGCGTCTACTCGGTACGGATGTACGAATCGCTTCGCGGCGTCTGGGAAGGTTTCTCCAAGAACCTTTTCCCGGCAATGGGGAAAAATCTCGCGATTCTGCTTGTGTGGGCGTTCTTTCTCGGCACGACCCAGGTAATTCCCTTTATTTTTCTCGGTACAGCGCTCCTGCGGCACGACCGTTCGGTCGGTCTTTTCTGGCTGCCCCTGAGCCATGTGATCGTTGCGCTGACGATACGGGTGGCACTTTCACTGCGGTTTAGACAACAGGTGTGGGCAGCGGTCACCCATCCCATCGGATGGCTGCTGACGATTGCCATTGCGTTCAACTCGGCCTACCTTGCCTACTCCAAAAAAGGCCATTCCTGGAAGGGCCGTGTCTACCAAACATAAGCAGTTCCTCAGCCCCTGCTTCACGTCATCTATTTTCTTATATTAGGGTGTCGGAGTCAGCAAACTTGGGTAGAATGGGTTCTCTTTCCCACGCAACGAATACACAGTATTTTTACCAGCACTCCGACAGAATTGGACGCATTTGAACCCGAGCGCCTCAACAAAATCAGCCGAAGACACAACCGACATTTACGACGTTATCATTGTTGGCTCTGGCCCTGGCGGGGCTACCTGCGCCTGGAAGTGCGCGGAGGAGCACGGCCTTCATGTTCTTTTACTGGATAGAGCCCCCACTTTTCCGCGCTATAAGCCCTGTGGTGGCGGCATTCCTTCCTCCCTTGCTCGTGATGTGCCCGGTATCGGCGAGGCCATCGCGGAGTTTACGGACCTGACGGTTACCAAGCTTCGCCACTCGTGGCGCGGCAAAGAGGCGGTCCTCGCCGCGCTTGAGACGGCGGATGGCAGTCCCGCCGCGGTTTGGATGGTACAGCGACCGCGATTTGATACCTATCTGGCGGAGCGTGCCGTGCGCGCCGGGGCGGTGCTTCGCACGGGCGTCAAAGTCAGCGGCGTTTCCCTGGGCGACGATTATGTGACGGTCACCGGCAGTGAAGGAGAGACCTTCCACGGACGGACCGTGGTCGGAGCGGACGGTGCCAAGGGAATTGTCGGTGCAAGGACCGGGCTGCGCCTGCAGAAGCGTTACGGAATCGCCCGTGAGATTGAGATTCCGTTCACGACATCGGACGGAAGTCTCTGGCACCCCGCTCTTGCACCCGAGGCGGCGTATCTGGATTATGGTTCCGTCCCCAACGGCTATGCTTGGATCTTTCCCAAACGCAACTGCCTTTCGGTGGGAGCCGGCATGCTGCTCCCTTCTGAACCCACTGCCGACACCGAAAAAAATGTGGGCCGGGTTCTGAAAGAGGCGATCCATACGCTTCTGCATTCCGTGGGGCTCTCCTATCCCGGAGATACCGAGACAGAGGCGCCCAAACTCTGGGCACACCCAATCCCGTACTGGACCGGAACAGAACCACTGGCGACGCCAAATGGGCGCGCACTGCTTGTCGGAGATGCAGCAGGCGTGGTCCAGCCGCTGTTCGGCGAGGGAATCCAGTATGCTGTCCGTTCCGGGGCGTTTGCCGCGGAGTGTATCGCTGCCGGAACAGTCGCGGAGAGTTACACGAGCGGCATTCAGGCTATGTTCGCCGCAGAGTTTGACGCCGCGGCTCGTGTCGGCAAGATATTCCACCGGGCTCCCCTGCTCTCGTATCGACTGGGCGTAAAGAACCCCGCGGGAACCCGCCTTGTCGGACGGATTATGGCGGGTGAAACCAGCATGGCACAGATGGAGCGCCGTATCTACGAGCGATTGCGAATTCCACGAGCGCTGCGCCCCACACAGTAGAAACAATCATCCAATTCAACACTGCAGCACAAGAAGTTTAGGGATTACTAAAGTACGATGCCAAGCCCACTGAAAACAAAAGACTTCTTTGCCCATCATAGTCCGTTTGGGGCTTTTGCTTCGTTTACCCTGGGGCGTTTCGGTAAATCCGGCGGTTTCGGGCTGGAGCTAGACGGGCCTCCCACAAATCAAGACGTCTTTATCGGCTACTCACGACCGGACGAAGGGGCGACGGCACTTCCCTTTTACCGAGAAGCGGTCAACAGTCCGAGCGCGGAAGCCTATACAGGTGAATCCGGCAGCAGAACGGATTCCGAGCACCGGTGGCGTGTCTTCAGCGATTCCGAAATCACGCGCACCATGGGCTGGGCCTCCGACACCTGGACCGCAGGTGACCTTACCTTCTCCTTGAAGACCCCTTTCTGCCCCATTCCGGATCTGGACACACTGGGAGACGATGAACTCCGTCACTGCCTGTGCCCGGCGGTGATCGCCGAAATCACACTCGATAACCGCGGGAGTGACAAGGAAGCATCCGCCTTTTTTGCTATCGGGAATGCCGATCCGCTTCGTCCCTTGAGCAGTGGTACAGGCAGCGGCGTCAAAGCGATTCGTGGTGTCGCCAGGGCCGGAGAATGGGGCTTCGCGGCTGTGGGTGGAGACGGGGACACCTCGATTCAGGAATGTCTGAGCTGGGATCTCCTCGATATACTGGCGGCTTCCCCGGCAAAGCAGCCGCTGCCGCTTCATCGCCTGTCGAATCGTGGCGGACTGGTCTTAAAGGCCGCTGCAGGCGAGACACGTTCGTGGACAATCGCTTTAGGTTTTTACCGAAGCGGCATCGCCACGACCGGTATTGCCACAACTTATCTTTACACACGGCTGTTTTCAGACCTGGAGTCCGTTCTCTCATTTGCCCTCGAAAACGAGCGACGTTACCGGGCGATTGCGGATCTAAGGGATCAGGAACTCGAGAAGTCGCCGCTCAGTGACGAACGGAAATTTCTGCTGGCACACGCGACCCACTCTTATCATGGCGCGACGATGCTGCTCAACGACGAGCGCGGGGCTCTTCCACGTTCGCCGTTTTCCCCGAGCGCCCCTCTGCATCGCCCCCTCTGGGTGGTGAATGAGGGCGAGTACCGCATGATGAACACATTCGATCTGACAGTGGATCAGGCGTTCTGGGAGATTTGTTTTCACCCATGGACACTGAAAAACACACTGGATCTCTTTGTGGGCCGCTACAGCTACCTGGATGAGGTGAGGGATACCACCCACCCGGAACGCCCTCCGCTGCCCGGCGGTATTTCATTCGCGCATGATATGGGCGTCGCGAACCAGTTCACGCCGCCCGGTCATTCGTCGTATGAGCTGCCGGACATTGATGGCTGCTTCTCCTACATGACTCAGGAGCAGCTCTGCAACTGGTGCCTCTGCTCGGCACTCTACGCCCTGCCAACAAGCCATCTGCGCCCCCTGCCGGGAGCGCTCCCCAAAGGCCAGCGCCCCGGCGCCCTCCTCTGGCTCGCCGCTCGTCGCTCAACGCTTCACGCCTGCCTGACCAGCCTCATCCACCGTGATGGCCCGGAGGGCAAGCGAGACGGCATCATGTCCCTGGATTCGACGCGCTGTGGGACCGGGCAGGAGATCACGACTTACGATTCTCTGGACACATCGCTGGGGCAGTCCCGCAACAGCCTGTATCTCGCGGTTAAAACCTGGGCAGCGTACCTCGCGCTTTCCCGGTGCTTTGATTCTCTCGGAGAGGATGATAAGGCAGCGGAGGCGGAGGAGGCTGCCGCCCGCGCCGCCGCGACGATCTCGCAGCACTGGGAC
>JAZKEA010000350.1:1627-2236 GCA_040387315.1 Armatimonadota bacterium | reverse complement strand
GCGGCCATTGCCGCAAACGGGCTAAGCAGCGTTGGTCTCAAAATGAACGCGGTTTGGCCTATGGCAAAAGAAAATGGAGTTTTGAAAGGAAGCGAAAACTGGGGCATTCTGGAGTTTGTAGAAAAGTAGTTTTTCCGGGAAGGTCTTCACAAGACCTTCCCGGAAAACGGACAGCTAATTCGATGCAGGAGCCGCAGGGGCTGCGGGCGGCGTGACGGATTTGGTATCTACCGCGACTTTTTTGTAATCCGCAGGGACTGCAAAGAGCGCGTCCTCAAGGGCTTCTTCAGTAACGGATTTGACTTCGTTCACCACGATGATCGGGTTCTTTGGTATCGGCAGGACATTCGCGTCGGGCGCTTTCCCATCACCCGGCTTGATAGTCACTTCGATCCGGCTCGAAAGCGGCGTGCCTTTGATGGACGCCATTTTCTCCGAAAGTGTCTTCAGGCCCGTGCCCGCGAGAGCCGTGGGAATCGGCAGTGAGTTCAGAAAACTGGACTTCGCCATTTTCTCGCAGACAGCCGGTGACGCAATACTTTCGGACACCCACTGCTCGCCCTTTACGGTTGTCACCAGGTTAGGGATCATCTCGGAAAGACTGGCATC
>JAZKEA010000350.1:0-1617 GCA_040387315.1 Armatimonadota bacterium | reverse complement strand
AGCGTCATCCCGAAGGTGTAGCTGGTAGCCGATTTCCCGGCAATCGTCTTCACCGTTTTCTGCGGTGTCAGCGCGACATTGCTCGTCTCGATCTTGAGCAGGGAAAGCAGAGGATTCGACGCCGAAGTGTCCGCCGCCGCATTTTTCGCGAAGGTAGAGACCGTGTACGTCTTATCCGTGGTGTTTAGCGTGTAGACGGCATCCGCGACACAATCGAAGATCGTTACCTGGACCGGAGTTTCCGTCCGGCGCTTCTCCCCTTTAAGATAAACGGTCGAGGTGACCGGCTTCGACGTGTCGATAGCACCGGCAGTACCCGAGGACTTCAGCGCGTCCGGCAGTCCGGTGATCGTGGTTTCGGTCACGATTTTCACATCCGCCTGTGCGTTCATTCCGGTGAGTGGAATTATTGAAAGAAGAGCGCCCGTCGCAACAATGCATCGGGGCGCTGAGAAACGAGGGAAGGTCATATCAAAAATCGCTTTCGGTGAGTAGATGCCCCATTTTCTCACGCTTGGTCGCGAGATAGCGAGAATTGTGTTCGTTAGGAATCGTACGCAGAGGGACGACTTCAGATATTTCCAGGTCGAAGCCATCGATCCCGGCAAGCTTGGTCGGGTTGTTTGTCATCAGGCGCAGCTTTTTCAGTCCCAGATCCACAAGGATCTGTGCGCCGATACCGTAATCGCGCAGATCGGATTTCATCCCCAGAAGCTCATTTGCCTCCACGGTATCCGCTCCCTGGTCCTGAAGCTCATAGGCGCGCATCTTGTTTACCAGACCGATGCCTCGCCCTTCCTGTTCGATATATAGTAGTACGCCGCTGCCCGCCTCACTGATGGTCTTGAGAGCCATGTGCAGCTGGTCGCCGCAGTCGCAGCGCAGGCTGTCCAGCAGATCTCCCGTGACACAGGAGCTATGAATACGGCAAAGAGTCGGTTCTCCATGGGAGATATCACCCATGACGAAGGCGACGTACTCATTGACATCGACATCGGAAGTATACGCGTGTGCGGTGAACTCCCCGTACTTCGTAGGAAGCTTCGCCACCGCCAGCTTCTGGATCAGTTTCTCCGCCCGTCGCCGGTACTTTATCAAATCGGCGATGGTGACGAGTTTAAGGTCGAATTTTTCGGCAAGCACCGCGAGTTCAGGGACGCGCGCCATCTCTCCGTTGTCACCCATGATCTCGCAGATCACGCCAACAGGCTGGAGCCCGGCAAGACGCATTAGATCAACGGCGGCCTCGGTGTGCCCAGCGCGCTTCAAACCGCCACCCTCGCGAGCCATGAGAGGCCAGACGTGGCCCGGTCGATTGAAGTGGCTCGGGAGCGCGTTTGGGTCGGCGAGTTTACGCATCGTAAGCGCGCGATCAGGAGCGCTGCTGCCCGTGGTAGTGCCCTCGGTCGCATCCACGGTAACAGTGAAAGCCGTCCGCATGGACTCACTGTTCTCGCGCACCATCAGATCCAGATGAAGAGCGCGGAGACGATCCTCTGGCATGGGGTTGGTAATGATACCGCTGGCGTGACGCGTCATCAGGGTGACGGCTTCAGGAGTGATAAACTCCGCCGCCATGACAAAATCGCCCTCGTTCTCACGCTCCTCATCGTCCAC
>JAZKEA010000349.1:0-6904 GCA_040387315.1 Armatimonadota bacterium | reverse complement strand
AAACGCTGAGCGTCTCAACGGAGCGTATCGAGCAGATGACCGGGCGGTATCAGAAGTTGACCGACTACGTGAAGCGCTTACACGCCTGGGCGCGCAGCAAAGAGAGCCAGAGAGAGAACCGCCAGGATCTGCCAAACACCACGAACCAGAACGGTAACCAGAAAACCAGAAGACGTGATTAGTAGAAATACTAAAGATAGCCGAGACAGAGAAAATGGATACAAAGGAGGGCCTGCAAAACCTGGGGGCGGCTTTTGTCACCGGCTTCTTTGCGTTTGCCACCTTCTGGGAAGCGCGCCTTCTCGTCCAGGAGGAAGACGCGCCGCTGACGCTTCGCGCGAGTGCGGTCCTTCTCGGACTTTCTACCTTTCTTGCCCTGAGGCTACTGCTGCTCCGATTAGTCCATAAACGGGAGAGCCACGCTTATGGAAGCGCTGGCTTTGCACTAACGGAAAGTATGGCCGACCTGTTTGTTGCCAGCCCCGCCGCGCTTAAACCGGGAAGCGTGTTGCTCGGTTCGCTTAACTCAAACCTGCTCGCACTCTCGCCGCTTCTCGCCCGGCAGCACGGGGTTATCGTCGGCGGAAGTGGGACGGGAAAATCCTGGAGCTTCTTTCTGCCAAATGCCGCCTACTGTCGCGGCATCTCAACGGTTGTCACCGATCCGAAGTCTGAGATCTGGCAGTACACGTCGGGATTCCATGATTCCGTTCGCTTCGCGCCAACCGACCCGGACAGAAGCGCCTGCTTTAACTGGATACCGCTTTGCCGGGATGCAAGGATGGCCGAGCTATGCGCACGGGCTATCGTTGAGGCGGGGGCCACTGAAAAACAAGAGCCCCCCTGGCCAGACCTTGAGGCCGCGTTTCTTTCCAGTTTGTTCAGCCATGCAAGCACCCTTGCGACTCCGACGCCGCTTTCTGCCTATGAGCTTTTCACCCGGCAGGAACCCGCAGCACTCATGGAGTCTTTTCTTTCTTCGGCGTCTCCGGTTGCGCGTGAGCAGGCCATCATTTTCCAGCAGACACATGAGCGGATGCGCGGCTCGATCGTGCCCGTTGTCGCCGCGAAGCTGCAATTCTTGAGAGACCCGGTAGTGTCGCGGTTTACATCTGCGGAGCTTACGCCGCCGGATTTCGGAAAGCTTCGCTGCACTCCTCAGTCCGTGTACTGGTGCGTGCGCGAGCAGGACATCGCACGGCTTCGACCACTCAGCGCGCTCTTCTTCACGCTTCTTCTGGAGCAGCTTGCGGCCACGCCAATGGAAAATGGCGTGAACGCTATCCCAGTTCACATGCTTCTGGATGAATTTGCGAACCTTGGGGTCATTCCCAATTTCGATACAACCATTTCCCTTGCGCGGGGAAGGGGAGTGTCGCTGTGGCTTGGCATCCAGAGCCTCTCTCAGATTGAGGCACGGTATGGCCGTGCGAACGCGCAGACCATTCTGACCAACTGCGCGACCAAGATTGCACTCTCCGGATTGGACGTGGAAACCGCAGAATATTTCAGCCGCTCGCTCGGACAGGCAACCGAGCAGACGCCGCGCCGGAGCTGGCAGCGAAAACGCTTCTCGCTTTTTGCGAGTGGTGTAACCGATACAGTGCAGGACCATGCGCGCCCGCTTCTTACCTCAGATGAGGTGCGCCGCATCGGCGGAGGAGAAGCGCTTGCCATCATCGGAAACCGACGGCCGATTCTTTTGGAGAAGACGAAATATAAGCTGGCAGCTAAAGCAGCAAAGACAAAGCGACTTGGCCCTGCGCTCTCGGCACCTTGCGCTGCTACCGCTGCTGCTGCTGTTCCGTCGAAGTCTAAAAAGGCGGCGCAAAAACTGAAAGAAGATTTGCCGCCGCCGCTTCCGGAAGAGCTGACAGCCGCTCTTCCGGTAAAACAAGCGGGACAACGGTTTTCAAAAACTCAAAAGGGAAGCCACAGACAAACGACATGGCTGCCCAAGCCTGCGGCGGAAACAAAGTAACAATCCCCCGAGCAGAAAAAACTGCAAGGACCTGGCTACCCGCTCAGGCTCTTTCTTTGTGGCTTCTTCTTATGTGAGCGCAGAGAGTTCCATGACTTGTGTCCGGTAGTTCTCCCCAATGCGCCCTGGTCCGAAGAACTTGCGCGCACCATTTCTGTTTCGCCCCGCATGATCTTCACGGATCTAAAACCGAACGTGCATTATCTTTTCGGACCCAGACAGCAAGACACCCTGAGACGCCCTACGGAATAGACCTTTCCTTCCCCGGCAGCGAGTAACGTCCCACTCTTTGTTTGCTTGCTTGTTTCCGGCTCTGGGGCAGGACGCACCCTGTTGGTTTACGGGCGAAGTCTCTGGCAGCGCGGCATCGCTTTTACAAATCGTTTCTGGCCTTTGTCATTTATCGGATAGACGGACGGATGACAGTTAAGAACACAGGGCAAATAGAACCCAGGGCAATGAGCCGTGGAGCAAGGAAGGGTCCCGCGTAGCGTGCGCCGGTTATGCGTTACCTTCCTTGCCTAATTTCCACGGCTCCTTCTTGAAGACCAGAACACAGCCCTGTGTCTTTTATTCTTTTGGTCCCGACAGAAGTTTTCTCCAAACAGGCCAGCATGGCTCACCTTTGTGAGAGCCAATAGCGGCTCTGTTTAAATTGGAGAAAACAAAATGACAAATGCAAAACGAAAAATAAAAAGCGATACCGCGGTTAATGCCAAAACGACTTCGCCCGTAATTCAGCTGGCTCCCCCAATGCCTGACCAGCCGGAAGCGGCGAAACAAGAGTCTGGGTCAGTCTCCACAGTTCTCGGAAAGGGTCCGTTCCATAAAGAGCGTCTCGGACGGGTGCATCTTGCCATCTGGGTTCGGGAAGACAAAAGCGGCACCATCCGGTTTTCGGTGAAGCTGTCGCGCAACTACAAAACCGCAACAGGATTCGGCGAGACAAGTTCTCTCGACCAGGGCGACCTCGCCAACGCCATCACGCTCCTGACACAAGCCCAGGCAATCCTGCCACCAGTGCAGTTAGCCGTAGTGCAAGAGCCGCAAGCGTAAAGCGGCCGCGGTCCTTCGAGGCGGTTTTATCCGGTTCGGGGGACCGTTTTTTACAGCAGATTCCTTTTTCGTTTCAACGGATGTTCGCCGGTTTTGAAGCATCCCCCGCGCCAGCAGGAACTGTCACGTGGCCTGCTATTCAAAGGCGAACCATTTCTTTCTTATGTTGCCTCAGTGGTCTCGCCCGGTAGCGGGCGAGGCAGTGTCGTCTTTTCCTCACTCTGGAGGCGGAAAGGTTTTTGTCCCAACGCGGGTGAGAACAAAAACCTCTCCGCCCTCCAAAAGGAAAAAGTCCTTTGGAGTGTGGGGCGAAGCTAAAAGAAAATAGAAATGAGTGACGACAACCAATCCAACAAGACCAACAAATCCCATCGACGCAAACAGTCAAAGCAATCTGAGCAGCCCAACCAGGGCAGGCGAGATGTCAATTTTGATGAGACGTACATCCGCGAAGTACGCATCCACTACCACCAGACGGAAAGTGCCGTTTTCGCGGTTCGTTCTCCGAAGGACGCAAAAGATTTCATCCTGAGCGTTCTTCCAGACAATAGCCGGGAACACTGCGTTTGCCCTGTACCTCAATGCCTCCCATGAAGTGATTTGCTATTCTCTGATTTCTACCGGCACCGCGGATGCTGCCCTGATTTTACCCCGCGAGGTGTTTCAACGAGCGCTTGCCGCAGGAGCAGTCGCCTTGCTGTTCAGCCACAATCACCCCTCGGGGCATGTCATCCCAAGTCCGGAAGACCGCCGGGCAACAACACGCCTCAAAGAAGTGGGCGAGCTGCTAGGAATAAAGCTTCTCGACCATGTGATTGTTTCGGACCAGGATTTCTACTCGTTCAAAGACAGCGGAGAACTGTAAGGAGTTTTGGTGATACTCGATACTTGATAACGAAATGGTAGCGACCGTCGGTGGACAAGAATGTAAGGAGAGACGCAGGGACTCTGCTTCGGGGTCATTTTTCATTTCGTCCCGTAAGCCCTGGAGCAGGGGTAAAAGCGTTTCTAAACCCGGGGTGAAGAAACGTTTAACCCACAAGCTTAAGGAGCTTGAAGAAAATGAAAACCCTGAACCCCAACACCAAAACAACCCGCCGTGCATTCCCGCTGGGAAGAGTCGTTGCCACTCCGGGCGCTCTTGCCGAGATAGCTGCCGAGGATATTTCCGCAGCACTTTCCCGGCACAGCGAGTGCGACTGGGGAGAGTGCGGAACAGAAGACTGGCAGGAGAATGACTTCGCCCTTGATAACGACCTTCGGCTTTTTTCTGTCTACCGAGACGGTAACAACGTGAAGTTCTGGATTATCACCGAGGCCGACCGCTCCAGCACAACGATACTTTTGCCGGAGGACTATTGAAGCCTTCGGGCGTTACGACATCCTGTTTTTCAGCGCGTCTTTTGGCGCGCTACTTGACCGTCCAAAGCTTTGGTAAGCGGCACTATTCGGCTGCCGCTCCTCAAACCAGAATGCAGGGACGTTTCCCATCAGGCTGCCAGTACGCTGGCGAACTTGCTCCATGAACGGTAAACAGAAGCTTTACTTCTGTCTTTGTTCGCTAGTTTGGGGCCGCTTCGCGCCTGAACTTTACCGTATCCCCTTGTCGTCCATACAGGCAAAGAGAGAAATTTTCACACCTGATGCACCCTGAGAAATAGTGCGTTCCTCATTTTCCGTTCTTTTTCGGTTATAATGGTTTCCATGAAGGAAGCAGACGCAGCCGCTTATCTGAACCTGACCCCGCGAACCCTTCGGAACTATCGCAACCAGGGGAAGCTTCCGTACCGCGAAGTAAAAGGCAAAACCCGGCCCCAAATCGAGTACCGCCAGGACGACCTGGACCGGCTCAAAGCCGAGCTTCAAAAGCAGCGCCAGCGGAGCTTGAAGCCAAAAGCAACAACACCTGCTTTGCCTCGTGTGACCTTCGGCCTACCACTCGCAGAGCTTGCCGATCTGACGGCTGAGGCCAAGAAGTACCGCATGACCCCGGCCGACTATGCCCGCCGCCTGGTGCGCGAGAGGATGGAGACAAGCTTCAAATCGGAAGCGGCTGAAATGCGCTCGGAGCTTGCAAAAGTAATTGCGGAAACCCGGATAATCCGGAAAGAGTTCGCGCTCGCTTTTGAAGAGGTGCTGAGAATGGTGGGCCTCCCACCGGACGAGGCAAAGCAGTGGGTTACGGACAACCTCCGCTAACAAGCAGCCAAACGATTCGGTAAATTACAAGAAGGTTTTGGTGGTACCTCATGCTGTCTATCGGCGCGATGGGAAGTGGTCAGGGAGACTATTATCTCAGCCTTGCCCGGGAAGATTATTACCTTAATGGGGGAGAGCCGCCCGGCGTCTGGCTGGGGCAGGGCGCGCAAAGCCTGGGACTTACCGGCATGGTCGATGCAGGCGCATTGACCCGCTTGCTCGAGGGTTTTCATCCTGAGGAAAACGGCGGGGCGCTTATTCAAAACGCGGGAGCCAAAGACCATCAGCCTGGATGGGATCTCACCTTTTCCGCACCTAAGTCTGTTTCTGTTCTCTGGAGTCAGGCCGATCCTCAAGTTCGAAAGATTATTGAAGACTGCCATTTCGCCGCCGTGAAAACAGCGCTCGGATTTATCGAAGAGACTTCAGCTATTACCCGGCGCGGCAAAGGCGGTCATATCAAAGAAGACGCCCAGCTGATCATCGCTGCCTTTGAACATGGAACAAGCCGCGCCCAGGACCCACAGCTCCACACGCACTGCCTGGTGATGAATGTCTGCACCAGAGAGGACGGAACGAGTGGAACCATCGAGAGCAAACTGCTCTACCTTGCCAAGATGGCAACCGGCGCTCTGTACCGGGCGGAGTTTGCCGTTCTGCTGGAGAAAGGTTTGGGAGTCACCGTAGAGCGAAAAGGAAGTTGCTTTGAGATTGGGGGAGTCCCCGAAGATCTGATGACGGAGTTTTCCAAAAGGCGTGGCGAAATCGACATGCTGCTTGAGGAAAAAGGCTATGAGAGTTCGGCGGCAGCCGCCATGGCAGCACTCGCTACCCGCCAGACAAAAACCTTTACGCCGCGCGAGCAGCTTTTCGATGAGTGGCAGGAGACCGGCCAAAAATTCAATTGGGGTCCGGAACAGGCAGCAGACTTTCTCCGGGAGGCGCAGTCGCCCCTTCGAGACCCCAAGCAGGAAAAAGAAGCGGCTCTCCTGTCTGCCATGAAGCGCTCCACCGACGAGAAGAGCTACTTTAATGAGCGAGAGTTTATTCGTTATGTTGCCGAAGAGGCGCAGGGGCGCGGTTTTGGCGCCCATGACGTTCGCCAGATTTCCAAATCGTATCTCGAACAAAGCCCGGAGATCGTCCCGCTGGGTGTGTACAAGCATGAAAACCTGTATTCAACGCGCGAGATGATGGCCATTGAGAGAAGCCTGATTCACCAGGTTCAAAAGAGTAAATCGCAGTTCCACGAAGGTGTTTCCGAGCAGGTCCTTAAAGGCGTTGTCGGTGCGCGGCACCGACTGAATGAGGAGCAGGCTGCAGCTCTTCGGCATGTTTGCGACAGTGGGCCAGGCAGCATCCGGATTGTCTCGGGTATGGCTGGGACCGGTAAAACAACCTTTCTCGATGCGGCCCGCTTCGCCTGGACGTTGGAGGGGTTCCAGGTTCACGGCTTTGCCCTCCCAGGCAAAGCGGCAAAGGGTCTGGGGACCGGAACCCACATCAAACACGACACGCTGCACCGAACTCTGTGGAATCTTGAATCGGGAAAACTTCGGCTTACCCCGAAGTCAGTCCTGGTTCTGGATGAGGCAGGCATGGTGGGAACGCGCCAGATGGAGAAGCTCATGACCGCCGCCTCGAAGACGGGCGCGCGCCTGGTTGTTG
>JAZKEA010000348.1:0-7063 GCA_040387315.1 Armatimonadota bacterium | reverse complement strand
CCTGCCACTCCTGAAGCTGACCGTGCTTCCCGACACGGTAGGGAGCCAGCCGCTTTTTCTTGCTGTCGATCTCGGCGCGGAGGGCGGCGTCCTTTCCCAGCGTTTCACTTGCCGCCAGGGTCGCCGCGAAGATTTCCCGCGCCAGCGCCATATCCATGGTGACGCCCAGGCCCGCGCCCCCAAGGTAACCGTCCGGCAGCTTAAATCCGAGCTCGGGCGATGATCCCGGTCCGGTAACCATTGTGCCATCGGGCTGTTCGTAAAGATAGTCCAGGATGAACCGGGAGCAGTCCCGCAGAATGGGGTACGCGCGGTCCTGCAGAAACTTTGTGTCACGCGTGAAGAGATAGTGCTCCCAGAGGTGCGTGGCGAGCCACGCCCCGCCCATCGGCCAGATAAAATGCCACACCTGCGGTCCGGTCGGGGTGGCATCTCCCCAGGCCGTCGTATTGTGATGGATGCAGAAGCCGCCGCAGTCGTACATCTTCCGCGCGACGACCTCACCCTGCTTTCGCGCTATCTCGATGAGATCGAAGAGGGAACCGTGGCACTCGCTGAGGTTGGTCACCTCGGCGGGCCAGTAGTTCATCTCAATATTGATGTTGATGGTGTACTTACACTCCCACGGAGGGGTAAAGCTGTCGTTCCAGATACCCTGAAGGTTCGCCGCCAGAGAGCCGGGGCGGCTGGAGGCGATGAGCAGGTAGCGGCCATACTGAAAGAATTGACTCTCCAGCGCAGTGTCCGAAGCTTCTTTGTCCGTCCGTAGGCGCTCCAAGCGTTTGTTCGTCGGCAATAGGGAGAGATCGTCGCCGCCCAGGTCCAGCGCAACACGCCCGTGAAGATTCTGATAATCGGCGATATGTTCAGCCCGAAGCGCGTCATAGCCTTTTGCCTTGGCGGAGGCAAACTGCCGAAGACCGTCTTCTTTGGGCGTCTTTGAGCCGCGAAACGTTGTATTTCCCGCCACCAGCAGCACGACGGAACGCGCCCCCTCTACCAGAAGCGTATCCCCCAGAACCTCACAGGTGCCGCCGTCCTGGAAAGCCGCCTGCACCAGTGCGGCGTAACGCGGTCCCCTTGGCCCTGCCTGACCTTCCATTGCCACCGTATTCACTGCAGGACGGCTTGCCTTACCCTCAAACGGTCGTCGGGACAGCCGGGCGGCGAATGAAAGCGTGCCTGTTCCCACGGCGGTCAGGCGCACCACCAGAATCTGCGCGGGGAACGACGCGAAGACCTCGCGCAGGTACTGCGTGCCGCCGCGGGTATAACGAACCCCGCCTATCGCGGTCTGAAGATCCAGGTCGCGCCGGTAGCCGGTTGTCGCTTCGCCGCCACTGGAGTTCAGCGTCTCAATGTTCAGCGTCGCCAGAGGCTGATACGGATACTGATCCCGTGGGGTAGCGTGTACGGCGAAGCGCAGCAGTCGTTCCGCTTCGCGCACCTTGCCCTCCGCCAGCAGCCGCCGAATCTCCGGCTGAGATTTGAGCGCGTCTGGATTGATCCTCTCGGTCGAGGGGATATCGCCATACCAGACACTGTCCTCGTTCAGAAGCAGGGTCTCATTATCCGTTCTGCCAAACACCATCGCTCCCAGCCGACCGTTACCGATGGGAAGCGCTTCCGCGAAGACCTTCGCGGGCTGTTCATACCACAACGCTGTGTCCAGAGTATCTATTCTCCTGCTGCCGGTGTCAGGATCACGGAACGAAGCCGCATCAGCTCCGTGCCTTTGATGCTCACCGGCAGAACTCGTATTTCCCAGCTTTCGCCGGGAGAAAGTCGAATGCGCCCCAGAGAGACTTTCTGCATTTTGCCCGGCGCTACCTTCCCCATGAGCGCCTGTCCGGCGACCGTTAGCGAAAACGTTCCGTCGGCTGATGCGGGTTCCGCATCATAGGTCACAGCGACATCGTAGGCTGCGGGCTGCAGAACCCGTACCGCCCAAGTCACGGATTCTGCCGGGTCTGACCAGGGAGAGACATAGGCATCCGTCACCTTGCCTGGCCCGAAGCGGAGCGTCTTACCTCGAATTTGTCCGTCAAAGACCCGCAAAGTGTTGATACTGGAGGGCGCGAGAAGCCGGACAGAGGCATCCGCAGCGATTTTTGAAGTTTCGAGAACCACCACGCTGTCCATCGTGTCCGGCGCGTCGGGGGAAACCTGGATACGAATATCAAGGCTGTTCAGGCGCTCGGTAGAAAGCGGGGTGCGCTTTTTGTCTGACAGGAGATACGCTCGCGTGACCGGCGACTTCAGTCCACTGACGATTAGCGAGCCATCCTTCGGCCAGTCAAAAACATGAAGGTATAATCTATCGCCTCGGCGAGTGGATTCACCCCACGACTGAGGCGCGAGCGGCGTTCGCTTTGTTCCCCGGATAGACTCCTGGTTAACCGCCATCCACTTGCCGACACCCGTCAAAATCTCCGTGTCTTTGGAGTCAAAGGTGCCGTCACCTTTGGGGCCGATGTTCAGAAGCAGGTTTCCCCCGCGTGCCGCTGCCTTAGCGATCAGCTGTACAAAGTGTGCGGGCGACTTGTGGGAGTGGTCGGTCTTGCTGTAGCCGTAGGACTCGTTCGTGGTGGGGATCGCCTCCCAGTCACCCGTTGTCGGCGGAAACTCTGCGGGTCGGTCGGCGGTGTTCGCATAATCGCCCATTCCCCGCATCAGTCGTCCGTTCACGACAACTTCCGGCCCCGCTTTGCGAACTGCCTCAAGTATCCGAAGGTTCTCTTCCTGAGGCAGTTTATGAGGGGTGTCGAACCACATAATATCGGGCTGATACCGCTGAATCAACTCCTGGATCTGTGGTATCGACTTTCGGTCCACGTACCGGCGAACCTTGGGAAGCAGTTCGGGGTGCTGCTTGTACCACTCGGTGCCGCCGTGCAGTTTGAGATCGCCGCCGGGGTTATCGTACTCCCAGTCGTTTCCCGGCCCCTCAGCATCGCCCCAATCAAAGGCGTGGGAATAGTAGAACCCGAACTTTATACCATGCTTACGGCAGGCGGCCTTCAGGTCCACCATCGGATCGTGATGCCACGCGCTGACCTTGACCACATTATAGTCACTTACTTTGGAATCGTACATCGCGAAGCCATCGTGGTGTTTGGCGGTAATGATCAGGTAGCCCATTCCCGCCTCTTTCGCTGCCCGTGCCCAGGCATCAGCATCGAATTTCGTCGGGCTGAACTTCTCCGCGACCTCTTTACGATAGACCGCTATCGGTATCTTCTCTTTGCGCTGAATATGCTCCGCGTAGCCACCGACCTCTTTACCCTTCCACTCGCCTGCGAGATCCGAGTAGACGCCCCAGTGGATAAACATACCCAGTCGCGCTTCCCGCCACCACCCGATTCGCTGCTCATGATTCTGCATTGATTCACGCCACCAAGAGGGCATCTTGCTGTCCGCTGCCGTCACGATACTCTTTTCCTTCCGTGCGCCGTCAGTCGCGGCGGACGTGCTCCGGGGAGTTTGCGCCGCCAGCGGACTTATTAGGAGAAGCGCCGCCAGGGTGCCTGATATCACTGTGTTGCTTTTCATACGTTGTATCAGCTTCAATCAGATATCTTGGACAGGTAGGAATAGACTCCGGCTGCGTTCCTTTTGCTCAATTCCTCCAACCGCAGCCACTTGGAATGCCCGTCGAAAAAGGCGACATTGAGCCCCCCAGCGTGACGCGCTATAACATCGGACTGCGTAGTGGTCCAAACAGGTGGTTTTGCTGTCAGATTTAGCACGGGTCCGGTTCCCAGCCGCACGAACTGCCCGATACCGGCTGAACCGGTTGCGCCGTCCGCATCGCCACCATCCATACAGAAAACAGTGCCCGCGGAGTCATCGATTTCGCTCAGGGAAGACGGCTGTCGTGTGAAGGTGGCATCCACTTTCTCAAAAATCATGCCCAGCCTTGAGTCGAGGTAGTAAAAGTTATTGATGACATACGAATTAGGACGCCCGCCGTAGGTTCTGATCTGATCCAGAGGTGCCGGTGCGACATTCATTTGGGAATTCGCACAGATCAGTATCTGGTTGTTCTTGGTATACGGCTGCAAAAGGTCGGCCCAGCCTGACCCTGCACCGTCCTGATTGGTCACGACAACCTCATCGTAATCCTGACTGTACTGCATCAGCGCTAAACCCAATTGTTTTGTGTTGGAGAGGCAGGATGCCTGACGGGCTTTGTCCCGTGCCTGGGCGAAGACGGGAAAAAGTATTGCGGCAAGTATGGCGATAATGGCGATAACAACGAGAAGCTCGATTAGCGTAAATGCGCGCCGGGCGGTAGATGGGGAGCCTGCAGGGAATCTTTGCATTGTTAGGGTATCCTTATCAGCGGTGAATAGTGTTTCCTAAGGTGTGGGTGGCGCTGCTGTCGTCTCGCGCAGCAGCAGTGCGGGCTGGAAGACCAGTGATTGCGTAGAAACAGGTGGGGCAGGGCGGGCAAGGAGATCCAGCGTCGCCCGGAGTTGGTTCGCGACAAACGGTTCTACGGTGGAGAGCGCCGGCAGCGCTAAATCCCCGTCCGGGAGTGCATCGTATCCAATGATGGAAACATCATCCGGTACGCGCACGCCCGCGCGATGCAGCACTTTCAGCAGAAGCAGAACTTCGGTATCATTCCAGCACACCACGCCTGTCGGGGCATCAGAACGACGGAAGAAGATTCTTGCCTGTTCGGAATCATCCCGCAGGAGGGCAAACTCCGCCGGCGAGATGAGCGACGCCTTCAGCGATATTCCCTGCCGTTCCGCTTCGGAGAGTGCCCGCTCGTGCCCTCGCCAGCGAAGACGCTCTTTTAGCGGATGCGGATAGCGCTCCTCATGATAGGCGAACGCGATGCGCCGATGCCCCCGGTCAATGAGATGCTTTGTCGCCAGATAGCCACCCTGTTCCTGGTCTCCATACACACAGGGGACATCAGGAAAGGCATCGGCGGGTGGGGTGCCGAATACTACGACGCGATGTCCTCGCTCTTGAAGCTTGCGGGCCACCGGCAGGAGAGAGTAAGAGAACAATACAAAACCAAGCGGGTTCAGGCTCTCAAGCGGCAGAGCATCTTCAAACTGGACCGGAAACCGGGCATGGTGGCAGACAAACGAAAGCCCGCGATCTTCCGCGAGTCCGCTGAGCAGGCTGATGCAGTGGCTGTAATAGGCAGCAAAAGAGGTGGATAAGGCCGCGATAGTCTGTGTCTGAACAGGAGAAGCGACGGGCGAGCCTGTCCCATTGCCTTCGCTCGTCCTGGGATCGGCAACAAACGTACCGACACCATGCCGCCGCACGATCCATCCCATCTGACGAAGATCTTCCAGGGAACGCAGGACGGTACGATCGGAAACCTCGTACCGACGCATCAGTTCGGTTTGCGAGGGAAAACGCTCCCCAGGCCGCATCCGTGCCGCCATCTCCCGCAGCGTCCGGGTAAGTTCTTCGTGCTTGGTTTGAGTGGCAGCGCTTGTTTTTATCGGCATCTTCGCCTGCTTGACTCATTGCAAGGACATCGCTTATTGCAATGAGTTGAGGCATTCTACTGCAGGGGGTCCTGAATGGCAAGCCCTATCAAAAATAATATATTAATCTGATTATCCGAAAGACTTGATGAGCCAGTTCTTGCCCAGGATAAAGCCCTGTTTCTCGACGGCTGTGCGTTTGGGAGTATCTGCGTGTCCGGTGACTATCGTAAAGGCGGTAACGCCTCGCGCGTGGGCTCGGCGACTGGCAGTGGCAAGCAATGCCGCACCGACCGTGGGCCAATCGGCAGTGGGATCAGCCACTGTGTAGTCGTCGATGTAACCGTCGCTGGGATTCCCGCACTGGGCAATGAGATATCCCCGGATCTCCCCGCTCGTTTCCCATACCAACGCTATATTCTTCTCGCTCTCGATCTGTCCTGTGATAAACGGGGCAAATGTCTCGCGAGGCGCGGACGTCTTCTTCCAGAAGACCGGGGAGAACGTTTCGTACTGCTTTCGCTTCTGCTCGCCCATCTCCAGAATCCGAGGCACATCGGTTGCCGTCGCGGTTCGGACCGCGCCGACAGAGTCAACGGTGGTGAGGGACTTGCCGAGGGGGCCGCTGTACCACGACGAGGCAAAGGTGTAGCCGTTTCCCAGCAGAAACGCCTCCTGCGCTTCCGCTGAGGCCAGGCACTGGACCACCATCAGTACCGCGCCGCGTCGTGCGGCCTCTCTCTCCGCCTCCGGCAGAACCGCGCTCGCTGTTTCGTTGGGCAGACTCCCAACAAAAGCGACAGGTCCGCCCGGATCGTATACCGGTGGTGCCTGCGATAAATGTACGGAGACACTATCAATGTCGAACCGACGCGGATCTGCGCTCATGCTTGTTTTTCTGCTTTCAAACTAACTGGAGAGTTGTGCGGCCTTCTTGAACGACTCCTGCAGGGCCGGATATAGCTCGCGGTACAGCGGGTAGTACTTGTCGTAAACCGCGCCCGTCTCTGCATTCGGCTTGGTCTCGCTGGTGGTTCGGATCGTGGCGGCGCAGGCTTCTGGAACCGTCGCGAAAGCGCCCGTACCGACCCCCGCCAGCAGGGCGGCGCCGAAGGCAGGACCTTCGTCCACATTCAGCAGACGGTGTGGCTGCCCGATGACATCGGCGAGGACCTGAAGCCAGAAGGCGGACTTGGCCCCACCGCCGCTTGCCCGGACTTCGGAAACCGGGACACCTATCTCTTCCAGCAGGCGGAAGGCGTCCTTGAAACTGTAGGCGACCCCCTCCAGAACCGCTCGGGCAAACCAGTCCTTGGTGTTTCGGAGCGTGGCCCCGAAGAAGACGCCACGAGAATCCGGGTCGGGATACGGCGTCCGCTCACCGGTCAGGTACGGCAGGAACTGCAGCCCTTCGCAGCCTGCGGGAGCCGTTGCCGCACCGGACGTGATCGCATCATAGGCTTCGCCGGGGGCAAAGGTGTCGCGGTACCAGCGTAGCGACCCGCCGGACGACAGCATACAGCCCATCAGGTGCCACGCTCCGGGAACGGCGTGACAGAACGTCTGGATACGCATCTCCGGGTCGAAGAATGGTTCGGCTG
>JAZKEA010000347.1:0-6363 GCA_040387315.1 Armatimonadota bacterium | reverse complement strand
TAGTCCACTGCCTCTTCCGCTGTTTGAGGCACAGCCCGCGATTTCACGAAGGCGCGGTGCCCGCTGACCTCGCTTCCCGCGTCGGGTGGCAGCTTGAAGCAGTTCACGATGGCGGCGAGAGCGACCAGGCTGATGAGGGCGAACGTGATTCGGAAGTCGCCAATCGTCGGGGTCGATTGGGCGTAGCTGCCGCCCAAGAACGACGACAAACGCAGCAGGATCGCACCAAACGCCACCCCGACCGCGAGCGTCATCTGCTGGACGGTGCTGGAGAGGGTGGTCGAACGGCTCATTCGGGCGGGCGGAATATCGGCGAACGCCATCGCATTCAGACACGTAAACTGCATCGAGCGGCAGAGGCCACCGACAAACAGAATGGCGGCGATCAGTGGCAGCGGGGTAGCCGGTGACAGGAAACAGCAGGCAAGAAGCGTGATCGCCGATAACACCCCGTTTCCGATCAACGTGGTGCGAAAGCCGAACCGGCGCAGAATCGGGGTGGTGGCCGGTTTCATCAGGAGGTTTCCCGCGAAGACGGAAAGGACGAGCATCCCCGAGACAAACGCGCTCATGCCAAATCCGATCTGAAACAGAAGCGGCAGAAGAAACGGCGTCGTTCCTATCGCGATCCGGAAGACGGAACCTCCCCAGAACGATACGGCGAAGGTCGGCACTTTGAGCGCGTCGAGATCGACCAGAGGATGCGGATGGGTGCGGAAGTGCCGGACAGCGGCAGTCCCCAGAACGACGCTGACCGCCAGCATCCCGGTTCCGATACTCCAGGTGGAGTCCAGCCGCCCGACCAGGTCCAGGCCAAAGATCAGCAGGGCGCAGCCCACGCCGCTCAGGAGAAATCCCCGGACATCAAACGGCGGCGGGACCGGCTCCCGCTCGTTCGGGATCAGCAGTCCGGCCATGACCAGGGCGAGAATCCCGAGAGGGATGTTGAGCAAAAAGATCCAGCGCCACGAGAGATATGTCGTGATGAATCCGCCAAGGGGTGGTCCGAGCACGGGCGCGACCAGTCCGGGCCAGGTGATATAGGCGATAGCGGTCACGAAATCGCGCTTCGGCGTATTGCGCAGAACGACCAGTCGTCCGACCGGCACCATCATCGCGCCGCCGATTCCCTGGAGGATTCGCGCCGCCGTGAATGTCACCAGTGACCCGCATACCGCGCACAGCACCGACGACAGGGTGAAAACAGTGATCGCCGTCCCGAACACGATTCGTGACCCGAACCGATCCGTCAGCCACCCGCTCATCGGGATGAACATTGCCAGCGCCAGCAGGTAGGCGGTGATACCGATATTCAGGTCCACCGGACTTGCCCCGAACGACCGTGCCATCTGCGGGATCGCCGTTGCGATCACGGTCCCGTCGAGGTTCTCCATAAAGAACGTGCCCGCGACCAGAAGAGCGATCAGTATCGTTCGCCGCGACGAGCCTGTTTCCGCTTTCGACCCGTCACCGCCAGCCTCTGCCATAACCTATCCCTTACCCGCCCGCCGATCCAGGGCCCTGCCGCTACTGGTTCTCTACTTTCAGGAAAACCACACCAAACGAACTTTTGCAATGGCAGGGCGGGTAAGGGAGGAGCAGGATCAGACCGACGTGCGCGTGTACAGCAGGGACCGATTGGCTCGGGGAGACGCTGCCGGTCGCAAAGCCATGGTGGACCGGGACCGGGCCGGGGACTTGCCGGTGCTGCTGCCGCCGGTCAGAAAGCGATTCAGATTCATCAGGGATGGATCGGGGGCAGGCGCGGTATCGGGTTCCATTTGTCCGCCGGAAACCAGAGTAACGGAGGCGGTCGCCCTGGTCCGTTTGGTTCGCCTGCCGCGGCTTCTTTCCGTTACCGGACTACCCAGATCGTCAACCTCGCGGCGAACATCTTCCGGCAGGCGGTTCGCGACGTGGGCGGCAAGCGCCTCCGCCTGCTCCTGATCCGTGGCGGAAACGGTCAGCGTCAGCACGATCTTAATGGTGTACGGGTTGGTAACCGGCGAGGCGCACTTTGTGGGGACTTCCTTTTCTAAACACGTGTCGATCTCAGACCTGCGCAGCGTCATTAAAACAATCCTTCTGCGGCACGGGGGTTTTTAGCGCACAAAAAGGACAACTGCTGCAGGGGTGCGTTCCTTCGTGCGATCTCGGGTGCCGATGTTATACCGTGCCGCAATATTCATGCCAATAATCGCAAATTAGCAAGCAGACATCAATTGATTACACTAATCGACTACCGCTTTCGCAGCTCTGTCGACGCCGCATGGGCGACCGCTAGTGTATCGTCGGCGGGCGAGCCGTCGCTGATCGTCCAGGCGGCGGAGAGACCGGCCCAGGACACAATCCATTGGAGCAGACGCCGCGGTTCGATGCCCGACTCCTCGACCACTATCGCTACCCGACGCGCCAGTCGGCCCGGAGCGAGGGCCGTTCCCGAATCGGGATTGCAAAAGAGGTTCGCGTAATCGAAGCCGCGCTCACCGCTGAGGCGCTTCGGGTCGATTGCCAGCCATCCACGCGGTCCAAAGTCGAGGATATTTCCGTGATGGATGTCGCCGTGAAGGATTACCGAGCTTTCGGGTGAACCGAGAAGGTCACGGGCGGTCGCCGCGCACTGCGCCAGAATACCCTCGTGCGGCACAGTGGCAGTGAGGGACAGAAGCGCCCGAAACCAGTTCGTCAGCGGGACCGCCTCGGGCGCAGGGCGTTCCCGAGGCGCATGAAGGGCGGCGACCGCGCGGCAGAGAATCCGCGTCGCCTCGTCGTCGCCCTCCGGTCCGCTTTGCGCGAGGGACACGAGCGAACGTTGCCCGGTCGCCCGCTCCAGCAGCAGGGCGTTGCCGTCTCGTGCCAGGACACGTGCCGCGCCGTTTCCGTCCCACCACTCCATCAGGCCCGCCCCGAACTTCTCCTCGGGTTCGACCGCGATCTTCAGCATGGCGGGTGCGCCGTCGTCCCGGACCGGCAGCAGACGGCTGGAGTGCGTGACAATCGGCTCGCCGTCGGGCGTCAGATTCCAGGCGGCGAGATACGGCTCGAAACTGTGCATCCGTCAGGCGGAAAGCCGCAGCAGGGATGCGCCCGTCATCTCCGTCGGCTGCGGGACACCCATCAGCTGCAGTACGGTCGGAGCGACATCGCAGAGTGCGCCGCCCTCCGCCACCTGCAGACCTGTGGGGCCACCGACCACGATGACCGGAACGGGAAACAGCGTGTGGGCCGTCTGCGGCGTTCCGTCGTCGCTGATCATCTGCTCGGCATTGCCGTGGTCGGCGATAATCACCGCCTGTCCGCCCGCCTTCGCGAGGGAATCCAGTATCGTCGAAAGGCAGCCGTCCACCGTTTCCACGGCCCGGATCGCCGCTTGGAGGACCCCGGTGTGTCCCACCATATCGCAGTTGGCGAAGTTGACCACGATCAGGTCGAACGCACGGGAGTCGATAGCCTCCACGACGACGCCCGTTATTTCCGGGGCGCTCATCTCGGGCTTTTCGTCATACGTCCGCACCTCGCGGGGCGACGGGACAAGGCGGCGCGTTTCACCATCGTAGGGCGTTTCGACGCCGCCATTGAAGAAGTACGTGACATGCGGGTACTTTTCGCTCTCAGCGACCCGCAGCTGTGTCAGTCCCTGCCGCGCGACCGTCTCGCCCAGGTGATTGGTGATCGTCAGCTCCTGAAAGAGAAAAGGAAGATCGAATGTCGGGTCGTAGTCGGTGAACGCCAGCGTATGGTCGGGGGTAAACGGCGGCTCCGGACGCTCGAATCCGTCAAAATCCGCGACACAGAGCGTCTGGACTATCTGGCGCATCCGGTCCGCACGGAAGTTCCAGAATACGACGCCGTCCCCCGCGGCCACACCGGCGTAATCGAAGACCGCGGGCTCGATGAACTCGTCGGTCGTGCCGTTTTTGTAGGACTCCTCGATCCAAGCCACCGGGTCAGCGGCGCGATTCCCTTTTCCATGGACGACGGCATCGAAAGCCCGCTCTGTCCGTTCCCAGCGTTTGTCGCGGTCCATCGCGTAGAAGCGCCCGCAGACCGTCGCGATGCGGCACTGTTCCGCACCGGGCAGCGTTCGCAGCGTTTCGGTCAGCTCCCGAACCTGCTGGGCCGCGAGATGCGGCGAGGTGTCGCGCCCGTCCGTGATCAGATGCAGGTAGATCGTGCCGCTGAAATCGTCGGCAAGCCGCTGCAGCAGAAGCGTCAGATGGTCCCGGTGCGAGTGGACGCCGCCGTCGCTGAACAGCCCGATTACATGCAGCGCGGCGGAATCCCGTGTGTTTTTCCGGAACGTCTGATACGTGGAAGACTGCGCGAGAAAATCCCCCTGAAGGGCGCGATTGATCCGCAGCAGCCACTGCTCGACCACGCGACCCGCGCCGATATTCAGGTGTCCCACCTCGGAGTTCCCCATCTGTCCCGCCGGCAGTCCCACCCGCTCCCCGCAGGTGATCAGCGTCGCCGATGGCTGTTCGCGCAGCAGCCGATCCAGGCACGGCGTATCAGCCTGCGACACTGCATTGCCCACCGAACTCGGGTTCAGACCCAGGCCATCCAAAATACAAAGAAGCGTTGTGGCTCGTTCCGGATTAACCGGGGAGTCCGCTATATCATTTATCGTCATGTTAGTCTTACTTTACCCCATGGTCAGCCACCGCTAAGACGATAAAATGACCTCGTGATAAGAATCAGACGTTTTGTGTTCCTGTGTCTGGTGGGAATGGTGCTGTCGGCGGCAAGCTGTCAGGACGGCACGGAGTCCAAATCCCCGCCCAACGCTTCAGAGGTGGGGGAAGCCACCCGGTCCTCCGAAAGTCGTGCGCTAGAATCGGCCCTTCCTGCCCTGGAACCGGTTTCCACGCCGCCCGGAACCTTTGTCGCCAAGCCCTATCTGCAGCTGGGCGATTTCGCGGCTCTCGGCGGCAAAACAGAGTCGGTAATGCTGCTCTGGCAGGCGCCCCTGACCGGGACTCCGCAAGCATGGTCGGTGGAAACGCGACCGGCTGGCAGCGGCCCCTGGAAAAAAGCAGAGGGAACCGGCGACGCAGCCACCGGTCGCGCTATAACAGTTCCGGGAATCGCGCCGCACTGGGTCATGAGCGTCCCTCTTTCGGGTCTGGTTCCCGGAGCCTTATTTGACTATCGGGTTCTGCTCGACCGTAAACCCGTGTTCAGCGCCCGCGCCCGTGCGCGGAAAGCGGCTGGCGAGCCGTATCGCTTTGCCGTGGTGGGGGATACCGGTGCGGGCAGCGCCGGGGAGCGGAAGATCGTGAACCGCATCTCGCTCGCGAAGCCGGATTTTATCTTTATAACCGGCGACATCGTCTATGAGCGCGGACGCGCGACGGAGTACCAGGAGAAATATTTCCCGGTCTATAATGCGGACACCGCTTCGCCGGAGACCGGTGCGCCGCTGCTGCGCTCCACACTCACGGTTGCCGCGCCGGGAAACCACGACACCGCATACCGCAATCTGCGCACTTATCCCGATGGTCTCGCGTATTTCCTGTACTGGTCGCAGCCGCTGAACGGCCCGCCCCTCGCCGCCGGTTCTCCGAACTCCGCTATCCTGCTCGGCCCGGAAGCAAACCACAAGGCGTTTCTTGCCGGCAGCGGGGCAGCCTATCCGCGGATGGCGAACTTCTCCTTTGACTATGGCAGTGTCCACTGGACCGTCCTCGACTCGAACCCCTACGTCAACTGGTCGGATTCTGAACTGCGTGCCTGGGTAGAACAGGACCTGAAATCCGCGCAGCAGGCAAAATGGCGGTTTGTTGCGTACCACCATCCGCCGTTCAGTTCCGCGCAGCGGCACCGTGAGGCACAGCAGATGCGCGTCC
This sequence comes from Armatimonadota bacterium, assembly GCA_040387315.1. Lineage (GTDB taxonomy): Bacteria > Armatimonadota > Armatimonadia > Armatimonadales > Armatimonadaceae > JACMJB01. The sequence continues at coordinate 514 of JAZKEA010000347.1, read as the reverse complement.
TCTCCGACCTGCTGGAAAAGTACAAAGTCGATGTTGTGTGGAGTGGGCACGTTCACAATTACCAGCGTACTTATCCGCTGCGGTTCACTGTCAAACGGGGAGCTGACGGCGTCCTCCGGGACCCGGACGGGCGCGTGGACGGCGACGCGAAAATTGACAAGTCCTACGATGGCAAAACCAGGACAAAACCGGATGGAGTTATCTATGTTATTACGGGCGGCGGCGGGGCGGGCCTGCATAACACCAGCACCGAGAATAATCCGTCAAGCTGGCTGCCGTATACGAGCAAATATATCGGCGCGTACTCCTTTACCGTCGTGGATGTCGAAGACACCAAGCTGACCGTGCGACAGGTGGGAACGGACGGAAAAGAGCGCGATCATTTTGTCGTGACAAAATAGAATCCTCGAGTAAACAAGCCACTAGAGGCGTGAGCAATCGGTCCGAAACGCGCGGCCCTACGCGACGCCTAATAAACGGTGCGGCCCCTGCCAGACCGTCCCTGCCCGGATGC
>JAZKEA010000346.1:0-3699 GCA_040387315.1 Armatimonadota bacterium | reverse complement strand
TGTCCGACATATCGCCGATGTGCCGTCGCCTGCGTCGCCCGCTTGTGCCGTGGAAGGGCTGTCAGCGGCCTGATGGACGGCATCCTCAATATCGATAAGCCCGCCGGGATGACCAGCCATGATGTGGTGGGGCGGGTGCGGCGCGTCCTCAAAACAAAACGTGTGGGCCATGCGGGGACGCTCGATCCGGACGCTACCGGCGTTCTCGTCGTCGCTGTCGGTATCGCGACCCGCCTGCTGCCGTTTCTTCCCACGGAGCCGAAGGTCTATGTCGCTCGCATCGCGTTTGGCACAGCCACCGACACGGAAGACGCGAGCGGGCGGATAACCCGTGAGTCCGATGCCTCCGCACTGACGGAGGACGCGCTGCAGGCCGTGCTTCCCCATTTTACGGGCGAGATCGACCAGATACCGCCGATGGTCTCCGCCGTTCATCACGAGGGAAAAAGGCTGTATGAACTGGCCCGCGAGGGGGTGACGGTGGAGCGCGCCGCAAGGCGTGTGACGATCCATGAGATCCGGGCATCGGACTTCGCGGCAGGAGATCGGGCCGAGGCGACACTGCATGTTAGCTGTGGCGGCGGCACTTATATCCGTACCCTGTGCGCGGACATTGGGGAAGCTGTGGGCGTTCCCGCCCATATGAAGACCCTGAGGCGTGACCGTGTCGGTAATTTCCATAGGGACGACGCTCTTACGCTGGACGAGATGCTCCAGACGCCCGTCGAGGCCATCGTCCAGGACTGGCTTCTGCCTATCGAGCGTGCGCTCGATCTTCCCACGGTCGCTATCTCGGATGCGGAAGCGGTTCGTGTCTCTCGGGGGCAGAGTGTGGACGCTCTGCTGCCCCCTTCTCAGACGGAGGCTGTCGCGCTGCTTTACCGGGAACGGCTGCTCGCGATTGCTCGTTATGACAGCGGGGAACTCCTGCCGTACCGTGTTTTCACCGGCCCGCTGGCGGAAGAGCCCATCGCCTGACCTCTACCTCTGACCATGAACCATCCACCGTTCTATCGACTTGAAGACCTGCGAGCCGGGGATCTGCCTCCCTGCGCCGTCGCGCTTGGCGTCTTCGACGGCGTCCACCGGGGACATCAGGCGCTCCTCGGTGAGGCCGTGAAAGCCGCGAAACTCACCGGCGCGGCACCCGCCGTACTGACCTTCGATCCGCATCCCACGGTAGCGTTTGCCCCGGCCCGTGTCCCGCCCATGCTCGGAACGCTGCCGGAGCGAATCACGCTGCTGAAGCGCCACGGTGCGGAGATTGTGGTGGTCGCTCATTTTGATCAGGCGCTTGCCGCGCAAACCCCCCTTGAGTTCGCCCAGCGTATTCTTGCGGAGACCCTCCAGGCACGCGCGGTAATCGTCGGCGACGATTTTCGTTTTGGGCGGGATCGAGCGGGTGATGTTGCGATGCTCCGAGAGGCGGGAGAGCAGTTCGGGTTCACCGTCCATTCGGTTGCTCCCATTCTGATCGAGGGGGTGCCCGCACGCTCCACGGAGATCCGGCGGATGATCGCGAGCGGCGAGGCCGAGGCGGCATCACGACTGCTCGGGAGACCCTATAGCCTGTCCGGCGAGGTGGTGCACGGGAAACAACTGGGGCGTACCCTGGGCTATCCGACCGCGAATCTTGCCTCGTCCCCTGGCATCCTGATTCCCGGCGCGGGTGTCTACGCCTGCCGGGTACATTTGGCGGGTGGGAGTGTTCATCGCGCCGCTGTCAGTGTGGGGACCAACCTGACCATTTCCCCGGACGCCCCGCGCACCGTGGAGGCGTTTCTGATGGATGGGTTTTCGGGTGATCTGTACGGGCAGAAGATAGTGGTGGAGTTCGTAAATTATCTGCGGCCCATGCTCAAGTTCGATGGTCTGGAAGCGCTGGTGGTTCAGATGGCGAAGGATGTGGACGAGGCAGGGCGCGTTTTGTAACCGGCGCTTTGTGCGGGCGTGAATGCCCGACGTTTGGTTAGCGGCGTTTGTGGTCCGGGCGTGAATGCCCGGTCTGGTCGGCGCTTCGCGCCAAGCACCCCTCCGGGGCGCAAAGGGAGATCGGGAATTCCTTACCTGTAGTTGCTTAGTTGGTTACAGATTTCAGCCCTGTTCGGCTGCTTATTTTTTGTGAAGTAAAGTTCTGCCTGTCCAGTTAGCCGTTTCCTGCTTTCTTCGGCGCATAGAAGCGGTAGTCAAATTGACATGAATTCTCTGAAATGCTATTCAGAATTACTTGAACCTGAGGGTATTCTGCGCATTGCCTTCGCGGGCTTCTATCCACCTGGATCGAAAGGTAATCCGACTGCTGAGGCGATGAGCAACTTTGTCCGTCAGGTTGTCCAGGACCAGAAGCCGTTATCGGTTCTCCTGGATCTGTCCGATTTAGAGTATCGCTGGGGTGATGCCATCTTCGGCATTGTCGTTCCTTTTCATACAGCAGGCTGGATGAAGCCCCTTCGCTCGGTTTGTGTTCTGGCGGTGGGTGAGACAGCACAGGCGTTGCGTCCTTTATTCAAGCCGAATATGGGGTTTGGCATCATGGGGGCAGAACTATTTGAGGAGGAGCAAAAAGCATTGGCTTACCTCAATCCCTCCCCTACGATGACATAATCCCACAGCAAGGACACGGAGTATCGTGCCGTTTTTGGCATGAAACAGACCGCATGTGAAGCGAAATTGGTATGACTACTATGCCTATTCGAGACTGTAATCGGTGATCCTACCCTTCGCTCATCTCGAACTCACGTTAGAATAAAACAATGACGATGACGCTTATTCTAACGGCGGTGGTCGCTCTGCTTTTTGATACTGCGTTCGTCTGTGCGGTTTGTCTGCAGATCAAAAGACAGCGGAATCCCGGTCATCCGAGCCCACCGGCGCTGTGGTTAGTTATCGCTCTTCTCAGCCTGCCTATTGCGTTTAGTACAACACTTAAAGTTGCCGAACTCACCTTTTTGATGAGACGCTGAACTTAGCTACCGTGTATGAATAAAGCCAAGAGCTGATTTTGTACGACCTGGATTAAAAAACTCGTTCTGGGAAATGGATTCCTTTGACATAAAGCTCGGTACAAGAATGTAGTAGCTCAGGTATATGTTCTGACCGTCTTCCGACGTGACCTGCAGAAAATTTCGCTGTACTTCCGCCTTTGGATTCGCCTTCAGGTACTGCCTGATTGCTTGCACGGCGTGTCGAGTCGCCCGCAGAACTTCCTCTCTGTCTTTGAGCAGGTTGAAGTGGATATCGATGAGGTGCTTTTGTGGCTGTGCGAGAGCTACCAGGGACAGTGGGAACTGCCCATTTGCGGGGACGAGTGCCCCATTCAGGTGCTTTTCGGACCCATGATCCCGCGATAGAGTAAGGAAAACCAGCAGTTCAGCTCTGTCCCGCTGCCAGACGGCTGCCGATGGCTCCTGCTGGGATCGTCTTAGGGTGAAAAGTATCTCCTTCCTCGAAACCGGAGATCTAATCAACTCTGTGACACGTAACGTACAGTCGTCGTAGATAACGCTTCCAAGCCCCTGAGTCGATTTGACCTTGATGATCTTTCCCACAGCGATTACGTCCGAGGAATAGGCGAGCCACTCCACACTCGCAGCGACCGTCGTCTCTGCGCCTGCGGGAATTGCGAAGAGCATCACGAGCAGAAGAAGTCCGGCCGGAAAACTACGGTTAATGCGCATGATTCGCCTCTGGCCGCCTTAC
>JAZKEA010000345.1:0-2601 GCA_040387315.1 Armatimonadota bacterium | reverse complement strand
CGGAGCAGATGCGGAAATGGTGACTAACACCCCCTCTCCTTCCGAGGGGAGGGGGACGGGGGGGAGGGGTGTTCGCTCGGCATACACCCGCTGAGCCGCAATGGAGACGATCTCTTTTTCGGGCCAGCGCAGAGCCGTGAGAGCACCACCGAAGACGCAGCCCGTATCGATGTCGAGCGTATTGTTCAGCCATTGCGGCGGGGCCAGAACCGGTGTATGACCGTAGACGACGCTGGTGCGCCCCCGATATTCGGAGGCCCAGTCCCAGCGTATGGGCAGGCCGAACTCGTCGGTCTCCCCCGTCGTTTCGCCGTAGAGCGCGAAGTCGCGGACCTTACCCGAGGCGCGTCCGATCATCTCCTCCTTCATTCCGGCGTGCGCGACCACAAGACTGCCGCTGTCCAGCCAGAGATGCGAGATAAGGCCATCGACAAACTTGATATAACGCTCCTTGAAAGCGGCACGAGCATCGTCTGGGAGCGCTTCGATCTGCGCGAGTGAATCGCCGAGACCGTGCGTGATCTGAACGTTTTTACCCTGCAGGGCGCGCATCAGCTTGTTGTCGTGGTTTCCGGGTACGCAGAGGGCCGTGCCGGCGGCGCAGCAATCCATAACCAGGACTGCGGCTTCAACGACTTTCGGTCCCCGGTCGACAAGATCGCCGACAAAAACAAGCGTCCGGCCCTCGGGATGATGCCAGACGCCTAGAGCATCCGGTGCATAACCCAATTTACCCAGAAGGCTAAGCAGTTCGTCATAGCAGCCGTGGACATCGCCGACGATATCGAACGGTCCGGTGACACTGCGGCGATCCGGCCAGAGCGGCGTGCGGGTCAAGGCGGCGGTTTCTACTGCCGCCTCGCCGTCCAGGTGCCAGACGTAGCGGAACCCCTCACGCCGCAGCGTCTTCAGCGAGCGGCGCAGTTCACGGGCATGTCGTTCCACGACGTGTTTGCCGAAATCGCGGTTCGGACGGGTGGCGTTGCGCTCCTGGCAAATGCGCTCCGGCAGATCCAGCACCACAGCTACGGGGACCGCGTGGTAGCGGAATGCCATCTCCAGAAGGGGCTTTCGCGCACCCTCCTGGACATTGGTGGCATCGACCACCGTCAGCAGACGGCGGCGCAAACGAATCCCTAGAAGGTGATGCAGCGCCTCGAAGGCGTCTTTGGTGGCGTCCTGGCTGGTTTCGTCATCGGAAACCAGCGCGCGAAAATGGTCTGAGGAGAGTACCTCAGTCGGCTTGAAGTGCCGTGCGGCAAAGCTGCTCTTGCCGCTGCCGGATGCGCCTATCAGCACCACAAGCGAGTAGTCAGGGAGATCGATGTTCATGGTTTACGGCTACAGTATCGCACGGACCGCGACTGCCCTTAAAGAAGTACGGTACCCCCTCTGAATTACATGCATGTAATTTCAACAACCTCTTGCATAAAAACAAGTAACCGATGTACAATCCAACCACTTCCTGTACCAGGCGCGGATGCCGGTACGGACGAAGCAAAATGTCTATGGCGACAAAACAAACTCTGCCTGCGGCGGCTCATCGCGAGAAAGTCAGCCTTCAGCGTCAGACCAAGCACTCTGAGCTTACCGGTCTGCTACGTACGCTGGTAACGGGCCTTCAGCCCGGCGACCGGCTGCCCGCGCAGGATGAGCTGATGCGCCGGTACCAGGTTTCGGACCGCACCGTTCTTCGCTCTCTGGAAGACCTTCAGCGTGCGGGATGGATCGTGCGTCGCCCCGGCAGCGGAACGTATGTCACCGACCCGCGAGACCGTGTCGTAAACGTATTCGATTCCCCGACCCGGTCGCTTACCCAGAGCCGCACCATTGCTGCCCTCGCTCCGCACTTCTTCGCTGCCTCCTATCTGCGGCTGTGCGCGGATACACTCTCCGCTCGTGCCGAGAGCGCAAATCTCTCACTCGTCTGTCATGCCAACCCGATAGACAATCTGCAGGTTATCGAGACCCTGCGGCCACTCGGGTTTGTTCTTTTCAGCTATCCGATGGCGGGAATCGCCGAACAGCTGATCGCGCGAGGCCATCGCGCGGTCGTGGTGGGTTCGCCGCCCGCGGGAGTCGATCCTACAGTGCCCTGTGTTTTCGCGGACCATGAGATCGGGGGACATATGGCGGCGCGGCATCTTCTCGACTTGGGCCATCGTCGTATCGCGTTCGCCTTCGATTCGCAGATGCGCTACCCCTACCGACAGCATCCACGATGGGCAGGCCATCAGCAGGCGATCCGGGAGACGCGAGAGACCGGGGAACCGGTGTCAGAATCCGTGATCGATGCCGACATGCTGGCGGCATGGCGCAAGGATGCCACACTCGCCGCCGCTTACTTTCGGCAGACCGAGGCACCGACGGGTATCACGGTCTGGAATGACGGAGCCGCGATCATCCTTCTCGGCATTCTGAACCGGGCCAGACTGCGCGTCCCGGAAGACATTTCGGTTATCGGATTTGATGCACTGCCGGAGGGCACGGATACCATTCCCCCGCTAACGACGGTCGATCAGCATGTCTCCTGGCAGATGCAGACCACGGTTCGTCTTCTCACTCGTTCTGTTCCGCCGCCTGCACAGGCGGTGATTGCCA
>JAZKEA010000344.1:1971-3474 GCA_040387315.1 Armatimonadota bacterium | reverse complement strand
GCGGCGGTCGCGGAGAGCGCTTCTGATCTTGGACCCGGTATCCGGGGACGCATCCAGATAATCCGAAATGGGATCGACCTGTCCCGCTTCTCGTGGCCGCGGAACCCCATACACCGAACGGCAACAAGAGACTCCCTGGAAATACCTCAATCGGCATCCGTGGTGACCTGTGTCGCGCGGCTCGCACCGGAGAAGAACCTGGGCACACTTCTGGAAGCTGCTGCTCGCCTGACGGACTTGTTTCCGGCGATTCGCCTGCTGCTGGTCGGGGACGGACCCTGGCGACCGACTCTGGAGCACCAGACGCGAATGCTTGGAATCACGGATCGGGTGATTTTCACGGGGATGCGGTCGGATATCCCCGACCTCCTGGCGGCGTCCGACCTGTTTTGCCTGCCGTCGCGCACCGAAGGACTGGGTATCGCGGCTATCGAGGCGATGGCATCCGGGCTGCCCGTAGTCGCATCACGCGTTGGGGGACTCCCCGAAGTTGTCGATGAGGGTATCACCGGCCTCCTGGTGTCACAAGGAGATCGGGCGGCGCTGTCCGAAGCCCTCGCCACGATCCTCCGTGATCCGGACCGCGCCGCCCAAATGGGGGAAGCGGGACACATCCGCGCGGTCCGCTGCTTCGATGCCGCTGCAATGGTAGCGGCAACCCAGGCGATCTACACCGCGCTGACAGCACCGGGAAACCGCCGGTGATCAGCCACCCCGTGAAGGAGCCGCGCCGATCTGCTCATCCCGGCCTGCTGGCGCTCGGGATCGTTCTGCTGATTGTGGTCGCCGTTCTGTTTTCCAGGCTCCGATCACCTGCAGTCCACAGTCTTCCTCCGGTAAAGACGGTTATTGTTGTTCTGGTTCCCGGAGCATCCCTTGAGGATTGGCAAAACCGCCAGGAGATGCCGACGCTCGCGGCCTGCGCAGGCGGCGTTCCGTCTGCGTCCGGCAGCCGGGGCTTTATTGGGGTGTTTCCGAACCGGCTTCCCTGGCGCACCGGCTCCGAGAAAGTGACTGTGCTCAACCCGGCAACCACCGCCGATTTTGCGCGTGCCTGCAAGCTGCTGGGGGGCGAGCCTATCAAAACAGCGCTCCGTGATGCGGCAGTGGCATCCGTTCCTCTGGGCGGTGATCCGGCGGCTTCTGCGTTTCTCGACTCTGCCCCGCCGTCGGCGGCAATGGATGAAACGCAGGAATGGCGCATCCATCGGCCGGAAGCGGTCGATGGCTTTGTGACCGACCCAATGCGACTTGCCGGGGCGATCCGCCGCGAGTCCGCCAGGCCCCTGCTGACACCACGCCTTATCACGGTTAGCTTTGATGACCTTCTGCGCTGTGACGCCTACGCCCCCCTGACCCGGCCCACCGCCGCGGCCTCAGAGCGTCGGGCGGCGCTTCGGCGTCTGGACGCTCTCTTCGCGCAGCTTATCGGATCAGGACCGAACTGCGTTCCTGCCGACACCGCGTTGGTTGTGACGGCTGATTCGTACGGAGAGCCGAGGG
>JAZKEA010000344.1:0-1961 GCA_040387315.1 Armatimonadota bacterium | reverse complement strand
CGGAACGCGGCGAAATGCTCGGTCCGGTAATGGTCTGGAAGCGATCTTTCCCTCCCGTGGCTCCCGGCTCGCTGTTGACCTCGCCTTCCACCCGTCACACGCCTGGCCTGCTCGCGACCGGTGATATTACCGCGACCGTTCTCCACCTGCTCGGAGCCCCTTATAAGACGAGTGGGGGACGGCCTGCTGTGGTTCTTGAAACCGAGAGTTCGCCCACTGCCGCCGCGGGGGTCCTTGCTTCGCGCGTCGAACGCTGGTCCGCGCAGGCCCGCGAGATACGCTTCATTGTCACCCTGCCCTGGCTTATCGCTGCTGCTCTGATCCTCGCCTCCCTCTCCGGACCGGGGAGGGTACGTTCCGCCATCGCGGTCGGAGCGGCTGCCGCTCCTCTCGCCCTGCTTCTTGCCTCTCTGTTCGCCTCACAAAATACGGGAGCAGAAGCGCTCGTCTATATCGCGGCTGGCTTTATGACACTCGCAGTATCTGCCCTGGCGGTCGTTCTGAGTCAGGCTAGAAAAGAAGAGGCCGTTGCGTCTCTCCTGCGCGTAATTGTCGTCTCCACCGCCGCGGTCATTGTGTTCGACACGCTCACCAAGGGAAACCTTCTCGCCCGCTCCCCGTTTTCCTACTCTCCTGTGGCTGCCGCCCGTTTCTACGGTATCGGCAATGAGATCTCCGGGGTCTTTCTGGGCGCTTCCCTGCTTGCGGTAGGAGTGCTCTGCCCCACACCGCTCGGTGCCGTGCTTGGTGGCGCAATAGCGGCGCTACTCTCCGGCATGCCAATGTTCGGTGCAGATGCGGGCGGCTTTCTTGCCGCATTAGTGGGCTTCGCGTCGCTGTTTGTTCTTCTAAAAGCCGAACAATCAGAATCACCGAATAAACGGCGGGTTCTGCTTCGGGCAGGTGTCGGAGCGGGAGCCATTGTGCTCTGTTTAGTCGCTTTGTATGTGGTAGGGAGCGGACGCGGGGCTGTGGGTTCGCGGACCCATGTCGGGGAAGCGGTCGCCTCAGCGCAGGGGGAGAAAGGCACGAAATCACTTCTCCCGCTGATTCAGCGAAAGGCGGCTACCGGAGTCCGGCTTCTGTTCACCAGTCCGTGGTCAATACTTCTGGTCACCGAAGCGGGAATCTGCCTCTGGCTCTGGCGCCGCCATTCCCAGAGCGCTAACAGGAATCGAGCCGTTTATCAGGCGGCTTTCGTTGGCGCAGGAACACTTCTACTGCTCAACGACTCAGGAGTCGTCGCCGCCGCCACCTGTCTTCTTTTCCCCACGTGTGTCCTTCTTATTACCGCGCCGCCGGTTCCGACAACGGGCGATACCGTAGTTCGCGCCCCCGACCCCTAACCCGATCAAGCCGGTCACGAGACCCGGTGGGGCAGGTGTGGGGTCAAGAAACGTAGCCGTAAAATTGACATCATCGATACCGTTGATATGGTCTGCATCTATGGGATTGTTGCTGTCAACCCAGCGAATATAAAGCTCCTGCCCCGGCAGAACAGTTGTGGTGATCGTGTTTGTTTTTGTCGCGAAAAATAAAACAGAGCCACCCACAGATGGTGGTGGCGCGCCCGGACTGGTGAAGTCTAAAGCCGTGTTCACGGCGTATCCGGTGGGCGTGTCCAGTCCTCCCATCCCGGAGTTGAACACCGCGTAACTGAACGCAACGGTTTGAGCTGTGGTTGAATTGCGTCGCCATTGCTCCCCTCGGTAGCTCAGTGTGAACTGTGTAATGCTCAGGGTCGGATCATTATTGACAATCCGAAAGCCGTAGGCAATAAAGCCCGTATTTGTCCCTGTGATCGCGTCCGTTACCGATGCGCCAAAAGCACGATCTGTGACGCCGGAGGTCCCAAGGCTTGCGATTCCAGGGATAGGCGCTGACCCGTCTTGGGCAGAGTACCGTGTGGGGACCTCCGTCGCAGCGCCTGTCCCGATTGGCCCTTTTCCGATCAAGGCGTA
>JAZKEA010000343.1:13429-14716 GCA_040387315.1 Armatimonadota bacterium | reverse complement strand
GCCCACCGGGCTGTTGGCCGCCTCATTGATGCGCCGGAGTACTCGCTGTACAAACTGAGCTTGTGTGATCGTCCCTGCCATAATCTACTCCTTAAAAACTCCGTGCGAACGCCGGTCCCAGTCGCCCCCTCGGATACCGGAGGGTCGTGTTTCTCTCCAGATCGCCGCGCTCTGATTTGTACTGCGCCTCGAATGCCTGCATCTTCAGCAGCGCCTCGGGCACCTGTGGATTGCCCAGGAACTGCATACAGCGGAGGGCACAGAGCTTGTACACGACCGCCATCTGCCCGTCTTCCGGCAGCGGGCATTCGTCGGTCTCGTTTGGCCACAGGTGCAGAGCGCTCCCGGTGACCTTTGAGGTCGTCGTGGCGAAACCCTCGAACACGACGCTGCCCTCACTGATGAGTGGCCGCGGAGCAAGCCGAACCCGCGTTGTGCCCTCGTACACCAGATAGTCCGGTATCCGAATTGCGGACACGTCACGCCAGGAAGCATCCCACTGACGGGTCATCTCCGCGGGCGTCCGGGCGATCAGCTCATGCGTGTTCCCGTCGGCATCGGTGATGTAGATATCCTTGATCTGGTAAATCGTCGGAGCGCAGTACAGCGCCTGATCCGCCACCAGGTTCGTTGGCTGCACATCGTAAAAGCAGCCCGTCTTCTTGCACACCTCATCGGCGGCCACATCGAGCAGCGTCCCCGGTGTGAAGGGGTCAGACGCAAACGGGCTGCCGAACGCCGCGAGAAGCAGCTGGTCCGACAGCCCGATCATTTCGCCTCGTGTCATCTGATGAAACTCCGTTTCATTCGAGGTGAGATCTCCTTATTTAACTTACAGCCGCTTACGGGCGGATTTTGTTGAGGTTGGTCGCATGACCCTGAGCAAGCAAACCGTTGATCGCCGCGACGCTGTTCAGGCCGTCCAGCAGAATCGCATTGTCGATGTGCTTGGTCGCCGCCGTCGCACTGAAATCATGGGCCGCAAGGTTAAGACCGCTTGCCGTTTTGGAGGCGGCGAGCGTAGTCAGCTCCTCCTGAGCGGAGAGCAGTTTCTCCGTCGCACGAACCACGTCTGTCGCAAATTTGGCTGCTTTTGCGCTGTTGTCGATTGCCATTGTCTTGATTCCTTTTCCTGTTTATCTAAAGTGACGAGAGGGTGATGTTGAGCTGCGCGCCCGATATGGTTATGTCTGTCGGGTTCTCGATGTAGCAGGCCATGCGTATCTGGTCCCCGGCGGTAAGTGCCGCCAGGCGCAGGCTGGTGGCGTTGTTGCGGGCAGGCGTCGC
>JAZKEA010000343.1:5159-13419 GCA_040387315.1 Armatimonadota bacterium | reverse complement strand
GAAGAACTCCAGGTAATCGGAGGCGGACGACAGCCCCGCCCCGATCCCGTACCCCACGTTCGCCGGGGTCGAGTCCGCCAGCCGGAGCTTGGCGATGATCTGATAAATGCCCGTGGCCGGGACCGTGTAGATCGCGGTCGCGCTGTTATAGTTACCGCCTGAGTCTGAAACCACCGTATTCATCGGAAGGCTGATGACGCTCTGGTGTGTCGTCAGCCAGGTGGAGCTTCCGTCTGATGGGTTTCCCCCCTGGACGATGGCGGAGGTACTCGCCGCACCCTCGATGTAAAACCAGGAGGATCCGTTGCTGGCGAATATCTCCCCGGTATCGTAGGCAACATAGACCGTAGCGGCATTTGCCGCGGGCCGTGCCGAACGCAGCCCCACCGGCACGCCAGCCCCTGCCAGCGCCAGCAGCGCGGCGACGGTGATATTCTTAGTGGCCGCCGCCGACGTGTCCACAATCGGGATCAGGTCCGCCGCCGTGTCAACGGATCCCCCGGCGAGTGCTGCCAGCTGACTGATTTTTTGATCTGCCATAGTTTTTCCTGCCAACTTGCGGAGCAAGTTCAAGTGAAACCTTGCTTTCACTGTGCTGTTCCTAGAGAACGATCCTGTCGCCGCTCTCACTCAGCAGCCGATCACCATCCTCCTTCTTCAGGAAGCTGGTGATCGGTGCGACGATGCCCCCGGCGCGCCGCCGCAGGTTCTCGACAGCGACACCGATTGCGATGATGAGAGGCATATCGATTAGCCTCCCTAGTAGCCCGCGACGATGCCCGTCGCCGTGGTTCCGGTGGCGAGCACCCGAACGGCCCGGACAGGCAGAATAGACCCGCCGGGCACGTTCGCAAAGGTGGCCTCGTTCCCGTCGCGATCCACGACCGCGACATCCCCATCACTGCCGACCCACAGCCCGTTACAGGGTGCGGTGGGCAGATCCGTGTCATCGTCGGGTGTGACGGCAGCGAAGGAACCCCAGAGCGCGTTCCCGTCGTGGTTGTAGGTCTGTGGCATGGTTCACGGTCTCCTAAATCGCCGACAGCCCGACGAACCCCTGGTAGGTCACGGTAGGAGTCGTGCCCCCGCCCGTGATCGAGGTCTTCAGGCGGAAGTACCGCTTCTGCGACACGAACGGAATAACCACTTTCCCGTGCTTGGCAACCGTATTAAGGTCGATGGCATCCGCACTCGCGCAGGTTGTGAACGTCGCGTTGTCGTCGCTGTGCTCGACGCTGAAGGTCACGGCATTGGCACCGGCCGCGTTGGCCGCGCTGTGGTAGAGCACCTCGGCGAACAGAGGCCGGGAAAGCGGCGTGCCCTTGATGTCGAGCGCCACCGAGTTGAAGGTCGCTGCCTTGGTGGTCGGAGTCTGGAGAATCAGATTCTCATCATGGATCATGGAAAAGTTCTTTCACCTGTCTGCTATCCGGACACCGGACAACCGTTCGATATTCGAATAGCGGACAGGTCTTCGCGGGAATGAAGTTTTTCGTTAGGAAACTTCGAGGTTGTAGGAGCGGGCGAAGCAGCGGTTGTGCTGCGGGTTCAGGCCGATGAGGTAGTCCACGAGCCACTGGTGGGTCACGCCGTCATCGAGCTTGCCGGTGTACTCCGGTTCCAGGTCCCCATCGTGCCAGCCCGCCATGCGGCCCTCGCCGTAGCGGACCACATAGATGCTGGAGCGGTCGCCGTTGCCGGGATCCGTGCCGTCCGCGGCCTCGGTGTTGGAGATGACGCGCGATACCTGGTCGCGCTTGCGGCCACAGTCGCGGACCTTTGCGTTCCGGTACATCTCGACCATGCGGTCGAAGTTGTCTTTCTGGGTGTTGAAGCCCGCCCCTGCCCCGAGCAGCCGGATCGCACGCGCCCAGCGCCGCATCACCAGGTCGTTGCAGTAGAACACGCAGCCGTTGCCATCCGTCGCTCCCAGGTAGGAAAGCATCTGATCGATGACTTCCATAAAGTTGTTGGCATCGGCGGCGGTCATGTTCTGCTTCAGGTTGATGCCGCCCGCATCGATCTTCAGCTCCGGCACCACGCCGAATTTAATCGGATCGTCGAGACGCGCCTTCAGACCGGTCCAGGCGTCCGGATTGCCATCGACCGCAGAGGGATCGTTGTTGAAGTACTTGTCGGTCGCGTCGTAGGCCCATGCCTCCGTCCACGCCATGACCTGCGCCTTGATCGGGTCGGTGATCCAGTCCTTCTGGTTCAGGACGCGCTTGTCCAGGCGGATCCGGGAGCGGACGATGGAAGCCGCTTCCTCGTGCTGCTTGAAGGTCGCCTTGGTGGTGACGGGAGCCGCATTGACGCGTCCCCAGTTGACTTCCGGCAGACCGTCCCCTTCGAGCCGGGGCGAGTTCGACTTGAAGGCGGCGCTCTTGGAAAGCGGAAGGTCCTTGACGACGTTGTTGGTTTCGTAGATCGCCTTGACGATCTCTTTCTGAATCGGGTTCTGGCTGAGCTGGGCATGATCGCCGAGCGTAAGCGCGTTGCTGTCTATGGAAGCCATAGTGGTGTAAATCTCCCTTTCTCAAAGGAAAAGAGGGTCAGGACAAAAGAGGACCGCTGATCTATTCAGCGGTCCTCTTTTGCAGGGTTGACGATAAAGGACGAGGCAAAGCTCCGTCCGGGAACGAAGCTAGGAGCCGCCGAAGGAGATGCCGGCTTTCTGCAGCATTCGCTGCGTCATGGACAGAGGCGCACCGCTGCCGCCGGAGCCGTTGCCCGCTCCGCCGCCGTTCAGGAGCGGGGGAGCCTGCTGCGTCTGCGCGGTTTTTGCGGCATGTTCCGCGACGGCCATCTCCTGAATCGAGGTCAGGTTGCCCGCGACATACTCCGCGATCCGGCTGATCTCTACCTGGGGATTGCTCTTATGGAGAGCGCGAACGATCGCTTCGCCCTTCCCCAGTGTTTTGCCATCGGCGGAGCGGCCCTTCGCCAGAATCGGATGCGCGGCAAGCGCTCCGGAGAAAGCCTGCTCGGTCTGGATCGCGGCGTACTTGGAAGTGATCTGCTGTGCGGAGATGACCTGCTGCTGACGCGTCATCTCGGTCTGGTAATCTTCCAGCGCCTCTTCCGGGGTAAGCGTTCCAGCATCGATGCGTGCCTGCAGCTTTGCCTCCACGCCGCTCATGTGGGTCGCCAGAGCGTTCTGTGACTGCTGCTGGGTGAGGTAGGTCTCCACCGCGGTCGCGTCCGTGTAGCCCTCGCTCTCCAGTCGCTCGATGACTGGGCCGAACCGATTCAGCCGGCTTTCCAGCTCCGCGATCCGCTGCGCCTCCGCAGTTGGTGCAGACACGGCAGGAGGAGCCGCTTCCCCCGAAGGAGCCGGAGCCGCAGCGGGATCGACAGTGGCGGGAGCCGGGACCGAGGCGGCAGGTTCAGGAGTAAGCCCGACCTGCGCCCTCAGCTGCTCCCAGCCGGTATCAGACCCGGAAGGGGCAGAGTCTGCCGCAGGATCAGTGACAGTAATGACGGGGCTCTCTGCAGCCGGCGCAGGGGCTTCAGCACCGCTGCCGCCACCAGAGGGAGCGCCCTCACTACGACGAACAGGACGAGTATTGAACATGGTTATGCAGTTTCCTTTTTGCGAAAGTTAGGGCTGCTTGGTGCAGCCGGTTTAGGGGGAGTCGGAACCTCGCCGCGTATGCCAAGCTTCGCCTCAAGGTCGACGACAGCAGCCGGATCCATCGATCCGGAGAGCTTCGGGTTGGTAAACTGGAACTGCAGCTTCTCCATCTCGTGACGGTGCCGCTGTTCGGCAAGCTGTCCCTGAGCATGGGTCGTGATCGCCATCTGTTCCGCTGCGCCTTGAAGCTGGATCTGCTGCGCCTTGCGAGCCGCCTGCGCCTTCAGCTCCTCGATCTGAGCGGGATTCGGCTGTGCGCCCTTCGCTTGCTCGATCATCCGTTCGAGGTGCGACAGCGCCGCATCGGAACCGGTCAGTGAGAGCAGCTTGATCGCGATCAGCGCCGCGTCCGGACCTTCGGGCAGCAGACCGAGCCGCAGGAAGTCCAGGATCTCCTGCTTCTGACCGGCGGGTGTCTTCGGTGTGGCCGATCCGGGAAGGACCACGATATTTACCGCCCCACCCCCGGTGAGCGCCCGGAACGAGACCGCCTGAAGCTCAGCGGTCTGGGGATCACCGGAATCGTCGAGCCCCATCATGCGGGGCAGATTGGCCGACGCGTTCTCGGCATACAGGGAAACGTTCTGATTGCCCACCTGGACCGCAAAGCCCTCGATGGACTGGGTGAACAGCCCGAGCTGTGTCCGGTCCCCCTGCTGCAGCAGCTCGATGGAGACGCCCGCTGTCACGCCGCCGGGTGTCGATCCCATGTTCACATCGTGGATACCCGCGATGTGCTGCATGTCCTGCCACACGATCTCGCGCAGCTTGTACGGGTCTTCCGTCTGAGGCGCGGGCGGCATCCACACCGGTGGCTGCGTGGACGGATCATAAAGGATCTTGCGGATACCATGCTCCTCGTTGGTCTCGAACGCGTCCGGGCCGATAGCACTCGCCGCCTCGATCAGGGCCGTGGGCTTCTCGTCCTCGATCCGGCACCACACCTTTGTCAGCAGGCGGTTGTAGGCCACCTGGAGCGGGCACAAATCCTTGACCAGTCCTTTCCCATACGGGTGTCCCAGCGCCTCGGCATAGACCATGCGGGCAAAGGGAAACTCCTCGGAAGCCGTGGGCCACTTGCCCCGGTAGAGCAGCTTGCGACCCGCCACGACGAGGAGACGGCCCTGGGGATACCGTATCGACGGTTTCTCCCACAACTCCAGCACCAGGACCTGCTTGGAGCGGGATTCGCCGGCGAAGTTCTCGCGTAGCTGCGACACGCCGCCAAACCCGTCCGAGACGTACGTATCCGCCCAGGTCCCATCTCCTGCCAGGCCGGGCTCCACATCGGATGCCGCTTCCCCAAACCGCTCCTGAATATAGGAGAGGGGCCGGACGCTCGCATGGATCAGCCAGCGCGCATCTTTCCAGCGCCGGGCGGTGGGATCTACATAGACCTCGAACGGCGTGGTGACATCACGGCAGACATCGCCGATCGGCAGCGCCTGCTTCCCCTCGACCTGCCCGTCCGGACCGTACACGGGGATAGCCGCCCGCCTGGTGGGGTCCCAGTACCCTTTGTCATAGCCGACGCCACAGACGGCTGCCCACGTGGCGACATCAAGCGTCTGGAGGTAGCCGCCGTTCTCGCGCGACACATGGGCATCCGCAAGGCGTCCCTCCGCCGCCGCGGCTTTCCCCTTGGCGTTGTTGATCTGGGGCACGAACGATTTGTCGGGCTTGGTCATCGTGGCCAGAGCCGTGAGCTTTGCCACCAGGGGGATGATAAGCGGGTCGGTCACATACCGGTGCTCTTTCCCCTTCATCATCAGGGATTCCGCCCGGTGCGTGGCATCATCCCAGCGCAGCCACTGCCGCCCCTCGGTCATCGCGCAGGCCATCACCCATTCGCGCTCCACGGGTCGCCGTGCGGAGGCTGCGTCCCGGAACCGGCCAAGAAGCATATCCACGTCCGCCAGATCTTCCTGCGGCGCTACCTTTGGATTGCCCCGGTCCAGCCGGTCGCCGGGCGCGATCTCGCTGTCCCGGTTCAGGGTCGGAAACGCAAGCTCCGGACCGCCCGTCGGCACCTCTCCTACGGTAGAGACAGGCGCAGCGCTTCGGCGGAAGATGTTGGGAAATTTCATTAGAGTCGTGTGACCTGTTCGGTGCGGCGGCGCCGCTTATCTCTCAGCTGCTGGAAAACGTCGTGTCCCGTCCGGAGCGCTCGCAGTTCCCGCCACACCTGAAGCAGCAGGAAAACAGCGGAAGGCAGGCAGAGGCACGCCAGGGTAAGTGTGATAATAGTAAAAGCTGTCATCTTATGCGCTTCGACTTCAGAAAGCCGGTCATGATAACGGACGAAAATCTGGCGCAGGCCGCGTCCTGGCTTTCGTCTGCGTCGTTTTGGCGACGGCTATTCTGCGGTCGCGACAACAGGGGCAGTGTTGTAAACCGTCACTGCCCCGTGTGCGGGTCGTACCTTGTTGGGCGCAGACGATGTGAATGGGATGATGGCGGAGACAGCATCCATAGCGTTCGTAGTCGGATCTTCGAGGTAACTTGTCCGCACTGCCGGAAGGCCCCTGTAGACATCCACAAGATGCCTCATACGGAAATGACCTGACTCTGCTTCGGCTTTCGCAGACGCTGCGGCGTGTGGTCCGTGGGGCCCGGCGGCGTCTCCCCCGATGAACTGTTCGGATCCGGGCGGCTGGGACGCGGCTTCGATGCCAGCAGATACCTGAGAGCGTCTACCGCGTGGTCTTCTCCGTGCGTGTCCAGGTCCTCTACATCGTGGGGGTCTGTCACCTGAGCCGGGATCGTGCGGATCAGGTTCGGGCACTTGCCCGTCAGTATCCGCAGGCACGGTATCTTCTGGAACGCCTCTCCCACCCAGCGGGAGACCGTCTCCTTCAGGTACTGGCGCATGTTGCCCCAGCGCCGCGCGTTCGATGCCTTCACGAACCTCAGCCCCTTCGCCAGAAACGCCTGGACATCGGCGATCTTGCGCCCGCTGTGGTCGCTCTTTAAAGCCCACATGCTGGGGTCCGCGTAGATCGTGACGTTCGCCTTCGAGACACCCAGATGCTTCCAGCGATTCAAGCAGTCTTCCACCGCCTGCGCCTGCTCGGGGTTGGTCAGGCCAGGTTCGTACACCTCGTCGATGATCGTGATCCCGCCCTGCTCATCGACAGCTGCCAGCAAGAAGCAGCAGGGAGCGCCCCGTCCCCAGTCATAGCCCCCGATAAAGGTGAAGTGGGGCATGACCCCGGCTTCATCCTCATGGCAGACATGGATTTTGACGTTCCACTCATCGAAGAACCGACCGCCCACGGTGACATCGTGCTGACACTCTCGGAGGAAGGAGATGATCCCCTGATCGTTCATCTCCTCCTCGCAGACCTTGAGGCTCTTACGCTCCGGCCAGTTCGCCGTTCCGGAGAGGATCCGGTATTCCGTCCGCCCCTCGGCGTTCACGAACTTCTCCCAGACCAGGTTCTCAACGGCCTTCACAATCGGTGACTGGACGCGCCGCCGGAGCATGTCCTTTGTCCCCTCGATGCAGCCGGTCATCAGGCTGTGCTGGTGGATCGCGTTCTGGAAGAAAGCCGTCGCCACATCGACCGACCCGGCATTGAGCAGGGATTGCGTCAGGATCTCGAACTTCCCCTGAACGATCTCCAGACTGTCGCCCAGCTCATCGATGTCGTCGAGGACGATGATGTCGGGCCGGAACTCATCGAGCTTGATGCCACGGACAGCGGTATCGAGACCGAGGGCGAGCACGTTGAACCCGTTGTGGGTCCGGAGCATATCCGCCTTCCAGCCCTGCGAGTGGCCGTAGACGGAGACCAGGCGCTTGATGCCCACCGACTGCATCGTGGTGGCCACACTGCCCACGTGCCGGTTCGCGCTCTTTTGCGTCGAGCTGATGTAGAGGGCGAAGCGGCGCTCGGCTTTCACCGCCTGGCGCGCAAGGGCAAGCTCAACCGTGGTTGATTTGCCCGCGCCTCGGAACCAGCACTCGATGAGCGCGGGCGGCTTGACGCCCGGCTGCAGCGCCTCCCACCATTCCCAGGCCCGCTCGTGGTGCGGCGCGAGGGCCGACGACGCCGCGCCGGGACAGTTCAGCGAGATCCATTCGCGGTAGTCGAGGTCCGCCCCCGGAAGCGGAAACGATTTAACCGGTGCCAGGCTCTCCCGAATTCCCTGCAGAAAGTCGGTCGAAGTCATCACCGATTGCTTGGAGGGTGTCCGGGTCACTGACATAACGTTTGATAATGGTCTTGATCTGCTCCTGCTGCTCCGCCAGATCCTCACGGGTCATCGCCTGCGGTTTTCGAAGCGCCGCGGACTTGTCGATCAGGGTGCCAAGAGCCGTCGTGATCTGCACCAAGTTGGCATCGGCGATGCGGTCGGCGCTGATGCAGTTCACCAGCATCTCGATCTTCTCATCGAGATGATCCGCAAGATCGGTTCTTTTTAGTGCTGATTTTTCAGTGATTACCGTGTTCACGCCTACCCCTTTGTCCCAGGATTGGATGGTTTGCCACGGGATACCGGTCTGTTTAGAGGTGCTTTTGTAGTTGCCGCTGTTGGCTGCCAGGAATGCCATTGCGGTCGCCTTCTCGTCTTCGCTGTGGTTTCGGTAACGGGCCATGCCTTTATTGTCGGTCATGGCCC
>JAZKEA010000343.1:0-5149 GCA_040387315.1 Armatimonadota bacterium | reverse complement strand
GCAAAGCGATGTTTTGAAGAGCCTTGTGGAAAAACCGGTCTGGTTCAAAGTCGGTCAGGATGCAGGGGTGAATGTCCTTCTTTGGAACGCTGTAAAACTCATGCAGCACTTCGACGTAGTACACGAGTTGTCCAATCACATCGTACGAGCGCCACCCCGCGTCTCTGTTTCCACTCATGGTTTTCACCTCTCCGATAGTGTAGCTTCCGTCCCTGTTCTCAATCAGCAAATCGAGTCGGGACCGGTTCGGGAGGCTGAACTCAGAGCGAATCGTAGCGGCAACCGGCAAGCAAAGCGATTCCGAAACCGTGTCCCACTGCTCGACAAGGGCTAAGCGAAACTGTTTCTCGGAGTAGGAGGAACCCTCCTGAATCGCCTTTCGTAGTTTGGTCGCCGCTGAATCAACCGCCACGGCACGGAAGCAAGAAGCGGTGTTCTTGTCTTGCCGCGACCACTCGCGAAGGGTTGTCCAAGGTATCCCGATTGCGTCGGCGGCGGCGCGAAGCTGACCGTGCTTGCGTATCGCCTCAAGTGCGACGGCTTTATCAGCGTCGGTATACCGGGTGTAACGACCACGAGCTTGAGAAGTATTCATGCCTATATTGTATATCAAATGATAAACAAAGTCAAGGTTTAGATGGTTCTTCCTCAGACTTTTTCGTGTCGATCACTGGAATGGGTATCCCTTCCTTCTTCGCCAGTTCTCGCAGCGCCATCGCGACGACACTCGCCTGCGTCGCGCCCAGTTGCTTTTGCAGGGTGTCTAACAGTTCCTGCTCCACTTCGCCCATTCGTATCCCGACAAACTTTTTCGCCATCAGTTATCTCCGCAAAATTGTATATCAATTAGTTAACAAAAACAAGCGTTATTACTTGATTATGTTTATCATTTGATATACAATATAGTCATCAAACACGGAGGCGAGACGATGCAGACAACGTACTTTATTCAGATGACAGAGGGTGGATGGAACCTGTACCGGGTGGTGGGAATCGTGACCAAGTTCCAAACACTGAGAGCGGCAAAGATGCTTATGGATGACACAAACGCCAAGTTGGTCGTGCTGGACCGGGAAGGAAATAGACTTCATTAACGACGGCGGGCCGCAGGGGGTGGTCTGGAAAACTTACCCTGCGGCCCGCGCAAGCTCCCTCAAACAGGAAGGAACTCAAATGACTGACGCTAGAAAGACTAGCAAGGTTTCATCAAAAGCGGAAAGCAAAAAAGAACAAAAAGCAAGCAAGCAAATTGACCTACGCGGCGAGTCTCCCGAAGACTGCCGCGCCCGCACTCTTGACCGTGATCTGGGGCCGTACAAAGCAAAGTACACGCTCTTGATGGGACCGGTGCGGGCCGCGAAACCAGGAGACAACCTCCTCACGGAACGGTTCGACGGAACCGCGTTCGTGGAAGAGTTTGACGGGATGGACACCGAACTGCTAGAGCGGGCAGTTGGGGTCATTCTTTACGTTCTTCGAGATGCATAAGGCTTGCAATCTGCCAATCAAGCAGGGGCTGAATGTCGTTCAGCCCCTGCTTGCAAATATTGACGTGTAATCCTGTTGCTGCATGCAATGCAATCTTGTCTAAGGTGTTGGCGTTCCTGCGGTGGTAGCTACGGAAAGACCGTCAGGGGTAGACGCGCGGCTTATCAACTGTTTAACGATTTCTACCTCAATGCTCAATTCGGCTGGCATCCCATTCAACGCTTCCATTATGTTGCCACTGACGCCAGTAGATAGCCTAGCTTTATCTTTGATTAACCTGTTCAAATCAGACTTTATGTTTTCGACACGCTGCCCCAACCAGTAGTCACGCTTTACCTGTTTCAAAAACTGAATCGTCTCGCATTCGGTTCTAAGTGCATTATTGAAAACGCCAGTCTCCCGCCATCTAACAGCTTCTATCTTCAGTAAATCGAATTTCATGTCGTTCACATCTGATTGCATAACCTCAATTTTTCGTTCAATATCCGCAACAGCCTTCTTCGAGGATTGTTCAACTCCAGCAACAGCCTTCTTTGAAGATTCTTCGACTCCAGCAACAGCCTTCTTCGAGGATTCTTCCAGCTTAGCGGGGATCTCAGATAGTCCTGTGTCGATCATCTTTTCAGCGTTTGCATGAAACAGGTCAATTTCGGCCTTTTCTGTTGCGTGCTGCGCAACAAGTTCAGCCCGTACTTCGTTTAAAATGCTGTCCTTGATCGCCTCTCGGTCTCTTTCATAAGACCTAAAGTTAATGAAATAACCAGCACCTAAAACAACGAAAATAACGCTAAACATCCCAGCAAGCGACCAGTAAACAGTTCCGAGAAGTCTCCCGTCGTAGTCTTTCATCGTCTGAAGTTGCGCCCGCAAGACGGCGACTTCGGTATCCGGAACAACATCACGCGCAGGCTTAGTAACAGGCGCTGCCTTCGAGGTGCCAGCCTTCACCTGTGCCGAAGCAGGCGACGCCACAAGGAACAAAAGACCAAAGATGAAAGCACAACAGAGCGCACGAAAAAATATCATACCGAGTCTCCCACTAAAAAGACCCGCCAACAAACAAAAGGTTGCCAGAACGAAGACGGCGAACAGATCGAAGAGTGTCGCTATGGAGCGAAAATTCGCCTCAGGCTCTGCCACGCCGTTCCCCTGGTGCCATTCCCGAAGCGTTGTCCAGGGGATGTCGAGCATCTGAGACGCCTGCTTGTAGTTGCCGTTACAGGCATCCACAAATGCGAGCGCCTCGCCCCGCTCCTGATCCGTGTATTTGCGGTACTTGCCCATGGGTATTAATCATGCACGCTTGCGTGCATCAGGGGTGCTTTCGCCAGGACCAGCCCATAAACAGGAGAAACGCCAGAACGCAGCCGAAGTCCATCAAATCTTTACTTGCCATTGTCTGGTTCTCGGGGCAGACGCAGGACGTAGCGGCATTCCGGGCAGCGTACGGAAACAATTTCGATATCCGGATTCCGGACATCACGGGAAGGAATCAGTGCGTCGTCCTTTTCAAGAACGAACCGACACTCGCAGTACTCGCAGGCGAACTCCTGCCCAATCCACCAGCGCGGCGGATCCGCAAAGATGCCATGGGCTATAACCTTCATGGCAGTGTGATCTTCCTCTTCTCGTTACAGCGAATTGATAAGGCAGTCGTCGGGAACCCAGTGGCGACCGCGCAGCTGGATAGCCGCCGGAACACGGGTCAGGAGGTGACCGTCCCGGTGGACCATGCCGCAGGCTTTGGCCGCGATATCCGCCGCTGTCTTCTGCTCGCCATGCTTGACGATGCGCCCGTGCCGGATGGTGAAGTCGTCCATACCGGCGACTTCAACCAGAACAGCCAGCGCCTCTTTTTGTTCTTTCGTCAAACGAGTCAAGCGGCAGCCCTCTCCCGCTGCCGATCAGGCACGCCATTGTCCTGGCAACGGGTCTAAAATGAAAATGGTTATGGTGAAGAGAGAAGTGCAGGGCTACACTAAGTTGCTGTGTACCGTCGTACCGTCCAGGGCGCCCCGTCCCCTGCCAAGAAGTTGGGGCGCTCCGGTCTCTATTCAGTTTTGCGGCATCGTCAGAGAAAAAACTCCCGCATGTCCGGAAACCGGATACGCGGGGAAGGAAATTCTCAGAATGTGTCCCTTAAATGATGAGCCACTGCTTCCCCGCGGTGAAGGGTGATCCCGCAAATGACTGCGACTCAGTAGCACCTATTTGTCCGATATCCGGATTATTCGGTATTCGGACATCCGGTAACCGGATATCGGACACCTAATTCCCCCCAAACAAGCTCCGGAGGTCCTGCTCCGCCTGCCTGGGGTCGATGGCGAACCGGGCGCACAGCTCATAGGGCGGGTCCGGGCCAAAGAAGTCTCCGAAATACTCGCGACCGGCGGCAATCAGCTGACTGCGCCAGCGCTTCACCGTATCGGGCCTGAGCCCCAGCAGCGCACACGCTTCCTCATGGGTGTATTTGTCCCCACCGGGCCGGGTGACCAGGATCGCATAGGCGAAGTGCCCACTGGCAGCCGGAATGTAGGGCCGTGGACGTCGGGCGGGTGGCGTTGTGTCCGAGCTCCTCGTGACCTCTGCAACGGATGTAGATGGAGTTGATGAAGCAAACACGTGTGATTCCTCTTCCTGTCAAGCAAAATGGCGCAAAAAAGCACGATGCAGGCAGGGGAGCAGTCTTATTATAGGGCACTAGGGGCTGTTTTGTCCGGTATTCGGATTCCGGTGACCGGTATTCGGACACCGAATAAACCTTAGAATAATAATGCCGTGTTTGACAGGGAGAAAGCACATGATAACTGGAATTATCCGTAGCTTATTTCCGGACAAAACAAATGCTTCTTCCGGATGAGGTAGTATTTTGCCATGATGACACTGGAGGATATGCTGCTACTGAACCTATCTGGTTTCTACGAAGATATGGAAGACGGAGAATTTGAGGAGCATTTTACTGGCCAATACACTGCCTACAAGATGCTGACGCTGGGGACCGGTCAGGATTTCGGTTACGACGTTGAGAAGTGGAAGGCATGGCTGGCTGCGAATCCGAACGGTCTCAAGCCAGTACCTCCTTCAAAGGTCGAGATCTGGCTAAAAAACGTAGAACAAAGCAAAGCTCTCGCAGAAGCTCAGTCCTTTTTGATTGGAAGAGATATACGCACGCTTCCTGACTATATGCCCAAAGAAGAAGCGTTACAGAATCTACGAGACTTTACGGGTCTTGATTTTGGTCATGACGGAGAAAAATGGCGTGATTGGTTCGTCGAGAATCGTCCGAACGAGCTTTTGTATTTTCCTCCGGGTTATCAGCCTCTCTCTAATCACACCCCGAATTGACGCCACCGCGCCTCTAGTCTCATAATAGAGGCACTATGCTTCAGCTCGTCCGGACGCAGACGGACGAGCGAGAAACCGATGTTTCCCAGCCGGACCCCGCCGCGCTCCTTCTGTCGAGACGCAGCGCCGCCACCAGGGCCGCCTACTCAGGCGCTCTACGCCAGTTCTTTGGCGAGTCCTACCGGGAGTCAGACGTGCGCTCGTTCGTGTCTCTGCCTCCTACAACCATCGCACAGCGCCTCCAGGAGTTCAAGGCGGACATGATCTCGGAAAAGCTCTCCGAGGCCACCATAAACCAGCGCCTGGCTGCCCTGCG
>JAZKEA010000342.1:0-2847 GCA_040387315.1 Armatimonadota bacterium | reverse complement strand
GAAGTAAGGAGAAGCCTGGCAATTCCAGTTGCCGGGGTTCAGGAGACACAACCATGCACTTCAAGATCAAGAGTTACAAGATCAGGCTCACGCTGCCACTGATTATCCTGATTCCCTTTTCCTCGTTCGCTGGATTGGCCGTGCTTACCCTGCTGACCGGAGCGAGTGCACCGGTAAAGGCACCGGCTGACAAAGCGACGACGGTGCGGCATACAGGCGTTGTTACCGGCCAGGTCGTCACGCTCGACGGCAAGCCTGTGCGAGGCGCAACTGTTCATCTGTTCGGCCCCTATCCCGGCCCGAAACCGTCCGAAACGATACGGACACTGTTCGTCACGGTGCGGGCCAACAGCCGCGGCCAGTTCCGGGCAGACAGACTCCCTCCCGGATCGTGGCTGCTTGAGTGCGAAGCCGAAGGTTACTTTCGGATTTACGAGCACGAGGGACACGGTGTGTTCGGCCTCGGCAGGGAGCAGATCGAGCTCACCGCGGTCGTGGGGACGGACAGCAGCACCAACAAGAGCACCGGCAGTTCAGCACCGGAACCGGTAGTGATCGTGATGCGTCGAGTGGCGGTGCTTCAGGCTCGAGTCCTCGACAGCGGCGGCCGGCCGGTGACAAACCAGAAGGTCTCTCTTATCCTGCCGGGTGGGGGGCATTGGCCTGACGGTCACGAATCCGTTTGGGTAGATAGTCAAGGCTTCTT
This sequence comes from Armatimonadota bacterium, assembly GCA_040387315.1. GTDB lineage: Bacteria > Armatimonadota > Armatimonadia > Armatimonadales > Armatimonadaceae > JACMJB01. The sequence continues at coordinate 2,141 of JAZKEA010000342.1, read as the reverse complement.
TGAAAAGGAGTACCGGATATACCCTAACCTGGAGCGCGACAAGTTCCCCCCTTTCCCCATAGAGAAACGCGACCCGGAATTTCCCGTCGTTTACGACGCGCAAGAAATGAGAGAAAGCTTTGGGCTGTCTGTTCCCGGTCGTCCCGGCTACGGGCCCATCACGACATTTACGCTCCAGAGCGGCAAGCGAACCCGTCAGGATTTTCGGCTTGTGCGCGGGGCATCGGTGTCCGGCACGGTTTACGAGCGCGATGGAAAGACGCCGGTCGCCGGAGCACGGATAGGCAAAGATCACAGGTACGGGCCGTTCGAATTCGATGGAAATGCTCCGAAGTGGGAGCAATATGTGGAGACCGATGCTGAGGGCCACTACACCAAGCGGGTCGATCCGGGTGTTGAGACCATCTTGACCGCTTGGACAGAGAGCCACCCCTTTTCCGCTCCGAAACTCAAGGGCCTCAAAGAGCATGTCGTGCGGCTTGGCGACGGGGAGCATCGAAAAGGCTACGATTTCATCCTGAAGTAAGAGGAGATCCTTACATCACTCGCTCGCGGAGGACCGTGCGCTTGCTCTTGTTGCTCCGGTTCGACGCCTGCCGCCGGGCCACGATCCGCCGCGCCTGGGTACCGACAAAAGCGCAACTTGTGCTTGAGGCAATCATCACAGAAATATCTCTGAAGAACCCTGAGTCGATAGAGGTGCTAATATCGCGGCCTTGAAAACCGGCAACAAGGAAAACCGTGGCAATGGCAGTGACCACGAGAGACAGGCCCGACACAATGGCCCAACGCCGACTTCGCCCCACCACACCCAGCGCGACAGAAATCAGAAGAGGCAAGACAAACAGACACAGAATCAGCAGGGTTTCATTGATCCCACCATTGTGACCGTGTCTATCGACTCGACCCGCAATGATAGATATATATCCGTAGAGTGAGGCGATAACGGCGCACGCAGTCATAGTGGTCACAACCCGTAGTTTGTCAAGATGGCTCGGATTGCCCGACTGGGGCTGAACCGCCGTTACCGTGACGGGCTGGACAACGACACCGTTCTTCTCCTGCTTGATGGCAAGATGAACAAACTCCGGCTTGATCCCGATCTCAGCGGCGACGGCCTCAATCTGCTCGCGGGACAGCATTGATCCCTGCACCTCCTGAAGAGCGCCTGCCCGAGCGAGGATACGCTCTGCCGCTGCCTGATCGAAGAGTGCCTGATGATGCGTCTGGGACTGCGGTGCCGCCTGTACCACCTGTACCCTCTGCACCGCCTGGGAAGATACTGCAGGTGCTTCGATCACCTCAGTCATCTCAGTCATCTCAGTCATCTCAGTCATCTCAGTCATCTCAGTCATCTCCGGGACTTGCACCATCGTTTCCGGCTGCTGGTACCACCGCTTCTCGTGCGTCGTCGCTTCGCTCTGGGTTTGGTGTCGAAGATGCATGGTTGTGCCGATGCTCCCTTCCTGACAGTATAGCACTGCTGCCTTCGGAAACGGAGGCGGTGCGAAGGGAGAAGAATTATTGCCACGAGACTGCCGAAAGAGCTTCAAGAACGGGCCCTCCCGTGTCTTTAGGTACCTGTGCACCTATATGCGAGTCAGGGTGAGTGGGGCGTACGCAGTGAACGGCGTTGTGCTGGAGCGGACGCCGCAAGAATAACCGTGGGTAACAAATCAAGCCTGCCGTGGCATGGCCGACACAGCTACCGCAGGCTTGATTTGTCGTAACGAAACGTCTCCTAATTCGGGAGCTGAATGCCATCCGCGAGCGCCCATTTTCCACCCCGAAAGACTAGGACCCCAACCATCTGCTGTCCGTTGGTGTTTTTGTAGGTGACCAAAGCGTAATGTCCAGAATTTCCCTTGTCAACGGTCACAATGCTGGTTCCGGGTGCGGTCGAACTCTGATTGGTGCCCTGGGCTTGCGCCGGTATCGACCACACTGGCCGGGATTTCTGATCGCGATCGGCGTTGCCGCTGTCGTGTCCCTCGTGCTCGCGAACATGGGGCTGACGGTGGCGACGATCGGCTCCCGCTACGGCGGCATCCCGAACACGTTGCCTGTACCCGCCCTGCCGCCGTTTTCGCTGGAGAAGTTCGGGGCGGTACTGCCGGACGCCCTTGCGATGGCGCTGCTCG
>JAZKEA010000341.1:0-8155 GCA_040387315.1 Armatimonadota bacterium | reverse complement strand
GAAGTTTGTATGCCATTCGCTCCGATGGTTCGGTCGCACGTAAAGAGTCAGTCTCGCGTATAGTCGGCAATCTGGACACGTCGGTCCCCTTCGGCTGTGCCTGGTCGGACGACCTGAACCGTCTCGCCTTCGAGGCAGCAACGGGCGAGGAGTTGGCAGAGGGTGGGCAGCCGCTCTACGGCCTCTTTCTCTATGACTTCACCACCCGGAAGCGGCGTCTGCTAACGCCCAAAGGCATGTCCGGCGGCAGTCCGGTCTGGCAAAACCGGAACGTGCTGGTGTTTACGAGCGGACGGAACACCAGGCGTTACACGCCCGCGCAGATTCAGACGCTGGAAGTCAACACCGGTACGATGCGGCCCCTTGTTCCCAATGCCAGCAATGCCGCGATTGCACGGCGAGGCGCGTAAACATGACTCTTTACCTATCCGGCGAAAAGCGCGGAATCATCGAACAGCAGGGAGCACAGGGTTTCCCCGATGAGGTCTGCGGCTTTCTCGTGGGTACCTCCCAGGGCGACGACAAGACCATCACCGATGTCTGGCCTATTGAGAACGCCTGGGAGAAAGCCGGCGATTCGCTTGCCGGGGCCGCCGATGCCTTTCTCACCGAGGAAAAGCGCCGACGCTTCTTTATCCCGCCCGACGAGTGGCTGAAGGCCGATCAGCGGGCGCGGACTGCGGGTATCGATATACTGGGCTGTTATCATACGCACCCGAACCATCCGGCTCGCCCCTCCGTGCATGATCTGGAGATGGCGCAGGGAACGTTTCCCGGCTATTCGTATATCATTCTTAGTGTACAAGAGGGACGCCCCGCTGAAATGACAAGCTGGGTGCTGCGCGACGACTATTCCGAATTTGACGAGGAGAAGATAACCCCTCCCCGCGCTTAGGGAGGAGCGGAGAACCAATATGGCGACAACGAATACAACCGGCGGTTCCGTGGCCGCGACACTTGCGACCGACCCGGCGACCGTCGATCTGAACCAGGACGAATACCTTCGCTACTCGCGGCATCTCATCCTGCCCGAAGTTGGCCTGGAAGGGCAGAAAAAGCTCAAAGCCGCCTCCGTGCTGTGTATCGGTACCGGTGGCCTCGGATCACCGCTGACGATGTATCTTGCCGCCGCGGGCGTGGGCCGTATCGGTCTCGTGGATTTCGATGTGGTAGACACCTCCAACCTGCAGCGGCAGATTGTCCATGGCACCAAGGATGTGGGAAAGCCCAAGATCGAGTCCGCCAAAGAGACACTGCTCGACATAAACCCGCACACCGTGGTGGAGACGCACGACACCCTGCTTTCCAGCGAGAATGCGCTGGAGCTATTCAAGGGCTACGACATCATCATCGACGGCACGGATAACTTTCCGACCCGCTACCTGGTGAATGATGCCTGCGTACTCCTGGGCAAGCCGAATGTCTACGGCTCTATCTTCCGCTTCGAGGGCCAAGTCACGGTTTTCTGGGCGGAAAAAGGCCCGTGCTATCGCTGCCTGTACCCCGAGCCACCCCCTCCCGGACTGGTTCCGTCCTGCGCTGAGGGCGGCGTCCTGGGTGTCCTGCCGGGCATCGTCGGCTGTATCCAGGCAAATGAGGCCATCAAGCTTATCCTCGGTGTCGGCGAACCGATGATCGGTCGCCTTCTCCTCTTCGATGCCCTTGCCATGCGCTTCCGCGAGCTGAAGCTGCGCAAGGACCCGTCCTGCCCCATCTGCGGCGAGAACGCGACCATCACGGAGCTCATCGATTACGAAGAGTTCTGCGGCCTGGGGCTCGGCAAGGAGTCCGAGGGGGAAGCGGCGGCAAAGGGACAGGACGAGCCGATGCGCGAGATTACCGCCACTGAGCTTAAGGCGAAGATGGACCGCGGCGATGATTTTACTCTGGTCGATGTCCGCGAGCCCTACGAGTACGAGATCGGCAAGATAAACGGCTCCAAGCTGATTCCGCTCGGGCAGGTCGGCGACCGTTCCGGGGAGCTGAATCCGGACCAGGAGATCGTGCTGCAGTGCAAAGGTGGGGTCCGCTCCGCCCAGGCGCTCGAAGCCCTGAAGGCCAAGGGCTTCAAGAAGCTCGTCAACCTCAAAGGCGGCATCCTCGCCTGGTCCGACGAGGTAGACCCGACCGTTCCGAAGTATTAGAGAAAAGCCCCTCGCCACGAAAGCGGCGAGGGGCTACTCAGTCCGGTCTACTCCGGATTCTGGACCGCCTTCAGAAATTCAGCATCTTCTTTTACCTCCGCGAACGCCGACTGATTCAGGAACAGGGCAGTCATGTCGCGATTTTTGTACGCGGATGCCATGCGCAGAAGGTAAATGGTACGGTCTCGGTCACCCGTCACTTTCCAGACCGCCGCCCCATGCATCAGATACCCCCACGCATTTGCCTGACCGCCACGAGCGGCATTCAGTTCAAACAGCGGTAATGCCCTGTCGTAGTATCCCAAGAGGATATACTTGCAGCCCAGATCATGGCGCTGCCCGCGTGCCCATTCAGGGCCGCCGGATTCTTCCGCAGAGGCGACCAGTTCTGCCATCTCCTCTGTTTTTTGCGTAGCGCCTTCTTCATCGTGCTGACTGCGGCGCAGCTGAATATCATGGCCTATAGCTCGGGCGCGCCAGCTTTCAGGAGCGTCCTCACCGCCGGGCGGTTCGGCTGCAATTTCGTACATTTTGTTGACGTAGCCACGCGAGCGAGCGAACTTGCCACTGGTCTCACAGATTGTCGCTGCCATGCGCAGGCAGGCAAAGCGGGGCCACTGATTGTTCGGTTTTACATCTGCCGACCCAAGAGCGGCATCCACTTTTGCAAGGTACTCGTCTTCGCGCCAGACGCTCCGCCAGGCTCTCGCGAATTCCATAGACTTGCCGAGCGTAAAGAGTAGAATATCCTTTTCCCCCTCATAGCAGGGTTCCGCCGTACTCTCTGCCGGAGCACTATAGGGCCAGTTCCGGGCAAGTCTTGGTTTCTTTCCAGGAAGCCAGTTTTCAAATGCCTCATGGGCGAGCACAGCACCCGATACATCTCCGCTGCAGGCGAGTGAATTCGCAAGATGGAAATAAACCCACACGGTATGACTATCATCGAGCGGCTGGGCGAGGGCCTTTAGATCGTCCTGTTTGTAAAGTATATGAAAGCCAGCAGAAACCGTTTCCCTATCTAAAGGCCACGGTTCAGAAAGTGCCGCATCCAGCTTCTCGCGGCCGTCTCTCAGCAAAGAGCGGTCGGCGGTGCGCGGGTCGGCCCTCATCTGCCGGTTAAACTCCGCCAGTATCCGAGCAAGGACATTTTCCGCAAACGCCTCGTCCTTCGAGGGCTTCTCTTTTTCCAGAATCTCTTCCGCCATTTCCCAGAGTTCCTTTCTCAGCCGTTTTCGAGCGGCGTGCAGGCGATTCTTAATAGTCGTTCGGGGGACACCCAGAAATGCGGCTATCTCCGCAAGATCACGCTCGCCTAGGTAATAGAGCAGTGCCGCTTCCCGCTCGCGCTCCGGAAGCGCGTCCAGTGCATCCCGAACCTGTAGGGCGTCCTGTGAGGTCTCCAGAAATACTGCAGGCTCCGCGCCGCCCGCTATATGAAAGGCGTTATCAAAAGAGACAAGTGTCAGATGCTGTGACCGACGGGTACGGTCACAGTGCTTGAACACAATTCGGCGCAGCCAGACAGGGAAGGCGTCCGGTTCCCTGAGCTGCGCGATATCGCGCCATGCCTGGACAAATGCCTCCTGGGCGGCATCGTCCGCGGCAGCCGAATCGTGCAGGATTGAGCGGGCATAGCCGACGGCTCGATCCTGAAAACGATGTACAAGAACGTCAAAAGCCTGGGTGTCGCCTTGTTGTGCCTGACGTATCAGGCAGACGGTTTCTTTCTGCATGGTGTCTTCCACTAATAAGACCCGGAATCAATGCGATTGGTCTGTAGATATTTTCAGGAAAGATGGTAGTATAGTTGACAAAATCGCCGGACTATAACGACTAATGAGAAGTTCCCCTTAATGTCACAGACCCTGACGCCTGCCCCTTCGCTGGAACGGCCCCGCAAACCGATTTCTTCCCCCGAGGAGACAGGAGTACGGGCAACCTCCGGCAGCAGGAATCGAGCAGCGCTTCTCCGGCCCGTGCGGATAACGCTTTTCTATCTCGCCCTCTTTGCCCTCTGGTGGATCGTCGCCGCGCGGCAGATCTGGCCGCCGTATCTCCTGCCGTCGCCCGGAGATGTCGGCCTGTTCCTGCGGGAGTCACTGAAGGACGGAACGCTACTCCCCGCGATTGCCACCTCAGCAGCCCGCGTCTTTACCGGATACGTGATAGCGCTGGTCGGCGGAACCGTGCTTGGTGTCGCGCTTGCCCGGTCACGGATGCTGGACGAGACCGTCGGGTCCGCCGTTGTTGGCCTGCAGTCGCTTCCCTCTATCTGCTGGTTCCCACTCGCCTTGATCTGGTTCGGGCTCAACGAGAAGGCAGTGCTTTTTGTGATCGTCATGGGGTCCCTGTTCGCGATCACGCTTGCCGTCAAGGCCGGTGTCCGGCAAATTCCCCCGCTGACCCTTCGCGCCGCCCGGATGCTCGGAGCGGGAAGCGGTCCCAAGCTCTGGCGGCATGTTTTGCTTCCCGCGATTCTGCCCGCCTTTCTGTCTGGGATGCGTCAGGGATGGGCATTCGCCTGGCGCTCGCTGATGTCTGCTGAGCTTCTGTCTCAGTCTCTCAAGATCGGGGTCGGTCATCTGCTGAACAATGGCCGCGACCTCAACGACATGTCCATGGTTCTCGGTATGATCGTCATAATTCTTGCTCTCGGTCTCTTTGTGGACCGGGTGCTTTTCTTCCCCATCGAGCGGGCCGTCGCCCGCCGCTGGGGCGTCGAGGGGGCTTAGTTGACTGTCGTTTCTGCCGATGCCATCAGACTGAGCGAGGTTGGCGTCTCCTTCGGCCCCGTAGAGGCGGCGCGCGATATCACGCTAACGATTCCTTCCGGTCAGTTCGTGTCGCTGATCGGTCCGTCAGGCTGTGGAAAATCTACCCTGCTCTCGGTTGTCGCGGGGCTGGAGAAAGCCTCCCGGGGAACCGTCGCCGTCAATGGGCAGGCAGGTATGGTCTTCCAAGAGGCGGCACTGTTCCCCTGGCGGAACCTGCGGGACAATGTCTCGTTCGGTCTGGAGATGCGCGGCGGACTGAGCAAAGCGGAGCAGAAGGCGCGTGCCTCGGAGGCGCTGCGCCAGGTCCACCTGTCCCGCTTCGCCGACTCGTATCCGCATCAGCTTTCCGGGGGGATGCGCCAGCGGGCCGCCCTCGCCCGCGCCCTAGTCCTCGATCCCAGTATCCTTCTTATGGACGAGCCTTTTGGCGCGCTTGATGCCCAGACCCGGTCTCTGTTGCAGGCGGAGCTTCTTGCTGTCTGGGAGCGGACGCGAAAGACCGTCCTGTTCGTGACCCACAGCCTGGACGAAGCGCTGTTTTTGTCGGACCGCATTGTTTTGCTCTCCGCTCGGCCGGGCCGCGTCGTCGGTGACTATCTGGTAAATGCACCCCGCCCCCGCGACCCACGAACCGACAGCGCCCTCGCCGCTCTCCGGTCGCGCCTGCTGGCCCAGCTTTCCCACGAGATAGAAACCGTCGCCCGTGCCGAACATGACACCGACTGGCAGGCCGAGATCGATGCCCCCCGCACCCCGCCCGAGCCTCAGGCCCGCGAAAACATCGGCGCGGATATCTAGACCTTAGCAAACTCTCACCCCTTTAGCAGGGCCACAACCTCGGGAATTCCCTCCGTCGCGGGTTTGACGATAGTGATTACCTCACGGTCCGGAGCGCTCAGGCGCGATGACGATGGCGGGTTCGGGTCCACCAGAAAGACGCGACTCGCGCCGGTATACGTGGCGATGTACGCGGCGGGCGTCACCTCAAGCGTCGTCCCCACAACGATCAGCACATCGGCTTCCGCGGTAGCTTCCATTGCCTGCTCGAACGCGCCCTCCGGCAGCATCTCCTGAAAAAAGACGATATGCGGGCGAAACTGCCGTCCGTTCTCCGCGACATCGCCCAGATGGATGTCGTCCCGGCACTCTATCAGTTCCGTTTCGCCGGGGGCGTCGCTTCGCTTTTTCATGATTTCGCCGTGAAGATGAATCACACGCGTGGAACCCGCACGCTCATGCAGGTCATCCACATTTTGCGTCACGACCGTCACCTCGGTATCCGGCCCTTCCAGTTCCGCGACCGCACGGTGGGCGGCATTCGGCACGGCGCGGAGGGCGTCACGGCGGCGCTGGTTGTAGAAGGCGAGCACCCGACCTGGATGGGCAGCCCAGGCGTCCGCCGAGCACACGTCATGGACATTGTGCCCCTCCCAGAGTCCACCGGAATCCCGAAACGTCTGCAGACCGCTCTCCTGACTGATCCCCGCCCCGCTGAACACCACGATTTTCATCTTCTTTTCTCCCCGATTTCTGATATACCCCGCCCCCTGCCGTAACCAGAGCCCCTCTCTGCACGTCTTCTCATTATGCTTTCACTACTTTTGCTGGCGCTGGTTGTTTACTGGATGGTGCGGGACTATCTGCAGGACAGTATCGCCGGAAAACAGGAGAAAGATCAGTTGGCGCGGCGGACAGCCCTGCGCCGCGAGGCGCTGTCGCGCAGTCCCGGTTCGCCCGCCGCGCATGAGGCCCTGGGCGATACGCTGCGAGCGGAGGGGGACTTCCCCGCCGCGCTCGCCGCCTATGAGGAGGCGCTGGCGCTGGCAAAGTATATTCCCGCGGGCACGGTCGATGGCGGGTGGCTGTCCGGAGCGGGCCTGGAGAACAAGCTGCGCCTGACCCGGTCGGAGATGGCGCAGCGGAAGGACCCGGCAAAGTACGGCATGACTATGAAGACGCGCCAGCAGGTCTGCCGCGTCTGCGCATCGCTTAGTTTGCCCGAAGACCGCGACTGCCGGAACTGCGGCAATCCCCTGCCGGTCGATGGCTTCTTCGATACCCTACGCCACGAGGGTATCCGTCATTCGCTGGTCGGCGAGGCGATCCAGGCCGGTGTGCTTCTCACCATCATTTGTATCGCGCTGCTGATCGCCTCCTGGATGCCTGTCGAGATCAGGGGCGTTATCGCCATCGCTGCCCTGATCGTCATCCCGATGCGCGTCCTGAAGAAAATCGGCGGCGACTGAATATCCAGCCGAGTCAGTCAAAAGAAAGCACAATCGCCTCGTTCCTGCGCCACTGAACCGGGAACCGGTTACCGCTGCCCAGACTGCGCCCCGTTCGTTCGTCACGCACATTGCGCACGGCAGCAGCGAATTTCAGCGTGACATCGAGCGTGCCGGTCTTCAGTCCCACGGCATTGCCGCCGCCCAGTTCGGTTCCCGCCGTTTCCGGGTTGGCGCAGAGGAACAGCAGACGCCTGCCGCCGGGCAGACGCCAGTACGTGATCTCATAGCCGAACTCCGCACTGCCCGCATTCTCGATCTCGACCCAGCGCCGCGCCTTGCCGCTTCCCACGTGCCGCATAAAGACATCGCGCTGCCGGGCCGCCTCGAACCCAGTTTCCCGGTACGCGTTGTACCACTGCGGCGAAAGGTTCATCAGGACGGCGGTCCCGTTTCCCTGGTGCGTGACCGTAGCAGTCGGAAGGTTCCGTACCGCTTTATGGAACCCACCCGCGTCCCGCAGGCAGGTATTCCCCTTCGTCATGAACTCGTTGTAGGTCTTCCAGCCGTAGTTGTTATCCTGGTCCACCTCGCACCACAACCGTTCCCCGAAGACATCTTTCGCGGTCATCGCCGGGTCGTGGCGGACGCCGAAGAGTTTATCCAGCACCCCCCCCGCCGGGCGGCCCCTGCCGTGCATATCCCAGACACCGGGCAGATAGTCCGCGATCACCGTTCCGCCCGCCCGGCAGAATGCCTCTATCGCCCGCGCTTCCGCCTCCGACAGACACAGACAGGCGGGCAGGATCAGGGTTTTGTACTCGCGCGGGACGCCTTTCTGTATCAGATCCACATAGCTTATATAGCTGTACTGCAGGCCGCTGTCGCGCAGCATGTTTTCCCATGCCTGACGCACATGGCTGGAGCTGCTCAGCCGCTCGTCGTTATTGCGGTTGATCCACGTTTTGCCATGCGCCTGCGCATCCAGAATCCAGCCGAGCTGAATCGACGG
>JAZKEA010000340.1:4978-9738 GCA_040387315.1 Armatimonadota bacterium | reverse complement strand
GGCTGACAAGCGTCTCAGGCACGGATGGGGTCGCACCAACTTATGCAGATGCCATAGATGCACTCGCCTGTCAGGTTCCGGAAGATATCGCCGTCGTCTGCCGAGATGGAGACACGGGCGAGGACTGGCTAGCGAGCCTGCATCTCTGTGCGCCCTCACACTGGGTAGCGGAAGAGAAGATCGGGCAGTCCTGGTCTCAAACTCACGCGCCGGTACCGGGAATGGAAAAAACACGGAATGCTGCCCGCTCTATCGTCGGCGTGATGATAGAACGGGAGCCGACGGTCCGCTTTACCTGGGGCGTGGAGTTCAATGATCAATTGAACCATCACCCAGAGCCACCTCCGAACACCGATTCTGTACTGTGGAACCGCCGCAGGCTGAACCATGGTGATGAGGAGCCCTTCTTCCTGCGCGTGGAGCGTCAGGTGATCTGGGGCCTGCCTGCGGTGAACGCTGCCCTTTTCACGATTCGTGTGTCTCACATACCCGGCAGCGCAATTCTGGCGAATCGCACCCACCGGAAGAACCTGCATTCGGCTCTCCGCTCAATGAGTGCGGAGAGCCGTCAGTATAAAGGTCTTTCAGACAGCCGGGAAGAGCTGCTGTCGTGCCTTTCCGGTCACTGTCCGGCAGAATAGAGTATCCCTAGTAGCTTTCGCGAAGCATAATACGCTCCAGGAACGGCGCTATCAAATAGCCCAGCAAGAGCGCAAGAAACATCCAAAGCCACCAGGCGCTGAACAGCCCACTGCCCTGTGCTCCGCTCCGCCCGAAACCGGCCTGGTTGATGCCACTGATATCCGGATAGGTCGGTTCGTACTTGATTTGAACGACATTTCCTACCTGCGTGCGGTCGTGGACGTCCTGCTCGACTTTTACCGTGCCGGTGTATCGCTGTATCTTTCCTCCTCCGGTCGTCCCCAGAAGCGCCGGGGCTTTCGCTTTGAAGGCATAGCTGATCAGATAGACCTTGTCCCCGACATGAAAGGGGTTTGCCGTGGGCCGCCAGTGCTTTTTCGTGACAACGCCGGTTCCTTTACCATTTGCGTTTCCATAAACCAGGGCGGGGGGAAGGAGCTGCGCACGCGGAATACCCGCACTGGGCAGAATAAGCCCCATCAGGACAGAGGCGATCACATACCCGATCAAAAACCGAAGAAAACTCTTTGCTGTCACAGACTCAGCCAGCTCCTTTTAAAACGATTGAACCGCATTGCGAATGGGTGTTGGTGCAGGTAGGTTCCATTTACGGGGCCACAAGTCCTACCGGCCTCCCCGCGTCATTCGCGGGATATACTTGTTCTGAGACGCTAAAGCGGCTTTGTTGTTCCAAGCAACAGAGCACCGAGAGCCAGCTTACTCCCCCGGCAACGTGCCAAAGGAACCTGGAACATCGTCACCCCGTAAGTGTCAGAAGAATGTGTGCTGAAACGAAGTCGTTTCACTCCCCTTGCGCCGCGTTACGGATTCTTGCGCAGCAGCGGTGTCGGATCAGGTAGATTATGCCAGGAGGTTTTGCCTTACTATGTACATACCGCACCAAAAGCGTCGTTTTATAACCACCACTGCCGCGACCTGTGCGCTGACCGCCACACTCGCGGGGTTTTGCGCTGTCCCGCATCCGGCGCGGGCGGCGTTCACCGCAGACAGCCCGAAAGCGGACGACAAAGCCAAAACGGATAAGAAGGCGAAGAAACCCTCCGAAGACCCCGAGGTCCGGATGGGCCGCGAAGCGCATGAGGAGATGCTGCGCTCCGGTCTTAAGCTGGTAAGCGATCCCAAATCGCTGGGGCGTGTCCAGACCATTGGCAAGAAGATAGCCGATTACGTGAACGCCACCCCGATGGAGGCGACCTACGGTTCTATCAATAAGACGCCGTACGACTATCACTTCTTCGTGGTAGATGACCCGGATATCAACGCCTTCTCGCTTCCCGGCGGCTATATCTACATCAACAAGGGACTGCTCAATACGGTCGAATCCGACGATGAGCTCGCCGGGGTTCTGGGACATGAGATTATCCATGCCGCCCATCACCACGTCGCCAAGCTCCAGCACGAGCAGAACAAAATCAACACGCAGATGGCTCTGGGACTTCTTGCCGCCGTTCTCGCCCGCGTTCCGACCCCAGATATGGCGAATGCGATGACGGGAATTCAGCTTATCGCGCTTCAAAAAGTGAACGGATACGGGCAGAATGCCGAGCGTGATGCGGATAAAGCCGGTGTGATCGCGATGGAGAAGTCCGGCTACAATCCGGTCGGAATGCTCACGTTCATGGAGCGGCTTGCCCGTGATGAGCGGTCGCGGCCCGATATGGAGCAGGGGATTTTCCGAACCCACCCACCCTCCAAGGCGCGCGCCGTCGCGATCACCGACACGATCAAGGAGATGGGCAAGCCCATCAATCGCCGCGAAGTGACCAATGACCTGAAAGTAGCCGTCCGACAGGTCGCGGTGAACAAAGACGCGGAAGGGAAGACGGTTGACCTGGTGGCGAATGAGGTGACCCTGGACGGGAAACCGGTATTTCGCACGCTTTCCTCCGACCGGGCGAAGGCGACCGCGGATGCGCTGAACGTCCTGCTGGACGGCGATCTGCAGCTCTATGATGTGACGCGCAAAGGCAATGTGGTTCTGGGAAAAGGCAAGCCGATTGTGACTATCGCCCCCGAGGACGCCGTTCTCGCCGCCAGCCCGAACACCCCAGACCTTGTCGCCACCCAGGCCTATAAAACGCTGCGCACCGCCCTGTTTAAACAGCTTCTGGAGAGCGGATTCTAAAAGCAGAGTATTCGCTTTTGGGTATAACGATCCCGAATAGAGAGCAGAGGGATCAATGTCACAGAAGAGCCGTGTTTTTTTGTTACCTGAGGAAAAAGAGCGTTTGATGCGCGAGGCCCTGGCGGAAGCCGAAAAGGGAATGCAGGAGGGAGAAGCCCCTATCGGCAGTGTTCTCGCGATGCCGAATAAAACGACCGATGGTAAGGCGCGTATCATCGCGCGTGGTCACAACCGGATCAATGCCCTCCAGCGTAAAATGGCGCACGCTGAGATTGTCACCTTTGAGAATGCCGGAGGCGGGGACGGGAAGAAGCCGGCGCTTCCGCTGGACGCCGAGGATGTTATCCTGGTATCGACCCTGGAGCCCTGCGTTATGTGCCTGGGAGCGGCAATGGAAGCCGGGGTGACTCATGTACTCTTCGGCCTGGAGGCCCCGGCGGATAACGGTACAAAGCGTGTCAAACCACCGGAGAGTCCGGAATCTACCGCTCCGAAAATTGAGGGGGGCATCCTTGCCGAAGAGAGCCGTACGCTCTTCGAGCAGTGGCTAGAAGGCAAGGAAGGCACCGATCAGGCTAAGTTCGTCGAACAGCTTCTCGCCCTTACCCCCCATCGCTCCTGATAGCAGAATTCCGTGGCAAGTCCGTCAGTGAGTCTAACTGCCGGACTTGTCATTGAAGCCCGACCAGGCCGTAATCAACACCCCAACGATAATAACGCCGGTACCAACCCAGCGGGCGATCTCGACATCCTCGTGCAGGTAAAATTTGGCCAGAAGCACCCCGAGGAGATACGAGGCGGCTGAAAGCGGCACAACCAGGCTCAGTTCCGCCAGACCAAGCGTGTACACATAGAGAAGCACATAGCCACACATCAGGAGAATGCCGCACCACACATGCCAGTCACCGAGGGCTGCTCTTATCTGCGCAACGACACCCTGGTCCGGATTCGTCGCCTTCATCCCCTTTGCAGCCAGCGCCTCGCCCGCTGCAGCCAGCAGGATGGCGACGAGCAAAACCAGAAACACCTTCCATTTATCCGACAAATTCCCCCGCCTTTTCTACTTCGTCTGAAGAAGCGAAGCGGGAATGGGATTCCCGCTCAGCAGAGTCTGTTTACCCGGACAGAGAACGCTTATACCTAAAGGGATTGGAAACGTCTGCGGTCCGTTTTACAGCCAAACGCCGGTGATCGACATATGGCCCATACCGGCCGCCAGGAGCGCATACCAGAACTGCAGTACGCCCAGAATTATCACCACGCTTTTCAGTTTCTGCAGCCGTGACACCGTCCATAGAATAAGGGGAATCTCCAGCAGTAAAGACGCATTCATCAAAGCAATGCCAGTCGATGCCAGATTGACATTGGCACAGGGCCGAAGGTCTCCACACCGAAAGACAGCGCCACAAATCAGGATCAGGACGGTCGCGAGCGACGGAACAACAACCAGCGAGATCCTGCCGCAATAGTCGCTGTCCCGCCAGTTCTTCCAGGACAGCAGCCAGAAGATCCCGGCGAGCGTCAGCAGAGCTGCCGCCGGATACAGAAATAAGGCGTTGTAGCAGGCCATGTAGGCCAGTCCAAAAAAGGTGCTGATAAAATCCATTGCCCGAGCCTCCCCAGATGCTTTATCCGCATAGTAACGGCAGAGCATTTGGCGGGCATGGGCTAAAGGTCCCGGTTCTTATTCATGCACCGGGCGGAGTACGACGGTATCGATATCCAGCGCCTCGCAGGCGGCCCGCATCGCGCCCAGGTGATCTCCGGGAACCGCGTGAAGCCAGTGCGAGGAAGCAACAGCATCTAATTCCGCCTCCGAACACTCGAAGCGCGCCGGGAAACTTTCTTCGTACTGTAAAGCGCCGCGCACCAAAAGGCAGCGAAACCGTCCCTTGGTGCGCGTGATACGTGCGAAGGTTGCGAGCGTCTCTCGGACGTTATCCGGGTCTGGGTCGCAACTGACCGGAACAGC
>JAZKEA010000340.1:0-4945 GCA_040387315.1 Armatimonadota bacterium | reverse complement strand
TGTGCGGAAACAAGCCTGAGAAGATGTTCGGTCAGAGCACCGCAGGCATCGCCGGTCGGAGCGGAGAGGTCCGCGCCTTCCGCTTCCGCGGTTGGGATAATACCGAACTGATGCATCCAGAGTGCGGCATCGGGCAACCCACCGGTTCCTAACGGCACATAAAGGCTCTGTCCATAAAGTTTGCGCGCCGCTTCCATACCACGGTGCCGCTGTGCTTTTCCGACTTCGTTGAGCCACACCTTCACAAAAGTATCCGCGTCCCATTTGGCTTCGGCAGGCATACGGTCGAACCGTGCGCCAATCTCCTCCAGAGCCCCTGCCGACTCAAAGTACGCGGCAGTCGTATCCGCGTTGGAAAGGAGAAGCGGAACTCCTGCCAGCAGAACGCCCGCCGCCGCCACAGCGTCCGTTCTCGCCGCCGAGCCGATCAACAGGAGGATTCCGTCGCAATCGGCTCGGGAAAGCCGTTTCGCTTCCGTTCTTGCGGTTTCAAGAGATTCTATACGAACCTCACTTGGTACGGTGTCAATGTCGTTTTTACTCAGGGCATGGAGCAGGCCGTCACCCCATGCCACTTCCAGGCCAAATTCAAGAACGCCAAGCCGCATAGACTTCGCTGCTCCTTCCGAAAGACATAGCCGATTCTACACCAGGAGCAGGGTCGGCGTTTCGAGAATTTCACGGAGACGGGCTAAAAACGCGGCGGCGGGAGCGCCGTCCATCGCACGGTGATCGAACGAGAGCGAAAGCCCCATCATCGGCCGGATAGCGGGAGCGCCGTCCTTCGCGACAACGGTGTCCGTGATCGCGCAGACGCCGAGAATCGCCACCTGAGGCGGATTAATTATCGGGTTGAAGCCCTGTATGCCGTAGTTTCCAAGACTGGATACGGTGAATGTCCCGCCGGTAATATCCGCCCCGCCCAGCTTGTTCGCGCGGGCACGGGCTGCCAGGTCCTGGCGGTCCTTCGCTATCTCCCCCAGGCCCTTCGACTGGACATTCTTGATCACGGGCACAATCAAACCCTCATCGCCGAGAGAGACGGCGAGTCCGATGTGAATGTCCTCAAAGAGCGTCATGTTGTCGCCATCGATGTGCGCGTTGACATTTGGGAACTCGGCGAGCGCGACCGACAGAGCCTTGACGATGATATCGGTCGGAGAAACCCGAACACCGGTCTTTTTCTCAATGGCGGGCAGAAGCTGCTTGCGCAGGCTCATCGCCTCGGTCATATCCACCTGAAGGTTCAGCGTCACGTGAGGCGAATTTCGCACCGACCGCGCGATATTCTCGGCGACACGCTTTCTCAGCCCCGTGAGCGTGATGGTCCGTGAACCACCTCCGGTAACAGTGGCAGGCGATGGCGATGGCGCGGATGCCGCGACGGTTCCGCGAACATCCTCTGCGGTTATACGTCCCCCAGGACCGCTGCCGGAGAGAGCCGCTATATCGAGTCCTGCGCCAGAGGCGACCGCACGAGCAAGCGGGGACGATTTCGGCCCTCGCCCTGCCGCGCTCATCGCAGCCGCCGCGCCAGCCTCAAGCTCTGCCTGAAGCGTCTTAATGTCACGCTCCACGATACGTCCGCCCGGCCCGGTTCCCCGCCCGGCAAGATCCGACACAGCGACACCCAATTCATCTGCCATACGGCGCGCGCGCGGGCTGACAAAGATTGGCCCTTCCGCTTTCACAGTCGCTGGGACGGCAGTCGAGACTGTCTCTTTGGGAGACACGGCTTCGCCTGCAGGGGTCGGCGTCGCAGCGGATTCCTCCGCAACGCTTCCTCCGGAAATCAGGTCATCAATGGGCTCATCGGCGGTACCGACGATCAGCACGGGAGCCTCTACCTTGACAAAGCTATCGACCGGGGCGAGAATGCGCCGGACGATTCCCTCGTCCTGGCTCTCCCAGTCAATGTTGACCTTATCCGTTTCGATCTCTGCGATCCGCTCGCCTTTCACCAGCGTATCCCCTTCGTTCTTGTACCACTGGAGAATACGGACTTCTTCGACCGTCTGGCCCAGAGCGGGCATTTTGAGCAGTTTCGCCACTTTCGTTTCGCTTTCTTTCGTTTTCGAGTACTTACGTTTAGTTTCACACCCGGCTTCGCCGATTCCTGCCTCCAGCAAAAAACAAAGCCCACGCAAATGCGCGGGCTTTGTTTTCGGGAGCATCTTCGCTCAACGTCGGCGAAGGAAGGCCGGTATATCCAGGTTGTCGTCCGCGGGAACGCGGGCGGGTTCCAGTTCCGGCTGAGCGCCTCGATTGTTGTTGTTATTCGCGGATGCGGCGGCGGGCACGTTATTATGCCGTGGCCGTGACTCAAAGCCGGTCGCAAGAACCGTGATACGCACCGCTCCCTGCAGGCGAGGATCGACAACGGTACCGAAGATGATGTTGGCATCCTCCGCATCGGTGCCTTCGCGGATCAGGTCAGCCGCTTCGTACACCTCGGCGAGAGTCAGGTCAGGACCGGCGGTGACGTTCACCAGGACCGAGCGAGCGCCGGAGATGTCGGTCTCCAGAAGCGGCGATGAGATCGCCGCCTGGGCTGCCTCGACGGCACGATGATCGCCTTCGGCGAATCCGATACCCATCAGCGCGGTGCCCGCATCACTCATAACCGCCTTGACATCGGCGAAGTCCACATTGATCAGACCGGGAATCGTGATGATGTCGGATATACCCTGAACGCCCTGGCGAAGGACGTCGTCGGCCTCTTTGAAGGCATCCATCAGAGTGGCCTTCTTCTCGACTACGTTGAGCAGTCGGTCGTTCGGGATCACGATAACGGTGTCCACGTGGTCCTTGAGGTGATCGATTCCCTCTTCCGCCAGACGGGAACGGCGTGGACCTTCGAACCGGAACGGCTTGGTGACGACAGCAACAGTGAGGATGCCCATCTCTTTGGCGATCTCAGCGATCACCGGAGCCGCGCCGGTTCCCGTACCGCCGCCCATACCGGCGGTGACAAACACCATGTCCGCGCCTTCCAGCGCCTTCTTGATATCTGACTTGCTTTCGTCCGCAGACGCGCGCCCGATCTCCGGGTTACCGCCCGCGCCGAGTCCCTTGGTAAGGTTCTCACCCAGCTGCAGTGTGTGGTCGGCAGACGATGTTGTCAGGACCTGGATGTCGGTGTTCATCGCCCAGAAGTCCACGCCCGCAAGTCCCGCCTCGATCATGCGGTTAACAGCGTTCGTTCCGCCCCCGCCGACGCCGATAACTTTGATCCTCGCGAACGGCTCGATTGCCGATGATCCACTACTATTCATAAAGTTCTTGACGCTCCTCATTTGACCTGATTGGCTTTATATTGATGTAAGAGAAGGAAACTGTTCGCGCGTGTTTGCCGACGAGAGTATAGCACGGCGAATCTTGTCGAATTATACAGCGCAATCGGCAAACAATTATGGTTTTTACGAAGAAATACCTCCCAAACGTCTGTTCATCAGAGGTCTTTTTCTAATAATCTGCCTAAACCTATACAAAGCGAAGAGACAGTTGCCGCATTGGGATTCATGCACCTAAAACATTTGTTTTATTTCCGGAAGGAGATTGCTCCCAATAGTATCCGCAGCACAGCATAATTCAACGAAAACAAGCTTGGAGGACAAGAAAAAGCATGGAAGAAAAAAACACAATCACCATAGAGGGAAAGCAGTTCGGGCGCGGGAAAGCGCTCTTTCCCGCCTGGGAGATGCCACTTCCCCCACCCTCAAACGAGGGTGCCGCTACCCTTCGCGGTCTCATTGTCGGGGTCGTTCGGGAAGAAGTTGCCGCGTTTCGCGAACGGCAGGAACAGCGCCAGGTTCTTCAGGCGCTGACACCGGTCCAGATAGAGGCGGGTGTAGCGAGGGGCAAAGTAGACATGGGCGGGCGCGGCGCTGATGGGTTTACGGTCCAGGAGGTCAGCGAGGATGCGGCTGTCGGCGCGGCCCTTCAGGCTTTCGAAGACGGTCTTTACTTTGTCTTTATAGACGATGCACAGAAAGAGCGTTTGGATGATAGCGTCACACTGAGGCAGGGAAGCCGGGTTACCTTCCTGCGTCTTGTGTCTCTGGCGGGCGGATAAGAGAAAAGGGTAAGCGAATTAAATGCTGGATGGCAAGACAGCCTCGGAGAGGCTCAAGCAGTTTACGGATGATAACGCGGAAAAACGGCGCGCAGAGCGCATAAGAGCGCTGCCGGAAACATTACGGGATGCCGCATTCGCGCTTCTGAGTCGCAAACCGGATGGAGCGGCATGGGGCGACGAGTTCCAGGGCGAAGAGGCATCCAAACGCCGGATTGAAGCAGAGGAAGCGGCAGGGAAGACACTGGATGCAATTACCCCTGCGGAAAGAACCGCGGTGTTCGCCGCTTTGTACCCAAAGCTAGGTGAGATTCTTGCGGATTGGTGGATGCCCACACATCCGGTTCCGTACCAGGTGGGCTACCAGCGCAAGGCGTTTCGGGTTTCTCCAGATCATCGTGAGATTGTACTCCCGGTCCGGCTGAGCGACTTTATCAACATCTTCTTACGTTATGCCATTCCCTACCCGGAGCAGGACATCGCGTTTTATGCCGCCTGGGCGCCTTACATAGGCTACAGCTATACCAGCGCGGACCCGCTGGGTCGCCTCTTCGCGGTCGCTATGGACAGAGGCGGCCCGGAAGGGGATGAGGTTTTTCAGATCCTAACCGACTCGGCCCGGGGCCAGCACGAGATCGGGGCGATGGGACGTCATGTGACCCGCGCCCTGCTCTCCGCTTCTCGCCCTGACGGCTGGGAGTTCTGCGAAAAGCTCCTTCTTGCCGCGCAGCGGGAGGAGGGTCTGCGGCAGGTCATTCTGGAAACCATCGATGAGGCGCATCCGGAGGCCTTCCGCCGCATGCTCCGCCTGATTATTGAGCATGACCTGACCCGTTTCTCGGCGACGATCCGTGCCCTGGACACCTGGTT
>JAZKEA010000339.1:14110-15993 GCA_040387315.1 Armatimonadota bacterium | reverse complement strand
AGTACCGAGAATAATCCAGGTCAGGGAACTCAAACTGGGAAGCGGGGTGAGATTTGCGCGATACACAAGATGCATAATTGCGGCGAGAAGGGTGTTTGTGGCGACAGCAAACCAGAGGAAGTAGCTGCTCATAATCCCAAGTGTCGCCTCGCGCCGTTCCGGTGCCAGCCAGTACTCTTTATTCGGCAGGTTGACTGCATCATCCGGAAGGTACTGTAGCAGAAGACGGATGCTGCCAAGCAGGACTGCGGTAAACAGCATCAGGGACACTGTCATTACCATAAAGGCGTCTTTAGGCATCCAACCGTCGGCCTGACCGGATGGCCCGAAGTGCGATGCCATTTTAGCAGGCAGCAGCGGGTAGTAATACGCCGCATCGATTGCTGCGGCAACGAGAACGCCGATCAGTGCCAAAAGGCTCTTGGGCTGGTTTTTCATATGTTTGAGCACCTTTTGAATCTCAGGTGTGGTATGGATGCCATACCACACCTGTCGCAAGCGCTACCCTTGATCGTAGGTCAGATTGAGGTCCGTCACGGCCCCCAGGCTGCTGGAGGATACCAGTTTGGCGTACTTGGCGAGGACGCCGCGGGTGTACCGAGCGGGACGGGGCTTCCAGGACGCGCGTCGTGTCGCCAGTTCTTCCTCGGTAAGATTGAGCTGCAGAAGACGGGCATCCGCATCGATGGTGATGCTGTCTCCCTCCTCGACAAGGCCGATGTTTCCGCCGACTGCCGCTTCCGGTGCGACATGCCCGACCACCATGCCATAGGTGCCGCCGCTGAACCGACCGTCTGTGATTAAGGCGACCGAGTCTCCAAGGCCCGCACCGATAATGGCCGACGTGGGGGCGAGCATTTCACGCATCCCCGGTCCACCCTTCGGTCCCTCGTAGCGGATCACGAGAACATCGCCGGGGTTGATCTTGCCCTCAAGGATCGTGTTCAGGCACTCCTCTTCGCTCTCGAAGACGCGTGCCGGGCCGGTGATTCGCGGCTCCTTGACGCCGCTGATCTTCGCCACAGCACCCTCCTGAGCCAGGTTGCCTTTGAGGACGGCAAGGTGTCCCTGGGCATACATCGGGTTGTCCCAGGTTCGAATGACCTCCTGGTCGGCGCGCGGAACTTCGGGAATATCCGCCAGAGTCTCGGCGATGGTCTTCCCGGTAAGCGTCATGCAGTCGCCGTGGAGCAGGCCCTGCGCCAGCAGCATCTTCATTACCTGCGGAACACCGCCCGCCTTGTGAAGATCTGTCGCGACAAATCGACCGGATGGCTTGAGGTCGCAGAGAACGGGGACCTTCTGTCGGATGATTTCAAAGTCATCGATGGTGAGCGGCACCTCGGCGGCATGGGCGATAGCCAGGAAGTGCAGGACCGCGTTCGTCGATCCGCCGGTCGCCATAATAACGGCAATCGCATTTTCAATCGACTTGCGGGTGATGATGTCGCGCGGCAGACGCTGCGCACCGATGCAGTCGACCAGAACGCGCGCGGACTCCTCGGTGCTGAGGGCCTTCTCTTCATCTTCCGCCGCCATGGTGGAGGAGTATGGGAGGCTCATCCCCATGGCCTCAAACGCGGACGACATAGTATTGGCCGTATACATTCCGCCACAGGAACCCGCTCCGGGGCAGGCGTTTTCCTCCACCCCCGTGAGTTCGGCTATATCGATCTTGCCGTGAGAAAACGCGCCGACCGCCTCGAACGACGAAACAATGGTCAGGTCTCGTCCGTGGTATTTGCCGGGCTTGATGGTTCCACCATAAACGAAGATCGACGGTATATTCATGCGCGCGATTGCGATCATGGCACCGGGCATGTTCTTGTCGCAGCCGCCGATGGTCAGAACGCCGTCCATGCTCTGCGCCATGGTCGCGGTCT
>JAZKEA010000339.1:7025-14100 GCA_040387315.1 Armatimonadota bacterium | reverse complement strand
CCTCGGTCCCCATCGAGATACCGTCGCTGACCGTAATCGTGCCGAACGTCTGCGGCATCGCGCCCGCCTCGCGGGCGGCTTTCTCGGCTCGGGCCACGAGGGCGCCGATACCCATGTTACAGGGGGTAATCGTACTGTGGGCGTTGGAAATACCGATGATCGGCTTGTCGAAATCCTTATCGCCGAAGCCGACGGCGCGTAGCATCGCCCGGTTCGGCGAGCGCTGCACACCCTGGGTGATGATTTGAGAACGAGAGTTCAAAGACACGATATTTATTTACTCCTCGGTGGTTTCCGCGACGGCGGCAGGCGGTGCCGAAGCCGGAAAGGTGATATTTCGATAGATTTTTGACAAAGATAAAGAAAGAGAATTATCGCCAACAGTCAAAGCGAGATTCTGTTCTAAGGCATCGTATTCACCGCGAAGCACCCAGACGCCTGCACGGTCACGCTCAAAATGCTCGATGATTGGTCGATCCTGTTCCAGAAGCAGATAATGCTCAAGGGAAGTAACGGTGCGGTACTGCCGAAACTTCTCGCCCCGATCAAAGGCCGCTGTAGAAGGGGAAAGAATTTCGGCGATGAAGACTGGGTTTTGCAAAGCTTCCTCTAATATAACCAGGGAGCTCCGCAGCTGACAACCACGTCTGGGTAGTAGGTAACGCTTGGGGAGACGAATACCTTTATGTCACTAGGCATGACGTTACAATCGGCGTCGGCGAGTGCGGTACCAAGAGCGATAATCAAGTTGCCACTGATAACATTATGCTCATAGGATGCTCGCGCCACTTCTATTTGCCTTCCGTAGTAATAGTGATGCTTTACATCGCTGGCACGCTCGTGCTCTATGTACTCAGCAAAAGACAGAAACGCACTTTGCGGAGAGACCATCGGAATCTGTTGGGGAAAGACAGGTGTGGTTGCAATAGCCATGAGCATGTTTTCCTGCAAAGCAGCATTTGGGATGGTGGATCGCAAACGGCTCTGGAATTAAATTGTATCAGCCGAGAGGCTGCGGTCAGCGGGCAAGGTAGGGTTACTCTTTGGCATCGTCTTCGACGGAAGGCTCGAAGATAATTCTTCGGTAGATCGCGGATAAGTCGGTTTGAAAGGCTATCTCGCCTAGATTGAGTGTAAGGTTCTCTGTCAGTGCTGTATGGGTTCCTACAATAGCCCATAGATTTCCAGCGATCTTCTCAAAGTGTGTTACCGAGATGCGGTCTTGCTCGATGAGAATGTAATGCTGAAGAGATGGCAGCGTCTGGTACTTCTCAAATTTTTCGCCCCTGTCAAAGGCAGCTGTAGAAGAACTGAGAACCTCGACGACCACCGCAGGGTTTCGCAGCATATCCCGTTCATCAAAATGCGCTTCGCCGCACACGACCGTAATGTCTGGATAGTAGGCCAGTTTAGGACTGATATATAACTTCTGATCACTGCCGTAGACATCACAGTTCGCCCCGACCGACTCTAATGCATTGCCAAAGCTTCGAAGAGTATTCGCACTGATCAAATTATGTTCTGGGCTTCCACCTGCCATTCGAACGACCTCTCCATCCAGAAATTCGTGTTTTTCCAGAGAATCGCGCTCAAAGGCGACATACTCGTCTAAAGTCATTCGTCCAACGACTCGGCTCGGATCATGGCGGGAAACGGCCGGTCTGCGTTTAGGGTAGGGGGCAATCGACATCGCAAAGTTTCTCCCGAAGGCTCACCGATGAAAGCGCCGCTAGCTATCAGTTACTTTTTATCATGCGGGTCCTGCGGAAACAGCCAGACTATTGCTTTAACCTGCTAATGAACGTTTGCCTCAGTTCCGCAGGTGCGATATACTGAAATGTAACGAATTGCTCCAACGGCGACCCGCAGACGGCGGGCCGCTTTTTTTGCGCGTTACCCCCTCTTGTTAGAAAGTGTCTTCAGCTGCGCCCTGGACGCGCGGTAGAAAGGACCACGACCATGCTTACCCTGGATAAGATTACCAAAGGTTTCGGCCCGCAGACGGTTCTCAAAGATATCAGCCTCGTCGTTGGCAATAAAGAGCGTGTCGGTGTCGTGGGCGTCAACGGCGCGGGCAAATCGACTCTCGTCAAGATCATGGGCAAACAGCTCGAACCCGATAAGGGCGTGGTGGACACGCACGCGGCGAGCGTCGGCTATTTGTCGCAGGAATCGCAGTGCCGTCTGGGCGTCACGATCGGCGAAGAGATGCGGACGGCGCTCCCCGGTGTCGCCGATGTCGAACAGCGCCTGATGAAAGCCTCCGAGGCGATGGCCGACGGCGATGCCAGTAAGGCCGATCTTGCCGAGCTTGCTAAAGCCGCCGATGACCTGCACCGCCTGGAAGCGCACACACTTGATGCCCGTATCGGACGGGTGCTCTCGGGTCTGGGCTTTGAGCTGGATGCCGTAGATCGTCTGACCGATACCTATTCGGGAGGCTGGCAGATGCGAATCGCGATGGCGAAGCTGCTTCTGCAGGAGCCCGACTATCTGCTCCTCGACGAACCGACGAACCACCTTGATATCACGGCTCGCTACTGGCTGATGTACGAGTATATTCCCTCCTACCCTGGCAGCGTTATCGTGATCTCCCACGAACCGGAGTTTCTTAACGTGGTGTGTGAGCGGATTTTGGAAGTCGAAGATCAGACAGTCAAAGAGTACAAGGGTAACTACGACGACTATGAGCGTCTGAAGGAGGAGGCGTACCAGCGCCATCTCAAGGAGTGGGAAGCCCAGCAGAAGGAACTTGAGCGTGTCCGCGACTTCATCACGGAAAACAAGGGCCGCAGTAAGTCCAAGGCCGGTGTTGTCCGCAGTCGCGAGAATATGATCGATAAGCTGGAAATCATCGAAAAGCCGAAGGCGAAGGGACGCACCATTTACCTGGAGTTCCCCGAGGCCCCACGCTCCTCGGTGGAGCCGGTCATCATCAAGAACGTCTCCAAGAAATATGGCGACAAGGTGATCTGGGATGATATCTCGCTGACGCTCGTGCGCGGTGACAAGATCGCACTGGTGGGACCGAACGGGATCGGCAAATCAACGCTCCTCAAGATGATCGTCAACGACGAAAAGCCGACAAAGGGCAACATTGAGGTAAATTCTAAAACGGTCATCGGATACTTCGCGCAGCATCAGGCGGAAGCGCTGAACAATGACCTGACCGTTATGGAAGAGACTATGGCGGGGATCGATCCTAAACTGCTGGAAGTCGCTCGCGGCCTGCTGGCCCGCCTGCAGTTCCGTGGTGAGGACGCGCCGTTCAAAAAGGTGAAGGTACTGTCCGGAGGGGAGCGGTCTCGTGTCGCCCTCGCCAAGTTCCTGCTGCGTCCGGCGAACCTGTACCTGCTCGACGAGCCGACAAACCACCTTGACCTGAACTCCCGTCAGGTGCTTCAGGACGCTCTGGTGAAGTTCGACGGCACCATCCTGATGGCGTCGCACGACCGGGAACTGATCGATGCCGCCGCGACCGGCGAATTCGAAGTCGAGAACGGGAAACTGATCCTGGTCCGCGATCCTGCCGCGGCCCGCGATTAAGATAGAAATAAAAACCCCGCTGTGCGATGCACAGCGGGGTTTTTTATGCTTTATTTGCCGCGTGTTCCGCTGCGGCGCATCGGGGACGGTGGGGGTGGCGATGTGGGACGCGCCGCCCCGTTGCCATCGGCAGCAGAAGGATCAACGGAGCCATCCGCCGCCTTTGGCTTTCCCGCATTGCGATACTGTTCCAATACCTTTGCCGCTTCGGGGGTAATACTCGGCTTGTGTTTCTTATCCGCCATGGTAAATCTGTTTTTGCCTCCTGAATGATTAGTCACTTCTCACTAACTATTATAGACCGCGAATCAAAGAACGCGCACAAACAAATTACCCGGCTGACGCCGAATCAGTGACTTCATCTCCAGCAGTGTCGCGGCGACGGTCGCCTGTGGTGCGGACAGCCCGGATGCGGCGCTCGCCTCATCCAGATGGCGTGGCGAGAGATCGAAGTGGGGCAGGAGCTTCGCCTCATCCGGGCTGAGATTGACAGGAAGCGGCGGTGGTGAGAGTGGCGGAGCGGTCTCCGGCTCTACAGCCAGCAGCTTGGGCTGCAGAGTGTCCCTGGAACGCGGCGCTTGGGCCGGAGGTGTCTCTGCTTCCGTGGAAATTCCCAGCGCAAACAGTATATCGTTCGGGGAGTCGGCAAGTCCCGCGCCGTCCTGCACCAGCTTGTGACCGCCGCGCGAGCGTCCCGAGTCTATCGGTCCCGGTACCACCCAGACATCTCGCCCGTATTCGGCAGCATTTCGCGCGGTGATTAACGCCCCGGAGTCTTCCGGCGTCTCGATAACAAGCGTCGCCCGCGCGATACCCGCGATAATCCGGTTCCGCGTCGGAAAACGCCAGGGTTCCGGCTTCGTCCCCATCGGAAACTCGCTTATGACCGCGCTGCCCCGCTCCACCGCTTGGGCAAACAGCGCCCGGTTGTCCGCGGGGTAACCGACATCGATGCCGCATCCCAGCACGGCGATAGTTCTCCCGCCTGCCGCGAGCGCCCGCTGATGCGCCGATGTATCGATGCCCAGTGCTCCGCCGGAGACAATACACAGGCCCCGCTCCGACAGAGCCTGCGCAAAACGATTGCTTGCCTCGCGACCGTACATCGTGGCTCGCCGCGAACCGACGATGGCGACTGAGAAACGGTCATCCGGATAGAGGACGCCACGCACGAATAATAGTGGGGGTGCATCTGACAAAGGCGCGAGATTGGCAGGATACGACGGATCGCGAAACGTGACGACGGATGCCCCGAGCGATTTCGCCTGCTCGATCAGGCGGGGTGGCAGCGGAGCGGCGGCGGCCTCTTTAAGCCGTGCCGCCTGCTTTTCCGTCAGGCCTATGGGAGGCATCGCGAGCGTTTTGAGCGGCAGGCGAAGCGCCTCCAGGGGATCGCCGCCGACGGCGTCCAGAAGGGCACGGAGGCGAGGCGGGGGAAGCAAGGCCGCTGCTATACGCTGGCAGGCAATAAAACCGTCGGTCTCTTCGGCTGCAGTAAAACATGTGATGGGCGAAGGCATAGTCGTTTTTCAGTGAGAAATTACAGGACGCGACAAATGCGGCAAGGGGCATAGTCGTCCTTTCTACAGCGTGTTTGCACCCGTAGAAAACCGACCACGCCCCTTGCTGACGTTTCAGATTACTGGCTGGGCGCTACAAACCGCCGCCGCCACGGTTGCCACGGTTGCGTCCACCATCACCACCGCCCCGGTTCCGTCCGCCACCTTGACCTCGGCCGGGCTGACCGCCCTGACCGGGTAGCCCGGTTCCACGACCTGGCATCATACCCGGACGTGTCTGCGGTGGGGGTGGGGTTGTTGTGTTGCCCGTGCCCGCACGGTACTGCGGCAGGCTGTTATCTACCACAAACGACCAATCCTGCTGCTGGACATTGCCTTTGTAGTCTTTCGCCGTCAGCACAACGGTATGACGCCCGTTCGAGAGCGGCGGGTCAACGACCTTGCCCGTTGCGCGCGTCTTGTAATAAACAAGATTCGTCACGGTGTCGTAATCAGCCTCGACCTCTTTCTGGTCGATTGACATCTTTACCGAATCCGGATCGACACCAGAACCGGGGTCGGTCACATTCGCGGCAATCACCAGTCCTGGTGACCCATTAATCGCCTGACCGGGCGGTGGGTACATACTGGAGGCCAGCGGCGCACTCGTGTCTGTCGCATCCGGTCGGAACGCGGAAAGGCTGCCGTCATCGCTGACCAGATACAGTGCATTATTGGCAATGGAAATCGGCGAGCCCAGAACAGTACTGGTCGCGGCGGTTGCGCCAGCCCTGGTCACCGCGGGCTCCACCCGGTACTGCCAGAGCAGTCGCCCATCTTCACGGGAGACCGCGAGAAGCACGCTCTGGTTTGTCGGAATATAGATGACGTCACCGGAGATTGTCGGGGAGGCGGCAGGAACAAAAGGAAGCTCCACGGGCTGCGTCCAGGCATCTTTCCCGTTATTGGAACGCACAGCGTACATACGCTTTTCCCGGTCGACCACGTAAACGACGCCATCTGCGGCAACCGGTGAAAACTGCAGGTCAGCGCCGAAATCACGAGCCCAACGCATATTGCCGGAGGTCTGCTGCATCGCGTAAAGGCGCGGTCCCGATGGGACATACAGTGTATTATCGGCAAAAATCGGGACGTTCGCTCCGAACCGGTAAGGCAGGCGCTGTGACCATTTTCCGATCCCTGTCGCTGCGTTGACCGCCACCACGCTGTTGTTGTTTGTCGTGAAGAAGATCAAACTTCCCACAACGGTCGGCGACGAGTTGATACCAGCTCCCGCATTGAACTCCCGCTTCCAGACAGGCGTACCTGTCATCGGGTCCAGAGCGCGGACGGAGCCGTCATTTGCGCCGAAATAGAGAACCTTCTCCACGATCACGGGTGAGGAGGCAATAGAACGACCGGCATTGAATCGGATGATCTC
Organism: Armatimonadota bacterium; assembly: GCA_040387315.1. Classification (GTDB taxonomy): domain Bacteria; phylum Armatimonadota; class Armatimonadia; order Armatimonadales; family Armatimonadaceae; genus JACMJB01. The sequence goes on along the minus strand of JAZKEA010000339.1, from coordinate 7,614 downwards.
ATGGCCGTCTTTGACATCCAGAACATACATGATGCCGTCTGAGCCGCCGATGTAGACACGCCCATTATCCACAAGTGGGGTCGTGGAGTAGACGTTGTTGTTCAAAAGCTGGGGCGAACGCCACCGCTGTGCGCCGGTTTTAACATCGACAGCGTACAGAACGCCGCCGGTCGCCGGGACGCCCGTGGTGTCGGGCAGAGCGCGCGTGGTGAAGTAGGCTGTGTCGCCCACAATCGTGGCGGAACTGGTATTGCCGCTCTGGGGGCCGCCCGTGAATCGCCAGAGAAGCGAGAGCGGGGGCTGAACCTTCTCACTCGAGACACCGGTGTGCTGGGCATCTCCACGGTATACCGGCCAATCTTCCGCAGAAGCGCTGCCCGCGGACCCTACACCGAGTAACAGAAGAGTCGCTGCAGCCATAGCCGAACCGCGTCCCACACTGCCGCGCCGCTGTCGGCTTCGAAAATGGGTGCGGCAAGGAAAATCCATCATATTTAATCCTCGGAGGTCGGGGTGAAAAAGCCGGATCGCAGGAGGAAGAGGCAGACAGAAAACGCCGCTGCTCTCTCCGCGACAAGACAAAGATTGT
>JAZKEA010000339.1:782-7015 GCA_040387315.1 Armatimonadota bacterium | reverse complement strand
AATTATAACAGTTTAACCAACAGTGCGTCAAGAAGCAGGCTCACACACTCATAGCGCGTTTCCTCACGCTGTTTACCGGGGTAAGAAGAAGTGCTGTGAACCCCAAAGAGTACGAGAATTTAGAAACGCCCATTGCACCGTCCGGTGTGACAGGCGGTCCAAATGCCTCCCGTCAAACTGGAGCAGCGCTCCTGCCTGCGCCATCTTCTAATACGGAAGTGCGGTCCCTTCGTGTTTCGCTGAACTATTCACAGATTGTTTTATTTTCCCTGCTCGCCTACCTGCTTCTCAACTTTTTCGATCACATCACCAAGGCTCTGCTTCTCTTTCTGACCGCGTTTCTTATCGCCGTGGTTCTCAACGCTCCGGTGCGCTGGCTGGAAAACCGGGGGGTGCGCCGCAGCGTTTCCGCGGCCGGAGTCGCCTTGATTGTGCTGGGAGGTCTCGGCGCTGCCCTATATCTCGTCGGCCCGCCGCTGGCGAATGAGGCGGCGCAGCTTGTTCAGGATGCGCCGAAACGGGCGGATAGGCTACGTCAGCAGGCGGATCAGTTCGCCGTGCGATATCCACAGCTTCGTGGTGTTATCAACTCGGAGGCGATGCAGTCCGAGAGCGTTCTTGCGCAGGCGCAGAAGCTGCTGCCGCAAGTGGGGCGCTTCACACTGGGTTTGCTGGGGTCGCTTGCATCCGGATTCTTTGTCTTTGTGATTGCCCTTTATACACTGGGCGCGCCGCATGTTCTTCTAAAGGGAGTAATCGCCGCGGTTCCTCCTGGGTATCGCCGGCCTGCGACGCGTTCTCTGACACGTATTGTGGGGCAGCTGGAGGCATGGGCATCCGCGACTCTGCTTCTGATGCTGATTGTCGGGGTTTTGAGCGGCGTTGGACTATGGCTGCTTAAAGTTCCCAATGCCATTCTGTTCGGCGTCATCGCGGGAATCGGTGAGGGGATTCCCACGATTGGTCCCATTCTCTCCGCCATACCGCCAATAGCCGTTTCTCTGGCCGATGACCCCCAAAAGGCGCTCTGGGTAGCGGTGCTTTTCCTGGGGATTCAGCAGGTTGAGAATAACGTGCTGGTCCCGTTTATCATGGGCTCCCGACTCAAGCTGCACCCGGTCTCTATTCTGTTTTTTGTTCTCGCTCTCGGCTCGGTGTTAGGGCTTGCAGGGGCGCTTCTCGCTGTGCCCACCGCCATTGTCACCAAAGTGATGTGGGAGGAGTTTTACCTGCGGCGGCGGCAGCCGAAGGATAGCGCTCTGGAACGCGCGGCGAATCAAATCCTTCGCGCAGGAGGACGCCCGCCCCGCCGCCAGACAGCGCCCCGCTAATTTTTACGCGGGGGCAGACTCCCCCAGGGTGGTCGGCCCACTGATAACGGCTGTGCCGGATGCTTCCGTGATTGCGTCGGTAACCTCCTGATGCTCTGGGGAACCGATGACGGAGAGGAGTGGCGCTGCCTGTGCGAAGGCCAGTCGTTTGGCGGCAAGAACCCTGCTCACTGCCTCCTCCACACGGGCCAGCGGCAGCTCACCGTTGTGGACAGCCGCTATCAACGCCTCGAAGGTTTCTTTCTGCTGCTCCCAGGTGTGACACACGAGAAGCATGTCCGCTCCCGCCTTCGCGGCGAGTACTGCGGCGCGTGGCGTGCCCCAATGGTCCGCGACCGCCTTCATCTGCAGGCAGTCGGTGACGACGAGCCCCGTAAAACCAAGGCTTGTACGGAGTAAATCGGTCAGAATCACCGAACTGAGGGTTGCCGGAACACCCGAGGGGTCCAACTGGGGAAACAATATATGGGCGGTCATCAGCGCAGCCGCTTCCGCCTTTATCGCGGCCTGGAAGGGAACAAGCTCGCGCGCCTCCAGCTCCTCCAGGGAAACATCGACGCTCGGCAGAGCAAGATGTGAATCCAAATGGGTGTCGCCATGACCGGGAAAGTGCTTGGCGCACGAAAGCACGCCGCCTTCCGCGTATCCCTTCACCTGAGCTGCAACCATCGCGCTGACGATTTCCGGCGAGTCTCCAAAGGCCCGGTCTCCGATGACCGGGTTCAGCGGGTTGCTGTTAACATCCGCGTCCGGGGCGAAGTTCCAGTTGACTCCCACCGCAGCGAGCTCTTTGCCTGTTGCCCGCGCTGCCGCTCGGGCAAGCTCCGCACTCTGCGCCAGCCCGATCGCCTTCGCGGTCGGCATACGGGTAAAGGGGGCTTTGCCGAACCGGGCGACGCGGCCTCCCTCCTGGTCCGTCCCGATCAGGAGAGGGATGCGCGGCGCCAGCGCCTGAAGGTCCGCAATCATGGTTCGTACGGCGGCGGCATCAATGGTTTCCGTACCGGAAGACTGCACATTCCGCCCCATAACAATCATCCCGCCCGCTTTCAAATCTGACACACAGGCCCGTGCCTGATCATTGACAGCGAGGTACGAGTCGTCTCCACCCCAGCCCAGGCAGAGCATCTGCCCGATCTTTTCCTCAAGCGTCAGATCGGAAACTTCGGGAAACGATAGCATATTCATATCCTTCATTTTGTAGAGCCGTGGTCCTTTTCCATCGGGAGAGCCCGTTTCAGCCACGTCGTCGCATTGGCGCGGAGCACGCCGTCTATCTCCGTGTCCGTGAATCCATGGCGATGGGAGAGCACCTCGCCTATTCGGACCAGATCTGCGACGCTGCGTATCTCGGGCAGCAGAACTCTTTCAGATATACCGCCAAAATCGGTACCAAGGGCAATACCCGTGATACCGTTTTCGTCCTCACGAACAAGACGGCAGATCTGGTCGACGAAATGGGTGAGGGAGGGCGTGAAAAGAAGTGCGGGCGTCAGGCCGATAATACCGCCCAGGCGCAGTATTCGCTGTGCTTCCGTGCGCCGAAGAAATCGCCCCGGCAGACGCTTAACGCGATCCGTTTCGGCCTCTTCCAGAATTGCGCCGTGTGTGTAGGCTACCTGACGACCATAGCCGTGTTCGGCAGCGAAATCGAGAATCTCTCCCCGCGTCTGCGGCGCGGAATGCGCCAGATCAAGCACGGCTCCCGCAGCGAACAGGCGCATCACCACTCGCCGACCCAGCCCGGTCAATCCGGAGTCGCCGAACGGATTAGCTTCCGTACAGTCTCCTGCACTCAGATTATTGGGCCGATTATACTGAAGAGCAAAGACACGGACCCCCGCCGCCAGCAGTGTCTCAATCTGAGCCTCCGAATGGACGAAATCCATACCCTCGACTGCCAGGATCATGTTCGTCGTACCCTGGGAGCTGATTTCGTCCGCTGCCCGAACTGCCTGCAAGCCACAGTTTCCAAACGACAGATACCGATTTATATCCTCGTATGTCGATCTCTCGCGGTCCTGTGGAGTGGGCGGAGCGGGAGGCCAGCCGCAGGCAGCATCGGCGACAAAATAACGGTCAAAAACAGCGGCGACCACCGTCTCATAATGCCGGGTGACGGCAGGAACGAGCGAGGTGCAGTAGCTGTCATAAACAGCCTCGTCCGTGACTGCGGGCGGGCTGAAATCCTCGCCATGGACACCGAACTGAGCCGCTCGTGTCAGTGGCGAACATTCCGTCACGGCAAAGCGTCGTCCATCGCCGCCAATCTCACCCATACCGCACAGATGCGAGACACAGGGCCAGAGAAGATCGTCGTGCAGGCTGGATATCTTTGAAATCACCTTTTAGGAATACGCTTTAGGGTCGCCGTGCTCCTTCAAGCTGATAATCTCGCTTCCTGGTAGGCAAGGTTTGCAAACGGAGGGGCAGAAGGAAACTAGCGCGAGCGAAGCGAACAGCCACTCACCTGTGAACAGGCAAAAAAGCAGGAGAAAACAAGACAAACCCATGTGCAATAGCCCTGCAGTCGCAGAAATGAAGCGAAGCCTTACCGATCATAGGCTGATGAAAAAGGTCACGAGCACACTTCTGTGTCTGGGCGTTTTTTTGCCGTCCGCGTCAGCCCACGCAGCGGTCACCGCTGCCATAGGTTATTTTCAGAAGCCACTCTCTGTCGCGTCGCGAATCGCTGACTTAGATACGTTTCTCGCCAGGGACTCCCTGTTCCAGGCAATAAAGAAAGTCGATCCCGCTGAGTATAGACGTTTTCGATCCCTGATGATTCGTGCGCTTCAGTCCGGCAAAAGTCAGCAGGAAATTGATCTGAGCTCAGGGCAGTTCGGTAATGATTATTTGCAGTTACGCCTGAAACGCGCATCCCCTGCGACCCTCAAAAAGTACCTGCGGCTGCGTGCCGACTTTATGGGCCAGATGGCTGCGGTATCTCCTGCTCTGCTATATTCTATGGTAATTTCCGGCAGGGTTAATACCAATGGTGTTTCCGAAAAAGACCGTGGGAAAATCGGTGTTATTACGGAAAAGCTCACGGATCAGATGGCGGTAATTGTTTTAGCGCCATCCTCCACCGCGCCGCTGCCTCAGAACGATGCACGAACGAAGAGACATGTTATTGAACTTCGTCGCAGAATGACTGCCGGAGAATTGGCCGAATTAGACAAAGCGGGCAAACCTGGTGTCAATCCGGAACGCTTCTGCAAAGCGTACCTGAAGTTCTACCGCGAGTGCCTGAAACTGCCGGATGTAGAGATGGTTCAGACAGCCCGGTTTATTGGCTTCCTGCCGGAAGCCGAACACTGAACCCAGGCTGCCCGATGTCTGACCTAGAAGTCGGTTGTGCGGAAGGTGGGAAGGTATCCCTCATTCGCCGTGAACATCTCTTTTACCATCTCCCGAATCTCGCCTAGAGAGAGAACCGCACTGGTCAGGGGGTCATAGCAGATGGAATGGAAAATCTCTCTGGCGTTGCCGTTCAGAATGCCTTCCACTGCCATCTCCTCGTTGTTGACGCTGATGTTTACCAGGGCCGCGAGCTGTGGAGGAAGGGACCCGGCATAGGAGGAGCGAAAGCCGTTTTTGCTGGCGGTCACGGGCACCTCAACACACACCTCGGGCGGCAGGTTCGGAATTAGCCCGGTGTTCGGGACATTGCCGTTAAACTCGAAAAGCTCTCCACTCCCGATAAGCGCATTCAGGATAGGGGCGGCATACTCGTGCCCGCGCTCCAGCTTCACCGGTTCGCTCAGGGACTTCTCCATGGCGTCTTTCCAGGTGGTCTGCCGGTTTTCGTAGCTGCTGACAATATAGCCGTAGACACCGGGGTTCCAGTTCGTGCCATGGGTGCAGAACTTTTCGATCAGGTCAGGACGCTTGCGGAACCAGGCATTGTACTCGGAATTGTGCCCCGACGACTCGGTCACATAGTAGCCGAGGTGGGTGAACATCTCATTTCGGACAATCTCTTTGTTGTAGATATCCGGCTTCTGGACCGCTTCGCGCAGCAGCGGATACGCATCCTCGCCCTTCCATTTGTAGTCCAGGTAGAACGCCTGGTGGTTGATTCCGGCGCAAAGATACGTAATGTCCTTCATCTCCGCGCCAATCCACCCGGCCAGCATTTCGGCCGTGCCCTGAACGCTGTGACATAGGCCCGTCGTTTGGATCGAGGTCGTCTTCTGAATTCCCCGGCACAGCATCGCCATCGGGTTGGTATAGTTCAGGAGATAAGCGTTGGGGCAGAGCCGCTCCATATCGCGGCAGATATCCAGCATCACGGGAAGGGTACGGGCGGTCCGGAACACCCCGGACGGACCACGGGTATCGCCTATGTTAATATCGACGCCGTAACGCTTTGGAATCTCGATATCCGTGCGCCATACAGACAGGGGCGAGGCCAGAATCGTACATAGGACCGCATCCGCCCCATCGAGAGCCGCGGCACGGTCGGTGAACGTTTCCACACGGGCCGGATAATTACCGGCATCGACGATTCGCTGAACCGCGATATGGACGAACTGAAGCCGCTCGGCATCTATGTCCATCAAGCGGATTGTTGCGTTCTCCAGGGCCGGGAAGGTAAGCAGGTCTCGCACCAGACCGCGCGTGAATCCCAGGCTCCCCGCTCCGATAAACGTGATGACGGGCGCGTTTTTTGTCGCCCCGGTTACTGACAATCCTGTGGCTACTGCCGCCTCTGCATCCATGAAAAGGTCGCCTTTCTTCGTGAACAACACGAACTCCACGAGTTTCTTCGGCGGCAAAGGCTGCTTTCCCTTTGGTGACCGGAGAAGATGCGATCCACGGGCAAAAATAAAGCCCTGCCGGGTCTCCAATCTGTTGATTGAAGTCCTGACAGGGCGGTTATAGTGGCCTCGGAGAGAT
>JAZKEA010000339.1:0-772 GCA_040387315.1 Armatimonadota bacterium | reverse complement strand
CGATGCTCCTAACCCACAAAGCGGGGTATGGGCTGTAATCGGGCTGCGAAATCTTGATACGTGATCGCTCGCGGTTAGTGTACCACGCTCCAAAGTGGCGCACCGCGTTACTACGAGCCTTGCCAAAACCTTTTCTTGCCCACTGTTTTGTTCATTCCTGAGCAAGATGCTTCCATGTATCGCCCGAAATAATCATCTCGACCGTTCTTACCGAAACGCTATACTGTGACGCAATTTCTCTTCGGGTCCCAGTCCTTTCCGAACTCATCTGCCTGATCTCCCGCACCTGATCCGCTGTTAGTTTTGCGTTCGGATTGTATTGCCCGCGTTTAACAACGCCCCGTCCCTTCATGTCACGATCGCGGTTATTGTCCGCTCTGCTACCGACGGATAGATGTGCAGGATTAACGCATTGCCTGTTGTCGCACTTGTGCATTGCTCCAAAAACGGCCCCAATACTCTGGGTGCTCTATTTCTTCTTTCATCCCTTGATCCTCCTGATTAAGGGTGTCAGGGGAATCAGTCCAAACGGGGGGATTTATTTCAATCCTTATATTGGCAGGTCGAGACTGTATCGATGAAAACAATCCCCCATTCTGTGGCAGCAGAGATGACCCCCCAAGCGTCGCGTTTTCTGCGGCAGAAAGAGGAAATCCAATGACTACCTTAAGGTACCTACGTGCAGAGGCGGAGAGGCTTAGGCTTAATGTCTATGAGTCGGACATGGGATGGATGTTTACGACGCTCTGTAGCGTCGGAATTCCAAAAACCG
>JAZKEA010000338.1:40061-40504 GCA_040387315.1 Armatimonadota bacterium | reverse complement strand
CTGGCACTGCCCAGTCCGGTAGCGGCCGAAGTAGGCGCCGCGGCATCGCGCAAAGAGCTGCGCTTCATCTACCAGTGGCTGGATGAGACGGCAAATGAAAAGCGGGCGCTAGCGCTTCGGGAAGGTACAATCTGCAGCTGCAACAAGTCGCGGGCTGAGGAGGTTCCGGACCCAGAGCATGAGGGCGAAACCATGGCCGTGATAGATACTTTTATCGCGACCACCTACGCCCCTTGTCCGGAAGATCCGGAAGATCCGGAAGATCCAACGCCCGTAATTGGAGATGATAAAGTGACATCCTGACGTAGGGTCACGGACTGCCTTTTATATCTTGTAACCAAAGTTCTGCCGTGTAGTGTTCGAGAGTGTGTTCCCCAATGACCTGGCTCAGTTGAGCCAGGTCATTGGGGCTGTAAGGTATGCGCCTGGAAGGAGGCGATGAG
>JAZKEA010000338.1:39464-40051 GCA_040387315.1 Armatimonadota bacterium | reverse complement strand
AAGTAGCAGACAGTCGCTGAAACCCATGATAATGCGCCTTTATACAATAAGCTAGAGAAGGGACCCGAACGGGCTGGACCATCAGGATCATCTCCCCTGTTACGGGGAGTAGATCGGCACAGGAATGTCAGTCCCCAGCGGCTCTGCGGCCGGACGGTAGCAACGGTAACACGGGTGGTAAAGCGGGCGATGCTTGCGACCGGTCATTATCCGGAGCAGGTGGCGCCGTTTGCCGGACATCCTCAGGGCCAATCTTCCCACGCAGGCAGCCATGAGCGGGGCGAGCGAGTGGTTTATACAAGATCAGACCGCCCACAAGAGCCTCGTCATCCTCAGGTGCTGTATACAGGACGGCTTCCTCTTCCGAGGAAACGTCACCAGGTCTGCCTGGTAAGTCCATATGAATGATTTATTATTTCGCCGTCGCGAACTTCTTCGTCTCGATAAACCTTTTGAAATAAAGGCCAGCGTGTGGGCGTAACTCCTCGGGATAGTTTTGAACAAACTTAATCCACAAATGACGATTGACCATCCCACTGCTCGCGGATTTCTCCGGTGTATGGTCGGTTGACCCACTAGATTCAGCA
>JAZKEA010000338.1:0-39454 GCA_040387315.1 Armatimonadota bacterium | reverse complement strand
GGGTTGCTCCGCTCTAAGGCGCTGAGCACATACCATCGTTTCTGGATACCCTTAAGGGAGCAGCCCGTGAGTCTAGCGATCTCGGAGTCACCGTATCCGAGCATAGCGAGCTGGAGCAGCTCACGGCTGGTTTCGTTCAAGTGAAGTCGCGGCGCACGATAGTCGACAAAAAGCTGGCTGATACGGGTCGCGTCGTTTTGAAGTGCCTGCTCACGTGTGATGTGGACCAATCCATACCGCGGCTCTGGCGTATTCGGCACGGAATAATAGTCGGAAAAACGGTTTAGTACTCGAAACCCTGCGTCCTGTGCATACTGGAACGCTTGGTGTCCGTTGGTTTCGCCGATAATCTCGCGGAATTTGAAACCCAGGAAAAAATCCATCATCCCGCGGTAAAGCACTGCCCGTACCCCTGCCCGGAAACTTTCGGGAAAACTTCCCTCCGTTCCGGAGTGCCATCGGGTGACGAGGCCTATAACTCCCTTAGAGCTGTTTGCGCTCCGCATTTGGCGGAAATCAAGAAGGTGTTGCTTGTCCTGCCGCGCCGCTTCCCCGTTTATCCCTGGCTTCCTTGTCTCATGCACCCAATCGGCAAAGTCCTGCTGGACAAACACCATCTGCCCGCAACCGCATACCCGTTCCAGTTCGACCCGCGAGCGGTCCTCGACGACGAAAGTCACCGTGGCGGGGTTCCGGGTGAACACGTCCCACTCGTGCTTGATCTGGCGGTAGGTCAGGTCACGTGGGTCTTGGGGAGCTTGCGCGAAGCAATTAGCGTACATCCCTGCAAAGTCGCTGTGCCTGCCGAAGCGGGAAACAAGATCTGGGTACGCGGAAGGAGGCCGTCGTTTTATGGAGTGAGAACTCATCGGAAGTAGCCTAGCGAATGATCCCGGTAAAACTCGGGGTTCCAGGCCCCCAGATCAAAGTGCGTCCTAGCGATATACCATATTGACGTCGGGGGCGGCAACATCGATTTGATCGTGATCCTCAGCGTACAGTAAAAGATTTATCGCATTTTCCACCAGGTTCCCTGAGGAATCGGACGCGACGCAGTCACTGGAGAGTTCAGGAAACTTAAATGTATGTCCTTGGCATGTCTGAGGCGGGCCATAATGCGGCCGCCTGCTTAATCCATAATGGAAATCTCTTGAACTTCGCGGAAGAAGAGCGTTTCACACGCGTTAAATCTGCCCCGGATACGTACCCGTTTCAGGCGAGCGCATTCTGTCTTCGTGAACAGGGCATCTCTCTCTCTGACGTCTCGTGCATCGCAATCGGCTGGAATCTTGACAAATATAACGGCAACATGCAGCGATTCTACCGGAGCATTAGCAGAAAGTACGCGAAAGACGACGTCACCAAGCTCACTGAGCGAATGTTGTTTGACCGTTTCAATAAGGACCGTGTTATTCATAGAATTCGCGAGGGCTTCCGTCGGGTAGGCTATAGCCAAAAATTCCCCCCGCTTTACTTCGTCGATCACCATCTGGCTCATGCTGCCAGCACATTCTTCAGTTCCGGTTTTGAAAGAGCTACCATTCTGACACTTGACGGAGCAGGTGAAGAAATAGCGACGGCATTTTTTGAAGGTGACGGCCTTGACATTCGGATCAAAGAAAGCTTCCCGTTGCCCCATTCTTTGGGATGGTTTTACTCCATGGTCACCGAATTCCTTGGATTCCTGCCAAACCAGCATGAGGGGATTGTCATGGGACTCGCCGCGTTCGGTCAGGAAGATGCGAAGGCCCGGGATGTATTGACTAGGGTACTTTCACTTAACAAGAAGGGCTACCAAGTCGACCCAGCATATATTTTCTTCGGCGACCATACGTACGGAACCCGTTTTACCGACAGGCTGGTCACCGAACTCGGCCCTCCGCGCAACCGAAACGAACCAATTACCGACCATTATAAAAATGTGGCTTACATCGCACAGGATCTTCTGGAGAAAGCCGCTCTTCACTTACTCGAAATCCATTCTCCCGACGACATGATTGATAATTTGTGTTTAGCCGGAGGCGTCGCGATGAACTGCTCCCTAAACGGCTTTATCGCCCGGTCAGGCAGGGTACGGAACCTTTTCATTCAGCCGGCGAGTCAGGACTCCGGAACGGCCCTAGGAGCCGCTATGATTGCCAGCAAAGAGGCGGGCTATGATCCGCGCTTCAAAATGGTCCATGCGTTTTGGGGACCAGGATTTTCAAACGAGCAAATCGAGCGTGCGCTTAGGACTGCCAAAGTTCAGCACGCGCGAGTTGCGGATCCCGCAAGCGTAGCGGCACAGTATTTGGCTGAGGGCAAAATTATCGGTTGGTTTCAAGGCTGCATGGAAATTGGTGCGCGGGCGTTAGGGGCGCGATCCATTCTAGCTAATCCGGCTTCCATCGAAACCAAAGACATTGTCAATAAGCGAATTAAATTCCGCGAGTCATGGCGGCCCTTCGCTCCCACCCTTACTGATACATTTGCGAGTATCCTCTTTGATGGCTTCTCTGACAGCTTATTCATGATGCAGGCCTTTGAAGTTCAGAACGCAGCGAAGCACCTCATCCCTGCAGCAGTACATGTTGATGGAACTGCTCGTCCACAGATTCTACCGAATACGGCGCCCTACACCCGGTACCGTCAAATGATCGAAAATTTTACCCGGATAACCTCGGTGCCAGCCATCCTTAACACCTCCTTTAACGTAAAGGGAGAGCCAATTGTCTGTACGCCCAAAGACGCAATAGCCTCGTTTTATTCCACAGGACTGGACGCACTAATCATGGAAGATTATCTCATCGTGAAATGACTCAAACCCTCCGGGAAAATCCTTGCGTCCGTCGCTACTCTCGAGCGACAACGGCGCTCCTGAAAGGCCGCCGCTCGCAGATGACCAATCGCGGAAAAAATAAATGACACTTTACCAGAACCACTCGCTTGCGGGATGTTCGACATTAAAGATCGGTGGTATTGCTCCGTATTTTGCAGCCATCGAAACGGAATACGAAGTGAAGGAGATTATAGAAACGGCTCGAGCTTCGTCTCACCGGATTCTGTGCCTGGGTGCTGGCAGCAACACGCTGATCGGCGATCTACCCGACGACGCACTTGTGCTTAAGATAACTGGAACCAACCTACAAACGGACGGCACAAAGATGTACGCTCAAGCGGGCACCTATCTTCCTGCACTGGCAAAGGCTGCATTGCATTACGGATTATCGGGACTTGAGTGGGCAGTCAATGTGCCGGGAACACTGGGCGGGTCCATAGTGATGAACGCTGGCGCTTTCGCGGAAGAGATCATAGATAGGTTACTCTATGTCCGGGCAATGACGCACAACGGCGAGGCCGTTACACTTTTTCATCAAGACATCGAGGCCAGCCATCGCTGGACGAATATTGACCCGTCGAAATACATAGTGCTGGGAGCGTGCCTTCAGCTAACCGCGGGCGACCGAGAACGAATCGGGTCGCTGATGCGCTCGTTTCGCGACTATCGATTTAGAACGCAACCTCGCGGCCGAACACTGGGATCTACCTTCAAAAGACACTACGACAGCAAGAATCAATGCTGGGTTTCGGCCGGATACTACTTGGATCAGTGCCAGCTGAAAGGCTTCAGCGTGGGAGGGGCAAAAATATCGGAGGTTCATGCGAACTTCATCATGAACTCCGGCAGTGCCACATGGCAAGACGTAGTGACGCTGATCGCTCACGCCCGCTCATGTGTCCAAAAATGCTTTGGTATTCTACTGGAGTTAGAGATCAAGCTCTGGGTCGATACACACGGAGGTCTTTTCCCTCTTCAATGAATCTTATTGAACCACAGTCGGACCTGTTAAAAATCGTTGGGGGTACTGCCCTTCACGGCACGGCGAAATCTAGCGGCGCTAAAAATTCGATGCAGTTTTTGGTGACTGCCGCTCTGTTGACAGACCATGTCGTGGAATTATCAGGACTGCCCCTTATCCAGGACGTTTTTGCTCTTGCTGAAATTCTGCAGGCGTTGAACTGCGAAACCAAATTAGAGAAGGACCAAGAGCGTATAACGTTATGTGCAAAGAAACTGAAAAGCACTCATGTACCTTTTGATTTGGGCAGTAGATTGCGGTCGACATTGCTGTTCGTGCCCGGTCTGCTGTCGCGGTTCGGTCAAGCATCAATCCCGCATCCAGGCGGAGACCGAATAGGCGCTCGTCCCCTAGACACCCATTTTTACATTATCCATGAACTCGGTGGCACTGTCACGTCTGATGAAGCAGGCTTAACGTTTACTGCCAGTCGTCTGAAGGCGAAAATCCTGAACCTCCCTTTTCCCAGTTTCACGGGCACCGGGTTCGCAATGTTGCTGGCTTCTACAATACCGGAGGTGACGCTCATCAACAACGCGGCTAAAGAACCGGAACTGATCGATTTGGCGCTTTTACTCAAACAGATGGGGGTAGCCATAGAGGGCGTCGGCACCCCCCAAATCGAAATACAGGGGGCTAATCCGCTCGGTGGGGCTGCGCTTAGGATAATGCCGGATCGATTAGAGGCCGGGACACTTCTCATGGCTGCCATGGCAACTTGCGGAAGTATAACACTGCCAAGGGAGGATCTGAAACATCTATCCTTGCTTTGTAATCTTCTAGAAGCAGCGGGATGCACCTTTTTGAGGACGGAGAACGAAGTTACGGCGCAGGCGCCGGACCGGTTACTCGCACAGAGCATCAAGACCGGACCATATCCAGAATTTCCGACAGATTTGCAGCCACAGTTCATGGCTCTGATGACCCAGGCGTCTGGCAGAAGTCATATCCGAGAAACCCTCTATACCAACAGGTTTCGCCAGGTTCCCTATCTGCAACGCATGGGAGGCGCCTTAGAGATTGATGGACAGAGCGCCACCGTGGAGGGAATTACACATCTTCGGGGCACAGACGTAGAGGCGCACGATATCCGAGGCGGCGCCGCGCTTCTTATTGCCGCTCTGGCTGCACAGGGGGAGACACGTCTGAGAGGAACGTACCACCTTGAGAGGGGGCACGCGCGTTTGTATGAAAAGCTCGCTGCACTCGGAGCGAAGGTATTTTGCTATGATAGGAAGCGATGTTAAGGTTTCGAGTCAACTCCTGACGTTACATAAACGGTGTTCCCATTTAGCAGTTTAAGGCTTGTTAAGCGAAGGAGCACTATGAACACCGGTCAAAATCCAGATTTTTGAGTCCACCGTATTTTGGATGTAGTGCCTATAATCTTTTGCCTACGTCCTAAGAGCCCGATGCAATGTCCCTAAAAAATTATACGTATTGGCGATCTTTTGCCCCCGACCACTTACCCAGTTCGCATAGCAAGGTCCTGAACCATATGCGATCAAATCTTCAGGAAGTGGTAGACGAGAGTTTGATACCAGGGGCTGTGATACTTATCGCAAAGCAGGGAGAAATCATTCTGCACGAAGCCGTCGGCAAGCGACAGCAGGTTCCAAAAGACATAGGGATGACACGGGACACCATTTTCGATCTGGCATCTCTAACAAAGGTAATTGCAACTTGGCCCGCAATTTGCCGCTTGTTAGCAAGCGACATCCTCCGGCTTGAGGGACGAGTAGCGGACTATATCGACGGAACATCGATGTCCCCGGCAGCACAAGTCTCTATTCGGCAGCTGCTTACACACACTGCGGGTCTGCCCGCAAGTACCTTCGTTCAACAATTCGGCTCATCAAATCAGGCAATCGTATCGGGTATTTGCAGCTCTCCCTTGGAGTATGAACCAGGAAAGAGAGTGGTCTATAGCAACCGCGGCTTTATCCTTTTGGGCGCTATTATTGAGGCTGTCAGCAAACAAACCCTAGACCAGTACGTTTTCGAACAGATTTGGCGTCCCGCAGGCATGACGGAAACCTGCTTTAATCCACATCCTAGTTTTTTCCACCGAGTTGCTCCAACCGAGTACAGAGCTGCATTGAATGCTTGCCAACTGGGAATTGTACATGATGAAAATGCCGCGTGGATGGGAGGAGTAGCGGGGCATGCAGGCGTTTTCTCCACATCCCAGGATCTCGCGGCGTTCTGTGCCATGATTATGGCCGGAGGTATCCGTAAGGACGGAGCGGTTCTCGAGAATCAGATCATTCAAAATTCTCTCTGCAACCAAACCGAAGGGCTCAGCGAGTCAAGAGGCTACGCATGGGTGGCCGCGGAAGAAACGAGTTCTCGGGGCACAACATTAGCAGTTTATGGGCATAAAGGCTATACAGGAACTGCTATTTGGCTCGTCCCTTCCCTCGACATGTTTGTTATCCTCCTAACAAATAGAGTTCATCCCAGTCGTGATAATTCAGCAGGTATTCAGCAGCTGAGGACTGAGGTACTCCGTGCCAGTTTGGCGTTATAAAACGTGAGATTGAACCAAATGAGATAACCCCGTCCTGTGGGACGGACGGGGAAATCTTAGGTTGAGGTATAATTCTCGAGAATCTTCCACGTCGTCGCGGTAACCTTCTCCAATTCTCCTTGAATATTTTTGGTTTTGGCGACTTTTTGTTCCTTCTTCAGCCCAAAAGCTTCGTGTTTGGGCTGAAACAGATTCATAACTCCGTCTAACTGGATGACGGTCCGCCCTTTACGGCAGCTGCACGCAGGAATAAACGAGTGCTTGCCTTTGTGCACTTGCCCTGTCGGAACAGGCCGTTCCGATGTCATCCGGCCATACACACCACGTGACGAACTAGATGGATATGGCAGAACCGGAGGGTAAATCATAGGAGGTTGCTGCTGCCTTCGCACGAAAAATCGAGAGACTCCTCAAAACTGGTCGCTATATCAGCCTCCATGCGGTGGTGCCATCCGTTGTATTCAATCTACTGAGAAGGTTTCGAGTGCCGAGACGCGAGGTGGGAAAGTTGCTGGGCGTTGTGACCGCTGCCTGCTCTTGAGGAGTAGGATGCGCGCCCTTGGTGTGAATACCTTGCGCAGGCCCGCGATGCGGAACGCTTTGAGTTTGCCCTGGCGGATATATGACCCTATCGACGAAGAAGAAAGCTGAACGAAGTGCATAATTGAAGGTGGTCAGCCGCTTGCTCGGCGGTCAGCAAATCCGCAGGCTCTGGTCCGGTTGCCCGTGTGCTTCCGGCATCCTGAACTCCTAGGTGGCTGCTACCGCTACTGCTCATGTCACTGCTGATTCTCCCCTGCTGACTCAGGATACCGTCAGGATACTAACATGGTTATACATACCAGGCAGGCTCCACTCTGAGCTGCGTGCTCCCGGAAGGCGCGCGCTCACGACCAACAAATGAAAAATACCTGTAATTCTCTGCACTTTTCTTTGGGTTTGTAAGGCTTCTGTAATCGGCGGTTGTTAGGATGCTCTCACAGGAGAACGGCCCGATGCATCCCGACGAGGAATCAGAGCAGGTCTCACCCGCATTAACGGATTCTGTATACCCGATGCCTCACCCTCATAGCCTGGAGGAGTCCCGTGAGACTAAAGAGCTCATTCGCGTTTTCCTGGCTGGACCGCGCCTGCTTTGCTCCTCTCTCGCGAACACGATCCGAAGCGCGGCAAATCCTACTTTTTCGACAGTGTGTCTAGGGGATGAGGAGTGTTCGATCCAGTCGAAACACGATCAGGTGAGGTTTTGTATTTCTAATGTGACGGTTTTTGTCTTGATTTGCTGCAGCCGTGACGATTTGCAGTCGCTGCTCACTTCCTCATCGGTATCTTCACTTCTCGCCATAAATCAAAAGAAGGAAGAACCGATTAGCATCGTTCTCGTGTCGCCAAGTATTGACCTGGCGCTGGTTATCCCTTCTTTTTACAGAGAGCGTGTACATGCCCACGTCCCTCTGGACGCAAGCGAGGCGGAACTTCGCGAAGCCGTTGCTGCGGCACTTAAGATATCCACTACAACCTCAAACGACCGGGGGAGGGAGCAAAACTTCGACCTTTCCTCTTCGGCACAGATCCTGCGAAAAGGAGGTAGCACAAGTAGCCTCTGTCCATTGCCTGTGCCAAAACGCATTTCAGGGCTTCTCACTAGCACCACTGAAAGCCTGAAGTTGCGGTACCAGTATCGTTATTTGACCGCTCGCGAGGCACAGACAGCTCAACTAGCCGCAAAAGGGCTTTCCAATAGAGAAATTGCTGAACACCTCTGCACAACGGTTGCCACCGTTAAATCGCACCTGCAAAGCGCCTTCAAGAAAACGGATGTCAAACGCCGAAGCCAGCTCTTTACGCTGTTCACTGCCTCAAAGATGCTTCCTCCTGACAATGGGTCTGACGAAGCGTAAAAACTCAGATAGCTATTCCGTAGCTAATCTACCTGGTGCAAAAAAAGAAGTCAGCTATAAGAATTCATTCTTTAGTATGAGTTGAAGAGCCCCCTTTTATTGTATGATGCAGCCACTTCGCTGAAACAGGTGCCGAGACCGTTCTCGGCATGCGCTCCTCGCGCATAAGCCCGGCGTCGCAATACCGTCGTTTCGGTCATACATCGGCATCGGCGTTGCGCCGGAAAGGTACGATAGATGAGAAGGCCCTCTTTTTCAGACGAAGCTGCGCATTCGCCCGAGAATCGTTTGCGGAGTCAACGCCGCCTCGCTTGGCTCACGGCTCCACTTCTTATCATGGCATTCGCGACGTTGCGGGGTCTTCCCGGAATGGCTGCACAGGTACCATTCCTCGCGCGAACACAGGCCCCAGATCGACCGACCGCTGCACCGAATTCTGCGTTGATTCGACCTGTTGCGAAGACGACGTCCCCTGAACGCCGATCTGTTGCACCTTCAGCCGCGACTTCATCGGCTTTACCGCAGGCCGCGCCGCGCCTTCAAAAAGTTCCTGATTCCTCTAATCGCTCTCTGCTGGATGAGGTGGGACATCTTGCCGAATCTGTTTCCGGAACTCAGATAGCTGCGTGGAAAGCCGAGCTTCACGCTGGAAAGGCGCCAGGTCTGCAGGCGGCTCGCCTCCACCTTCGCCTCGGGGAGTGGGAACTTGCCGGGCACGAGGAACCTGGTGCCGCGCTCTACCACTTCCGCACAGCCGCGCACCTCGCTCCCGTTACTTCCCCGCAACACGGCCTTGCTCTGTACGAGATCGCGGTCACGCATTTCCGCCAAGGTGCCTACAGGCAGGCGGCCGCTGAGTTCAAATCTCTGTTGTACACTCGCCAAAAAAGAGGTGTCACAGGCTACAGCCCTGCGGAGTGTGCGCTCTTCCTGCGCCATGCCCTCGCCTGTTCGGGCTACCATGAAGAGCGTAGCAAATTCGGCATTCCCGAGCCTCCCAAACTAGACCCAGAATGCGGCGCAGCGGGGCTCGCAGTCTGTCTGAAGGCGCTGAAATTTCCTTACGACAAAAAGGTACTTCTTGCCAGCACGCGTGTAACCGGTCTTGGCAGCAACATGCAGGACCTCATGAGTGCCTGTGACAAGCTGGGGGGCGGTCGCTGGGTCACCGGGCGTGTGGTTTCCGCGGACGATGCCGGACTGAAGGCGCTTCCGCTTCCCGCCGTGGCCTACGTTGAGCACGATCACTTTGTCGCGGTAACCAGGGCAGACAACCTGGGCGTTACCTACGTCTGTTCGGACTGCGGGGAATGGCCCGGCGGCGAGGTGAAACTCACCTGGAAACAGTGGCACAAAATGGAACCACGCCTTTATCTTTCTGTTGTGAAAAAAGGGAGCAGCGACGATGCCTTGCTCACCAAGGCACTGGCACTAGCGGCAAATTCCACAGAAAAAACCGCACTCGCAACGAGGCTTAAGAGAGGCATTCAGGTGGCGTCCTCTGCCCCTGTCGGACCGCTTGGCAATGGGATAGACTCAGCGGTCGCCGCGATTGCACAGCATGTAGTGATGGCAGGTAGCGGGTTCAATTTCCCCGGTATTGGTTGCGGACTTACCTTCTCGCTCCACTGCGCAGGTTTTATCGAATGCCTGCTCAACAACCTCGGGGGGTTACCCGGAGGCCCCGCGTGCGGCGATCCGGTTAACCTTGCAACGTTGGAAGAGGAATACACGCCAGAGCCAGATCTCGTAGTTTACAACCCCAATGGCCCGGCTGTTGTGTGGCAACGAATCTACAACAGCCTGCGGGCGCCTCGTGAGACGACTTCGAGTGGCGGCCCGACCTCATTCTACGTGAAGTCAGACTTTGGAAGAGGCTGGTCAAACAATTACAACGTTTGCGTTTACCGGGTGAAAAACCCGACAACTGGCGTGTCACAACTGTCCCTGAGTCTCGCTAACGGTGCAGGCATACCATTCTATTCATCAAGTGCGCCCACAAGTTCCGTGCCGCTGGTTCATTGCTCTGTTCAGGCGGGGGCTCCCTGCACAATTGACTGGGGATATGATCCAAACCTGAACAGCAGCGCGACCGGAAATTACTATTTTCTGGTCACGTGGAAGGATGGCACGAAGTGGAAACTAGCCAAGAATCTTACCTATAACACTCCAACAAACTCGAGTCTTTATGCACTGAATCGTATAGAAAACCGAACGGGCCAGGGAATCAACTTTAACTACGTCACCTCTATCGTCTTTGATTCTGTCTTAGGAACGATCACCGATGACGCGAACCAGGTGCTCTTAACGGTGAACAGAGCATCCGGTCCTTTTGAGAGCAATGTAACCAGTGTAGAGGATCGCTATAACCGCAGTGTGTACTATGAAACGGATACCTCTATCGCATGTTTGACCCAAGTTTCTCAGATCGTCCCCACCGGAACTACGAATCCGCCCGCCCGCTTTACATTCGGTTACCAATCGTTAGTCTACGACGGCGACGGAACGCTGGCTCCTTTCTTGCATACCATCACCGTTCCATCTCCCACAGGAACCGGTACCAGTAGCTCAACCATCAACTACGACCCGTCATCCCTCTACGTCACCAGCCTTGTCGATGCCAACGGTAACACGCATACCTTTACTGTCGTCAACGGAACCCACACGAAAGTCACGGTTACCAACCCGCAGTCACAGGTCGAGTTTAGTTATACCGGACAGTTCAATAACGAGATGAGCGCTGTCTCTAAGACTGACGGCAACAACAACGTTCTCTATACCAAAACATATGGTGATCCAAACACGCCGTTTAAGCCTTCGAGTGTTACCGACAGTCAGAGTCGCACAGCTTACTACACCTGGGATTCTTTCGGGAACCCTCTTTCATCTACCAGTACCCGGGGATTGCTCACGACCTATACCTGGGACTATACCAACTTCGCGCTTGGACGCCTGACCGAGGTGGAACAGGGAACCAAGCCCTCGACAACCTACACCTACTTTGAACCAAGCGGCCTACTTAACACCGCAACCGGTCCCTCTCCCACGGGTTCTGGCACTGTTTCCGCCTCATTCACCTACGATTCGCTCGGGAATGTCCTGACCGCCACCGGGCCCGGCAACAACGCCGCCTCGACGATCACGACGACGTTCAACTACACCACCGACGGAACCTATTCCCAGAGTGCTGCCATCGGAAGACCGCTTACGGTTACCGATAGTCTGGGTCACACATCCCATGCCCGGTACAGTAATCGAGGGATGATGACGGTTGCCTGGGACGCTCTCGGAAATACAACCAGCACGACATACAACATTGCGGATCAACTCCTGACGGTACTCTCTCCTGCCACAGGGCAGACAGGCACGGGAAATTCCTCTCTGTCTAATGTTTATCAGTATCCCGGTGGCCCGCTCAGCAGCACCCGTCTTTACGACGAAAATGGCGCACAGATTCGCCAGGTCAGTTATACCTACGGGCTGGAAGGGGAAATGCTGACCACGACCGGCAGCACTGAACCCGTAACCAACACCTATGACGCCCTGTACCGCGTCAAGACGCTCGCGGACGGCAACAGCAACGTCACCACCTACAACTACAACACGGCGGGGTATGTATCGAGCATCGTGCTGCCGGGCAGTGACACAACGCAGTTCACCTCCTACGACGTTGCCGGACATCTGCTTCAGAGAATCGATGGTCGGGGAGTCGTCACTAACTACGAGTACAACGACTCGGCCGGTGCACTGACCGACATCAAGTACCCGGCTCATACAGCACGCAACGCTCAGTTCAGCTACGACGGCTACGGAAGGCGCACCAGCAAAACCGATGGGACCGGCAGTGAGAGTTACACCTACGGTAACCTGGATCAACTCCTGACCAGGTCTACGACGTATACCGGCTTGTCATCGCAGACAATTAGCTACAGTTACTATGCTAACGGCAGCCGGTCCGGTATGACCACGCCGGGCGGGTCATTCTCTTACTCCTTTGATGCGGCAGGTCGACCCGCGAGTCTGACCAACCCCTTCAGCGAGACCACCAGCTGGAGCTACGCCAACAATAACTGGCTATCGGCGCAGGTCATGGCAAATGGGGTCGTGTCTGCCTACACCTACAACGCTCTCGGCCAGACCACGGACCTGTTGAATTCCCTGGGCAGCACGACGCTTTCGCAGTTCGGCAGCATTACCCACGATGGCGTCGGCAACCGACTCAGTGTCGCGGCGAGCGTTCCCTCGGTCTCTGCTCTCTCGGGTACCACGGGCTATAGCTATGACATCAAGGATCAGCTAACGGGTGAGACAAGCACACGAAACAGCGGTTACACGTTCGGATTTGGTTATGACTCTGCAGGCAATCCGACGACGTTCAAGGGGGTGGGCCGCTCCTACAACAGCAAGAATCAGCTAACGAGCGGAAGCAGTTACGTCTACGACGGGAACGGCAACCCAACAACGTACGCTGGCACGAGCCTGGCTTTCGACGAAAACGACAAAGCCACCACATTTGGCAGTGCCCTGGCAGCCGACTATACGATTGAAGGTGTCAGAGCCTGGAAGCAAGACGCTTCCAGCAACCGGACCTACTTCCTCTACGACTCTGGGAGGCCTATCGTAGAACTTGACGGCAGCGGCAGTGTATCGGCGGTCAACACGTTTGGGGCAAATGGACTCATCTCGCGCCGGAGTAGCAGTGCCTCTGTTTTCTATACCTTCGACGAGCGCGGCAACACAACCCAGAGACTCAATAGTTCCGGCGGTGTGATCACCAGCCACATCTCCGACGCCTTTGGGGTGACGGTTTCGAGTAGTGCGACCAATGACCCTTACTCTGGATTTGGGGCACAGTCCGGTTACTATAGGGACCACGAAACGGGACTTATTCTCTGCACCCTCCGTTACTACGATCCCGGAACCGGTAGATGGTTGAACCGAGATCCTATTGGTTACAGCGGCGGTATCAATCTCTATAGTTACTGCCAGAACAACGCTGTTAATAGAAGTGACTGGACAGGTACTGAGGACGAAAACAAAGGCCCGGATGCGCCTGTCGGAGTTCCGGACGAGAATGATAATTCGTCAAATTCGAACGGAAACGGAATTCCACCGGGGCAAACTCCTGATGCTGGCAGCACGGGCAGTGGTTGGGTTGGCGGTGCCCCTAGTGGAAGTAGCGGTGGGAGAGGTTTTTCATACATACCCAGCCCCGGTATGTTTCCCCCTCCCGGACCTAGGCCGGCTCCCTCGCCTGCTTCTTCTGGGCCTAATATAAATTGCCCCCCTCAGGGTTTAGCTCTTCTGAGCGCCGAACCTAAAGGATCTGCTCTCAAAGACGATACATTTCATAGGGCATCAACCTTCATGCGTGGCGAGGCTGCAGAAAATGGGCAACATTTTCCTTGGAGAAATGGAGATGGTACAGATGTAACGTTGACTCAAATACCCGGTGGATTAAATGACAAAACAGGAATATATGAATATATTGTCGATTCGAATGGCGACTTGACGCACCAAATATTTATACCTGGGGGAATCGTTTCCGGAAGTCCGAACCAAAAACCAAGAAGATGACGTATTCAACCGACTTTATAACAAAAAATATCCCACTCACCTGGTCAGATGTACTCTGGGGCTACGAAAAACAACTCATTGGTTGGAGAGTGCCTATTGAGATAGCGAATGTGAGGCTTAAGACTGATACATCATTCGATCTGCTCGAATTTGAACTCGCTGGGGTTCAAAAGGACCAAGATTGGAAGGTGGGGCAAATAATCGAAGAGTTATCGAGAAAGGAAGCTATCCCAAAGCTCGTTAGCAAAGAAAAATGGTTATTTCTTACGTTGTTATGGCTGTATGAAAACCAAGATTCGATAGAAGGTTCACTGCGAAAAGTAGAGGAGGTATATGCCAATTTTGACTATCCAGAAGAAATTGTTGCGTTCGTAAACTTTATGGGGCCAAGTAACGGTTATGACACTACATCGCACACATTATCTGAGAACCAAAACAAGATGATGGAGAACTGGAAGGACTATTTGGATAAGACCCGAGCACGTTTATCTGATATTTAACACAATGTTCAGCGTAGATGGATCTAGAGTTGGCCATGGGCTTATTAAGGTTGCGGTTCAGCGTGTTATGCATTTTGCTGACAATGGTGCCAAACCGAAAAATCAGGGCATGAAGGCTTGTGTTTCTTCCCAATCCCGCAAACCGTATCCCACGGATGTTGACGATGACGAATAGTCTTTTGCTTCTCTATACCTGACACTGCGGTCACAAATAAACTGAGTCTGCTAACTTCAAGGATGCGGCTAACACGTTAACCAGTGCAAATCAACCTCCTTTGGCGCATTGTTCTTGTAAAGCTATTAAGAGCCTGTTTCGTGAGGGAATTGGTGTGCGCCCAAGTTCTGCGCTTTTAATAAACAGTGTTTTTGCAGTATTAGTAGCGAAAGCAAAGGTTACCTATTTGGGGAAGATTGAAGTGGAACACGCGCCTACTCTGAAACACCCGACAGTATAAAATTACAGCCTCTTTTGCAAAAATATGAAGATCCACTACCAAAATGAATTTTCTCAACTCAGAAACCGACGAACTCTACGAAGCTGTGCGTTTCTAATATTCCTTCTTTCAGCTCATTCTATTGCTGACACGTTTCAAGGCGTATCGCCCAATATTGCAGGTCGTGACTCGTTCTATCATTTTGCCCATGCCCAGCTGTATGCACAACGGGGGATTCTGGATCAATCGTTCCCGTGGGCTGCTTATTCCGTCCTTCGCACCAACAACGCCGATCTCTGGTATGGTTTCCACTGTTTGTTGCTGCCCCTAGCCAGCACAAGCGACGCCGTAGCAGGAATGAAGCTTTGCGGCGTTTTTCTTCCCGTGCTCATGATGGTTCTCTTTGCCTGGGCAATGCATCGAGAAAAGGTACCGCTTCCTTACTTGTGGCCTCTCCTGCTCTTTGTTTCCGCGCCCTCGGAAACCTATAGATGTCTCATGATACGGCCGCAGGTCATTTCGATGGGGCTATGTGCCCTGCTCCTTTCTTTCTTAGGAAAAGGAAAGCTGCGGTATGTGTTCCTTTGTACGCTTGCCTTGACCTTCGTTCACGAGACCATTTTTTGGATATGCCCTCTGATTACGGGCGTCTTTCTATTCATGGAATATCTGCAAACCAGAAAGTGGCGCCTGAAGCCGCTGGAAGCCTCGGTGCTGGGAGTCGCAGCGGGTATTGCGCTCCATCCAAATCCCATCGGCGCAATACGTTCCTTATATGTTCAAAGCGCGGGCCTTGCCATTGCCCATCTGACGCGTCAGCCAGTAGATACCCCAGGCGAACTCGGGCCGCTCGGACTGATGCCGTTCGTTACGAAGTTCGGACCGCTGTTCTTCTTATGGTTTTGCGTCATCGGATTGTTTTGGATGCAGCGGATATACAGGATACACCGGACACAGCAGCGGCAACCGAAGAGAAAAGACAGCGGTGCTCCGCCAGCACTTAGAGAAACTACCCTCAAGCAAACTGCCCTCACGCTGAGCGTGTTTTTCAGTGCCTTGTCGGTTTTCCAATCCGCCCGCGGGACCGATCTATGGGCGGTGTTTGCCGTTTACTTCATGGCCCTTGTGGTTCGTGATTTTATCAGGGAGAACCCCCACTTAAAGTCGCTCATTGCACACAAAGCGTTGCTGGTCCGGCTGGATGTTCCCGCCCTGATGATTTTTCTGCTAATACTCTCCGCGGCCTATACGTGGCCACGCGTAACCATCTCGATGCAGCGGTCGGGCATTCCGCCCTATCGAATGGCGAGGTCTACAAAATGGCTGCAGGAGAACACGCCTGCGGGCAGCCTCGTCTATCACGCGGACTGGTCTCAGTTTCACGAACTATTTTTTTGGAATAAACACAACCGGTACCCGGGAGGATTCGATCCTATCTTCCTCTACTCCTATGACCCCCATCTGTACGGCTTTATGCGAAGTTTGTATAAATTGCAACAGTCGGCGGCAGGAAACAGGGCGACTTTACCCGTTGATAATCATCAGCTACAAGACATCCCAAGGGTTCTGCAGCACGACTTCCATGCCTCCTATGTCTTCGTACAGAGGAAACAGAACCCCGGATTATTCACTCTACTGCAATCGGACCTGCACATGCCCATGGTTTATTCCGATGGCGATGATGCCATCTTTTTTGCAGACGGAGGCGTAAGTAACCCTGTTCCGCAGGAAGAAAAGGCATTTTCCTACAGATAGAGTGAGAGATTTGGCGGCGCTTTATAGCCCATGAAGCCAAGGCTCAGCAGCCAAATATCGCCACGAAACAGAGACCTTACTGAGTATGCGGAATGTCTAGATGTGTAAAGTATACGCGGGACTCACCAGGACTGTAGGATTGCCATCGCTCTCGTCGATGGCGTCAGGAGGAGTATTGTTATGTGTGGCCTCCCACTGCCTTCAAAGCTCATTGCTCGGGGTTCCTTCTCCCCGGAGTTATCCGTGCTTATTCCCGTCTTCAACGAAGCTTCCACTGTTGAGGAAGTCCTCACGCGGGTCTTATCCGTACCTATCGACCTGGAAATAATAGTCGTCGATGATGGTTCGACGGACGGTTCTTACGCGATTCTTCAAAAGGCAGAGAAACTGGCGGGCCGATCCCTGCGAGTCTTTTCGCACAAGCGCAATAGGGGGAAAGGGGCTGCAATACGCACGGCGATCCCGCACGCGCGCGGCAAATACACGATCATTCAGGATGCGGATCTAGAACTGAATCCAATGGACTACGTCCCCATCATTGGTAAGCTGCGCACCGAGGGCATTGATGTGGTGTTCGGGTCTCGCTTTCTGGAGGGTCGGCCGGACATGCCACTGCTCAGCCTTCTGGCGAACCGTTTGTTGGTGTGGCTTGTCCGGGTGCTCTACGGCGTAAAGATAACCGATGAGGCGACGTGCTACAAAGCGTTTGAGACGCCCTTTCTCAAGGGATTGAAGTTGAATTGTCAGCACTTCGACTTTGATCCGGAAGTGACTGCGCTGATAATCCTCAACAACCTGACGATAGCGGAAGTACCCATCCGGTATTTACCAAGAACGCGCTCCGAAGGGAAAAAGATCACCTGGGTTGATGGCATGATAGCAGCCTGGACTCTGGTAAAGATTCGTCTTAGCGTGATTAGGAGCCCCTGCCAGAAGCATGACTTTGGAAAAGCTTTAGATTCGGTTACTGATCCTGAAGGCAATTATTCCGAGCGAGCCTCGGCAGATTTCTAGCCACATGCAATATCCGAACTATTTGTATCCTCCGCCAGACGAGAAATGAACGAGAAGATAAATGCCCCCCGCTGAAAAGTGCACGGTTGTGCTTCTACTGATTCTTGTACAAATTACTGGCTTAACAGGAAAAGTAAGAAGCATCGATGTGAATGATACTTTGGTCGGTACCATAGCTGGTACGGAGGATCACTCCTGGCGGGTGTTGTACTTCTGGTCTACTTCCTGTCCTTGCGTACGCCGCTGCGAGCAGGACACGCTCTTCCCCCTGTCCCGAAAGTACAAAAACAAAGGCGTCCGCTTCTACGCCGTTGCCTCGAACGCTGCCAACGTCCGGTATGTTCAGCCTACCCCTTCTGCAAGCAGCGGAAATCCAAGTGCGGAGACAGCGGTACTTGATCTTCCCGGTCCGATGGAAAAGAGTGAGAAACCTCCCTTCCCGATTCTGGTCGATGCACACCACAAGATCGCCGACGCGCTTCACGCCACGAACACCCCCGAAACCTTCCTGATCGACCCCAGAGGCCGCGTCGTGTTCCGTGGCGATCCCGATGACTCCGCCGAGCAGCTGGTTAAGACGGGCCGCGAGCGCATCACCCGCCGCTACCTGGCAAGCGCCCTGGAGCGCGCCCTGGCAGGAAAAAAGGTACTGGTACCTGTTTCTCCCACCTCTGGCTGCCACATAGACCGATCCGATGTTCCGGACAAACCTGAGAAAGCCGAACGGTAGAAATATATGCCGCGTTTTTCCTGCCATAACCAGAATCAAGGACGTCTGTTCAAACTATGGATGATTGCAAAGAGCAGGATATTCCTGAGCAGCCAAGCTGGCGTTGCGTCTCAGCCGCTCGAGTAGCAGTTGAAGTGCCCAGGTTTGTTCCGGCTTCCTGTCCATGTCAAGACATTGCAAGTCGACTATCAGTCACCGTTAGTTCGCCCGTCCTAACCGGTAAGCAGCCATAGCACGTCGCATTCCAGTGCCCGGGCCAGGGCGAGCAATTCCACGTCCAGAACCGTACGCAGACCCCGCTCGATGTTGAGCACCTCCTGACCCGACACCGCCCATTCGCCGTCCGTTACAAAACCGAGTCGCCCCTGCAGCTCATCCTGCGTCAGGCGGAGGGAACGTCTGCGCTCTCGCACCCGGCCCCCTACCGTATTCAGCTTCCCGTTTTTGGCTTTGAGCCGATCTCCCCGAGGCATGGGCGGTTTCACTCCACTTCCTAGCCGCCTACCATCCTCCAGCGACTAGCGGAAATGGCCCATTGTCGCAAGATCGCCGTCCCAAAAAGTGTGCCTCATCACATATTCGGCGTATAATGTGTGATCGGGCACACTTAGTTGGTTGCCACTGTAATGGTTCTGCATCGGAAACTTTGGAGCGGATTTCGGATTCCGGATTACTGAGAAGAGAGGGGCATCATCGTGGCGATACTGGAGCTTGAGGGGGACCTGGTAGTGGCCCCCGTAGAACCCGTACGGGTGGAGCGGCTCCTGGCCTGCGAAGATGTGGGAATGCTTGTCGGAGTCTTCGAAGAGATCGCCGCAAGTGAGGGGTGGCGGCACGGCGGCGAATTGCGCGCCCATTCGGAACGCTCCGCCTACTTCGGGTTATGGGCTGTCCGCAAGGGCTTTCGAGCGGGCGGCGCGAATGCTGCCAAAGAACTCGTGGGGGGACTTCAGCTCGTCCGACCGGATGACGCGGGCATGCTGCCGTGTCAGAAGTTATGGCCGGAGATCGATATCGGAAGCGGTGCCGGTGCCGCCTACGTCGCGGTCTTGGCGGTTCGCAGGGAATGGCGCGGCAAGAAAGATGGTAAAGGAAATACTGCAGCCGCGTGTTTTTGGACGCTCACCGGCGCCCTGTGGCGGCACTGCATGGACAGTGGCATTACCCACCTGTGGCTGGAGGTTACCCCGACCATGATGCGCTGCTACCGCCTGCTGGGGTGGCCCTTGGAGGTACGCGGACCGCTCCGCTCCCACTGGGGAGAGGACTGTTATCCCTGTTCATTGTCCCTCCGGGAAACCGCCGGTGCCCTGGTCGAGAAAGCCCTGCGCTCCCGCACCTACCGTCAGATCGTCGAGACCGCGCTAAACAAGAGTCCGGCTACGGTGCAAAAGGCGAACCCTCAGGATATGTCACCAGGTGCCATCCCTTGACGGATGACAGCGAACGGGCGACCATAAGGGCGAGCATGAAAACGATTCCGCGGTCAGTACGACACTAAAGCCTTTCCTGTGGCGCTCGACCTTGCCCCCGTTTCCCGCGCCTCGACGACGGACTTCCTGTACGGGGCAAGCTCGCTGCTGCTCTTCGGGTCGGCCCTACTGATCTGGCTGAAGAACCCGCGCTCCCGGCTGCACTCCCACTTCGCCCTGACCGCGCTGTCGCTGCTGCTCTGGCTCGCTACCCTCTTCCTCTTCGACCGCACCAATGATCCTAGCCTCGCCCTCTGGCTGGGACGCCTCAACTTCGCGGCGATGGCGCCCGCCGTCTTTTTCGCCTACCGCTTCGTCCAAGCGGTCACCGGTGGAGGAAACCAGAAAGGCGGCAACCCTTTCCCCGCGCAGCAACGAGGTTGGGAAGCGGCCTGGGTCATCTGCCTCACGGCGGTCACCCTGCTGACGCCGCTGGTGGACCGGGCGGAGATCGTTCATGGGGATGCGGTCCTGCGCCATACCACCGTCTATGGGCCACTGTTCCCCCTCTACCTCGCCCATGTCGTCGGCTTTCTCGTGGCGGCGGTCCTGCTCGCTTTCCGGACCCGGCGCGAGAGCGTGCCGGGTCCGGTACGGGACCAACTGCTCCTGATCGGGATCGGGACCCTCGCGACCGGGTTGGTGTCCCTGGTGACGAACGCCCTCCTCCCCTACGTCTTCGGCGACTTCCGCTACACCGACGTCGGGCCGCTTTCCACGCTCCTGTTCCTGCTCGCCGTCGCCTACGCCGTGGCGAGGCATCGGCTCTTCGACTTCCGCTTGTTCGTCCGCCGGACGCTTGTGCTGGGGCTGCTCCTGTCGTTTGCGCTTGCCGCCTACAGCGCCTTCGTTCTGCTGGCGACCGACCGCTTTACGGGGGAGGGATCTACCACGCTCACCCGGTTCGGCGTGCTGGTGATCGCGTTCTCCTTCGATCCCCTCCGCCGGTTTCTGGAGAATCGGATCGACCGGCTTTTGTTTGGTCGCGGCTCGCGACGAGCTCGGAAAACGCAATAGCCGCCGTCGATAGCAAAGGCTATGGTCTTCGTTGTCAGTTAACTTTTTTCGGCGTGGGCCGTGCAGGAACACCATCCGCGCGCCGGGGAAACCCCTGGACCTGGACGTGCCGGAGTGCCTCGAAGGTTTTCGCGACGATGACGTCGGCGGATTCGGGCGAGGACCCGCCCTCTTTCTGCCCGTCCGCGTACCGAACGATACCCGCAGCGTCGAGGACGACGGAACGCGGACACGACTCCACATGGTAGAGACTATCGGTGACGCGCAGGTCGGGATCGGTCAGCAGGACCGTCTTTCCCGAGTCCGTGTCCAGACCCGCGCGGGCGGAAAGGTCCTTGGCCCCGCTCGCGCCCCCGGAGTACACGACGACGGTAACGGCTGGCAGGGATAAGCCGGACGGGAATACCGACTTTGACGGCTTGGCGGGTTTCTTAGCAGTACCTGTCCGTTCAGCAGGTGCCGTTCCCCGCGACGCGAGCGCACCACTGCGCTGAAGATATGCCCACGCTTTCGCGACGCCAAAGCACTCAGTGCATCCGCAGAAGAAGAAAAGCGTGACCGGTCGTCCCCGCACGCTTTTCAAGGAAACGGGCTTGAGGCTTCCCGCATCCTGGAGCGTAAACAGGGGGGCGGCTTGCCCTGCCATTACGGGTGAGACCGCCGAAACCGCCTTCTGTTCCTGCAGCCCCGCTCCGCCGGAAACGCCGTCACTAGCCCCGGCAGAAGTCAGCGCGACCCCTGCGGCGGTCCCGTACTTCAGCAGCAGCGCAAACATTTCATGGCGGCGAACCCGGTCCTGTTTAGACCGTAGAAGCTCGTGATTTTCCTGCATAATAATCGGTCTCCCTCCAAAGATCAGCAGAAAGGGCGCTGCCAAGCCGCGCTACCTGACGGAATACTATGGAGAATAATGCGCCATCTTGCCCAATTTCCTTATGGCAACCACGTTAGTTTCAGGCGTTTCAACGGTGACATTTGCGTCACACTATATCCCAGAAGAAACCAAGTAGCCGCGGATACCGATGCAAAAGATTCCTGTTGTTCAGGAGGGGCAAGGGATGGGGAAGAGCAGATCGGCAAATCTATGTAATTTACTGGGCGGATTGCTCTAACGCCAGCAGATATTGAGGTCCCTTGGCTGATTTCGTAATGTTCTGTCCTTTCGGTGTTTTCATTTTGCCGATTTATCATGTACTGGTTGAAAACTGCTCCGATACTTATCTGTGTCGGAACGTATCAGACACCACCGAGGAGACTCCTAAAGCCTGCCTGCAAACGGCATTATTTTCGCCGCGTGTTCAGAACCATTGTTCAACTGAAAAATACCTCTTGACAGGTATACAGATGTCGTGGAATAGTGTCCCTGTTTCGTTACGAAATCCCTAATGCGACCGTGCTGACGACGGGAAGGCAGCCACCGTTATCACTCAATATAGTGATAACCGCGATAACACCCGCTGCGCTAGAGCAACGGCTTCGCTCTCTCGTACACTCTGGCGTTCGGGCATGTTCCGCTGCTTTAATGCGGGAACGCTTCCGCCAAACCGCTCAAAGACCTCCAGGACCTTCAAGCGCAAGTTTGGATCACTCCTCAAAGCCTTTTGGCGTCATTGTTTGACTGAGGAGATCGCGTTCATGGTTGTCGCTGTTTCTCGTCGTCACAAGGATGGTCACGCAGATGCCCGTCCCTCCTGCCTTCGCAGGCTCCTTCCTCTTTCCGTCTTCCTTTCTCTCTTTCTCCTTCCCTCTCCTATCGCCTATGCCGTTGACGGCGGGGGAGGACCTGGAGGGATCGACGAACTTCAATTCTCGTTGACAGAAGAACCTGGTTCCGCTTATCCCTGGGAAGGGCAGTCGGGAACGGGCACCAACACCGGCAACGGCAACAAGATGACCACCCTCCCCATCGTCGGCTGGACCGCACGGGGAGGTCTGCCCGTCTCGCTCTCACTGTTCCACAACTCGCAGGGCGAGGGCACGAGCGAAATGGGTGCAAAGTGGAGCCATAGCTACGATATCTACCTTGTGACGGACCCCGTGACAGGCACGGCAAGTATTCACTGGGGCGACGGCCTCGCCTACCCTTTCGCCTTCGACGGGGTATCGGGCGACTACTTTGCACCCACGGGCATCCATGACAGCCTGGTTGCCGCCTGGGACACAAACAACAATCCGACAAGCTTCGCCCTGACCACGAAATCTGGCGTCACCTACCTGTTCAGCGGCGGCACGGGCAACCGCTGGAACTGCGTGTCGATCAGTGACAGGAACAGCAACACGATCACCATCGCCCACAACAGCGGCGACTTCGTAACGGCAGTGACCGATCCCTCGGGCCGCGCCCTCACCTTCACCTATGGCACGGGCAACAAGCTAACGGAGATAACGGACCCGCTGGGACGCAGCTTCCTCCTGTCCTATAACACCGGGGGCGATCTCTACCAGGTCATTTATCCCTCCGCCATTCCCGCAAGCGGCCTCAATCCCACTGCCACGCTTGCCTATAACGCCAACCACTGCGTCACGACGCTGACCGATGCCCGGAGCCAGAACTGGACGTTCACGTATTCGAGCAACAACGCGGTTCTAACCGAGACGAACCCGCTCTCGCAGACCACGAGCTACGGCTATACGAGCGGCTACACAACCATCACTGATCCGCGCAGCTACGCGATCCGCCACAACTACAGCGGCGGAAAGCTTTCGAGCGTCGTCGATCAGCAGAACTACACGACCTCTTACTCCTACGACTCGAACTTCAACAAGACGCAGGTAACGGACGCGGCGAGCAAGGTATGGACGTTCACCTATGACGGCGCAGGCAACCAGCTCACGGCGACGGACCCGCTCTCGCACACGACAACAACGACGTACAACGCGCTGAACCAGCCACTCACGATTACGACAGCGGGAAGCCGCGTCACCACGTATACGTATGACACAAACGGCAATCCGACGAGTGTGACGAATCCGAACTCTGAGACAACAACCCTTGCGTATTCGGGCACGTATGGCAGCTATGGATTGCCTACCTCGGCGACGGACGCCCTCAGCCACACGACGACGTTTCAATATGATCTCGACGGCAACAAGGTTAGCACCACGGACCCGACCAGCCGCGTTTCCACAGCGACCTTTGACGCTTTGGGACGCCCCTTGACAGCAACTGCGGGTTCGGGAACCAGTGCGCTGACAACGACGACGGTTTATGACAGCACCGGTAATGTGGCAAGCGTCACCGCGCCAGGAGGTCGCACTACCTCCTTTACCTATGATCTCGGCGGCAACAAGCTAACACAGACCAATGCCCTCTCGCAGACGAATACCTTCGTTTACGATGCGGCAGGGAAACTGACCAGTCACACGGACGCTTTGAGCCGCGTGGTCTATTACGGCTACGATGCCAGCGGGAACAAAACATCCTTCACCGATGGCAACGGAAACACGACGTATTATGTCTATGACGGTCGCAGCCACCTAACGAGTCTCTCCTATCCCGACTACAACGGTGAAAGTTACAGTTATGATGCCCGAGGAAATCTCGCCAGCACGACGGATGGTAGGTCTGTTACGCAATACCTTTCCTATGATGATGCGGGTCGGGCAACGGCGATCTCCTATGATGACGGAGTAACTGCATCCGTGTCATTTGGCTACGATGTGGAAAATCGCAAAACGAGCATGGTCGATGGTACAGGAACCACGTCCTATTCTTATGACAACGCCGGTCGGATGACGGGGCGAACGAGTCCGCAGGGCAGTGTCGCGTATGCTTACAACGCGGCGGGCCAGAAGACGAGCCGAACCGTGAGCGGTCAGACTACTTCCTACACTTACGATAGTGCGGGACGGCTGAGTACGGCAGTGACAGGCGCAGGTACAACGACATATTCTTGCGACACGCTTGGTCGCCTGTCCACCACGGCATTCCCCAACAGCACGGGAGAAACGCGCTCCTACGATTCTGCAACGGGTGATCTTCTCCAGATTGAGACGAAGAACACGACCACAAACGCGGTGATCTCCAGGCAGACCTACACATTCGATAGCCTGGGCAGGAAAGCAACGGAAACGCTTGCGGACAGTTCGGTCCGGTCGTTCACCTATGACAACGCGGGGCAGTTGACTGATGAAATCAGAACAGGCGGTCTTGGATACACGGTCGGTTATTCTTATGACAATGCGGGAAACAGACTGACGAAGACGCTGGGAAGCACGACCGAGTATTACAGCTACGACTCTGCCAACAAACTACAGTCGGCGGGAGCGAAGACCTATACGTATGACGGCGCGGGTAACACGACGAGTGTGACTACGGGATCGAATACGACGACTCTGAACTGGGACGGGGCAAGCCGACTGACCGGAATCACGTATCCGTCAAGCGCGACGAACTCCTTCACCTACAACGGACTCGGGCAAAGAGTCGGAAAGTCTGACAGCACAGGCACCTTCTCCTACAAACTCGCCGACGATG
This sequence comes from Armatimonadota bacterium, assembly GCA_040387315.1. GTDB lineage: Bacteria > Armatimonadota > Armatimonadia > Armatimonadales > Armatimonadaceae > JACMJB01. Next base: position 14,208 of record JAZKEA010000338.1, on the reverse strand, counting down.
CCATTGATGCTAATGTGCTTGCCGATGGCGCGGCGACCTATCAGTATGGAATGGGGCTTATTTCCGAGGTCAGAGGTGGCAACACCCGCGTCTACCACGCCGACAGCCTGGGAACCACAAGAACCCTATCCGATGCGAGTGGCAACACTTCCGCGAGTCTGGAAACAGATGCCTTTGGAATGACCGTATTTGGTTCAGGAACGGGGACGCCGTTTGGATTCGGCGGCGGAAACGGTTACCAGAGTGATACGGACAGCGGACTGATGCGGCTTGGGCATCGATACTACGATAACAGTACGGGAAGATTTATCAGCCGTGATCCCATTCAAGCGGGAAAGAACTGGTACGCTTACTGCGAGAACGATCCGATCAATGCGATTGATCCGGAAGGGTTGGATGCGAAATCAGACGCAGATGCCCACTTTAAAGGCAAAGTTTATCCGTCAACTTATGAAGCGGTAAAAGCTTTTGCGGATTATGCCTGGGATAAATCTAAAAAGGACAAGGAATGGGGGGCATCTATTGTTCCTCATGATACGGGAAACAAGGACGGGAACGGAAAGCCGATAAATGATTTCACTGTTGGCCCCATAGATATTGGCACTGAAAGCGTGATCCCAAATCCAACCTTTGCACCTGGGGCAGCAGGTTATATACATACTCACCCTTATGACAAAGGTGACCCCATGCCGGACAGACCTCCCGGTGCAATGTGGGGTAATCCAGGTAGATTCAGCGGTTATGATGTCGACTCGGCTAAAAAGGCTAAAGTCCCCAAATTGTGGCTAGTTTATAATCGAGGATTGTCGGAGCTTGATGTACTAGAAAATACTCCGGGTGGAAGTGCTAATGGCCATTTTCTGCCTGAGGAAAAGGATATGGATAAAGGAAAAAGATGGCATCCTTAGAAGTCATAAGGCATGGATTCAGGGAAAATCATATCGACAATCTAAGAGGCTAGAAACACCGCTCCTCAGTCTTTTATACCTTTAGCATCCGTATGCTGATCCCAGCAGAGAATTAATCTCTGCTGGGATCGCAGAATTATAGAGAAGTAACTGCTGTGTAAGGCGAACTCTGGCATGAATCGTTTGGGAAAGCTGACTGCGAACTCTCTGCAGGTGATACCTAAGACTCCGCAAATCGTCTCGGCGTATCCTTAGGGATTTGTCTTGAGTGACACCAATAACTGTAAAGGCATCTACTATGGCAAACGACACCCCTATCTCGATTACTCTTTACGAACTCTTTGCTCGAAAGAAAGAGTTCGTCGGAAAAAAGGTGCTCATCACCGCTTTTTTCGTCGTCTCCAAATATGTCGAAGAGTCTAGTGCGATTTATCCCACGCATATCGATTATAAATATGGTCTAGATACTAAGGTTAACTTCATGCTAGACCGCTCTCTGAGAATAGACGATAAATTCGTTCGTGAGAAGAACAAAAAATACTGTTATATCGAAGGCATTGTTTCACTGTATAAGGCCGATTGGGGACTTTTCGATTTCACCCTAGATAAAGTAACCCGTGTGGACGTGAAATCTTCGTTGCGTCGTGAGGATAGGGTCTAAAGGTAATTATGTGTATTCGATCCCTGCCATGTCAAACCGAAGGTAGAAGGTAGATTGAGATCCCCCGTGAATTTGGTGGGCAGTTGTCGTGACCATTCCCGAACCGGCAGTGACCGGTTTCCCGCTGTCGGATCTCAGGCGACCCCCGGGTTAAGCTGTTTCGTATCTCTTGGTTGGTGCAGGAGCCGCGCTTTAAGCAAATTGAAGGAAGCGCTTCCATAAATGGACCGCTTGATAAACTTGAGGCGGTTGACTTGCCCTTCAACCTGACCATTGGACCAGGACAAGACAGTGCGGCTGTCGAAGCATTGAAGTTCGGTCACTTCGCTGCCGGAAGCCGTTCCCAGCCAACCGGGAAAGCCCTTCAAATCGCGTTCTCGAATCAAACGGCAGAACTCCAGACAAAACGACTGCGCAGACAAAAACGTCGTATGCTTCCGGGTAAGCCGCTCCATGAATGTCTTACCGTCCACGGTCAATCTGGGGTGCGTAGGGTTTGTCAAAAAGAACGCCAGATTATTGCTCGTCGGTACGAGAGGCGGCGGGTGCCGACCATTGATTCGACCCGGGGTTGCTCGCGCCAGGTACCGACGAACCGCTGGACCAGATCAAGGCTGCCGGTGAACCCTTTGGCGACAATCTCCTGATACAGTTCCACGGCGTTGTAGCGACCTTCTGTTCAACGCAAGCGCATACGGTCCACAAACGGTGTCGTCTTTCGGTGACGGGCCGGATGTTGCGTAATCTCGGGAAATTTACCGGGGCGCACAAAGCGGTGGATCGTGTTTCTGGCAAGGTCGGTTTTGGCTTCAATCCTTGCGAATTTCTCGCAAGGTTCGTCGACACCGGTCCTTGGCCGCACGAAGCAGACGTTCTTCCTGCTCCTTCGTGGGCGGGTCTTCCGTGACGGTACTCTCCCCTGGCATTCCGGAGCAGTCGTTCCCAGGGAGACGAGGAGAAGGAGCGCGCGGGGTGGCGCTCTTCTCCCGTCCTCGTCCCATCGGTGGATGCGAAAGCTCTTTTGTCGGAGAGCTTTCTTTTGTCCTATTCGTTTTGCGAATTCCGGTTTCCGAAGCGCCAGTTCCGACAACGCCTGCGGGCAACGGGCCGGGAGGTACGCCGAAAAAGACCCTGCCCCGAAGCCTTCTCCGATCCGCAGCGGTGCTGAGCAGGTTGCCGCTGCCATCCTCGGCGACGAGGAGACCCTGGCGCACGAGTACGTCGATGGCGCGGCTGATCGCGGCGCTGGCGAGGCCCGTCTTCGCCTTGAACTGGCTCTGGCTGATCCAGTCCGACGTCTTGCGTTCTCCGCTCCGAGTGCGCCATCCGGCCGTCTGGCGGAGGACGCAGAGCAGTACCTTCGCCTCTGAACCGGACAGAGACGGCAAGACATTAAAGAAAGCCGTCGGGACCGGTACGAAGGGATAATCTACGGAAAGCTGAAGCGGGGCCTGCAGAGGCTTCCGATGGGGCGGTCGCCATGTACCGCTCCTCATATACCTTTTCCCACCGCGTGATCCGCATCTTCGGCTTTGGCTTCGCCGGTTGCACCGGCTTCCGCCTCCGAATCGTAGAGCAAAATCGGTTCCGGCAAATCCGAAAGGCTTGGCAGACCGGGCAGCACCCTGACCGCATTCTGAGTCGTGACGCCATCCCTGCTCCCTTGGCTGCCGGCCGTTTCTTCCGCCATTTTGCCTTCTTCCTCCGCGATGGCTAGCTCCAGCCTCACCCGCGCGGGCGCCTCGTACCGCCCCTCGATGGCGGCAACCACGTAGCGCGCGGGCGACCGGGCGGCGCGATGGGGCAGCCAGTCGAGCTGCTCCCGTACTTCGTGGAGGGAATGCTCAGCCAGCAGGCGCTCCACCTGTGCCGGTGCCACGCCAAGCGCCTGTAGCCTTCGCCGCACCTCCCTCGCTTCGGGTGACTCGGAAGACACAACGTCCGTTTCTCCTGCCTCCTCATCCCGGAAATAGCCGAGCCGCCGCTCGATGTCACGCTCCACCTCCTCGCGCGGACGGGCATAAGCGGCGCGGTTGAAGGCGATCACCGCGTCCCGGCTTGAGGAAGAAACCACGGCAGGACCCGTTCCTGCTTCCTCCCCGGCTTCCAACTCCGATCGTTCCGCCAGGATAGTGTGGGAGACGCGGTAGCCGTCGAGTCCGTTCTCGTGGACGAGGTAACGGACGATCCGCTCTCCGCGCCAGCGGAAGGCCGTGAGCCGCCCCATCCGGGAGCGGACGACAATCTCCGGCACGTGGAGCGCCCTTGCGATCTGAGCGGTCGTCGGCTCGATCCTCCCGTTGGGCGTCAGATACGTCAGCAGCAGAAGCAGTGACTTGACCTCCCGGTCGGATAGCGCCGCGAGCAGACCCGAAGTGCGGAGAGTCGGCGTCACGACCAATCGGGCGGCTGGCGTGAAGTAGCCCCCGCGGTCCACGTTCCGCCGCCCGTGCTCGATCACGAACGGCGCTCCTGAGTCGGCTGGTTGGACAGCGTCCGCGGCGTCCCTCAGCCCTGAATGACGTAGCATGTTCTGGTTGGGAGTAATTTGCATGATCCAGAAGGTTAACCCGGTACAAAAAGACGGCTCAACCGTGGCTTCACGGTTTCACAGGGAACTTTCCCTGCCGCCGGTTACATACTCTATCCTGTATCCTGGCGACGACCGTCCGTACCACACCGACAGTCACGGCATTGCCCAGGCAGCGGTACCGCTGGGCATCCGACAGGCCCGCCCCTGCGGTCCAGCCATCGGGGAAGCCCTGCAGCCTTTCCCACTCCAAAGGCGTCAGGCGGCGTATCGGAAGTGAATAGAAGGTTTTCGGTTCGATCACTTCGGACAGATGCTTTCCTTCCTCAAAGCGAGATAAGTCGCCGCAGCCGAGGAGGAGAGCGGCATCGGGCCGTGTCGTCAGCGTGAAAAAGTGCCGCTGCGATAAACCCAGGCGCTTTAGTGTTTCCGGCTTCTCCCCTACCTTGTTTCGCTCCGTCCGCCGCGCATGAAGGGAGAGTGCGGCGTGACTCCCGCTCGTCGCGCCCGATGTACCCGATGTACCCGATGTACCCGCGGCACTCGAAGCGAGGCTTTGATCTTCCGTGCGTACTCCCGCGAGAGGAAATATTTCGCCTCCACTTCCCGAAGGAGCAGGTCCGTCATTCCCCGCTGTTCCTGTTCTTCCACAGGGCCGTCCAGAACTGCTTCGAAGCCGAGCGAACAGGTAGACGCGTTCCCGCCGCTGGGGAACGCCGCCGTGGATCTGGCTGTCGAGGATCTGCCACTCGGTGTCGTAGCCGAGGGTGTCGAGCCTCTGGAGGATGTTTCGAAAGGTGCGCCCTCCATCCTGGCTGAGCAGTCCCTTAACGTTCTCCAGCAGTAGGAGGGCTGGATTCTTCGCCTTGATGAGCCGGAACAGCGCGGCAAGGACCGGTCCGCCGCGCGAATCGTCGAGGCCGCGCCGGCGTCCTGCCTGGCTGAAGGGCTGGCAGGGGAAACCGCCGACGAGCAGGTCGAAGTCCGGAACGTGATCGGTATGAATTTGGATGATGTCGCCATAGTTGGTGTGATAGGGAAAGTGCCTGTTATAGACAGCCAGAGCAGATTTGTCGATCTCGCTGAACCCAGCGCATTGCCAATGCGGCGCCGCCTGCCGGATACCTAGCTCGAATCCGCCGATGCCCGAGAACGCGCTGAAGTAGCGCAGCGAACGCCCCTGCAATGACGGCGGCGCAGTAGAGGCATTTTGCCGCTCTCTCCGCGCTGTCACCGGTCGCTCGTCAAACCCGTCCTTCCCGTCATCGCCGCGTTGTCATTGCCGGGATTTATCCGGACGATCAGGGTCACGGATGCCTGGGACGAACCGGGAGTGGGAGCAGAGCCTGCGTCAATGCCTGATCTTGCGGCGGGCGGGAGGACGGCAGCGGCGGCGCTCGCGGCTCTGCCCACGCCTTTATCGATATAGGCGGCGGCAGTGTCCGCCTTTTCCGGCACCCTGATGCCTCTCTGGAGGAGCAGGGTGCAGAGCGCCGCGCCGTCAAGCAGGTGAACTGGCAGAACCGATGCCACTGTCGGCCCGGTGAGTTCCGCCACGGCGTAGGCACGGTTGAGGATCGCAGCGTCGTTGTTCTGCAAGATACTGGAGAAGATGCCGGTCGTGACGAGGATGGCTTCGTCCGCGCCCGCACGAAGGGCGACGCCCCGAAGTTCGTCCACGCTGCGCTGGTAGACGCGTTCGCCCACGCCGAACTGCTTGAGCTGCACGACCACGCGCCGACGCGACAGCCCCGCGCGCGAGGTCGCCGCAAGGTCGTAGCCGCCGTCTTTGTTGCGCCCCTTGTAGCCGGTCCGCCCGGCAAGCTGGACGTCCTCGTAGCCGAGCGCGGTCAGGAGTTCGGCGACGCAGCGGGCGAAGTCGGCAAACGCCAGCGACCGCAGGCGCGTCGCGAAATGTGTCTCCGCTGTCTCCCGTGGAAGGGGATCTGGCAAGCCGCGTCCGATGGCCTCAGCCCCGTCGCGGCGAGTCCTGCGCCTGGTATCCCTGTAAGTATCGATGTTGCGGGTCATGCTCATGTTGCTCATACTGCTTCAGTTACTTCGCTTATGACGATTCCAGTGGTTATTGCTGTTGAGGCTGTGGCTGCTGTGGCTGAACTGGTCTGGTCGGTGCGAGAACCATCATCGGGCGGCGGAGACATTTCTACGTTTTCTCCTCTACTTCCCTCTCGGGCGAGCGGGACCAGTCGCCGGGGCGGGCGGTCTGCCACTCGGGCCGCAGACGGTCTCGCCGCTCATCCCAGGCCCAGGGAGGGAGGCAGCCATCGCAGTCGCAGAGCGCGCAGGCTGACGAAGTTGGATACGAGCCGTCAGTGGTGAACAGGTCGCGAGCGTCGATGGGCTTGCCAAGCCGCCGGGATACCGCGTCGGTCACTTTCATCACCAGCGAATAGGACGGGGTGATCCTGCCGTTGATCAGGCGGCTGATCGTCGAGCGCGACACGCGGACGTCGGCGGCAAGCCGTGCCTGCCCCTCGATGCTGTACCAGGGAATGTGAAGCAGCACGGCGCGAAGGCGGTTACGGATTACGCATGAAGACGCAGAAGGCAGAGATGTCGGATCTGGTACCTCTGACGGACTTAACCGCAGCGCTGGTGACAGTGGTGACTGTAACGATGGTGGAGGCATTGGCGCGACTTATGGCTCGGATGTTTCTGCGATTGCTTTCCTGATTTCCTGTTTAATTATTCGTTCATGTTCGGTCTTTGTTTGCTTGCGGCACTTCCTTAGTTTGGGTATAAGATCGCTCTCCTGCAACCAGGGTTGCGCGTCCGCTCCAGCAGCCCGTTCCGGTTGTTTCCGCACCGCCAAACTTGCTGCCGTCTGATGTCACGAACCGGTCAGGACAGGAAGTGGCTCGCGCAACGCTCGTTGCCACCCAGTTCCCACCCCGTTACGCTTTGTCCCGCGAAGAGTGACGCCTCCCTCTGAGACGTCTCCGCGCTCTTTGACATCAACTTCCCTTGTTCGCTGAAAGGATATTATTCTCATGGCTTCTGTTGTCACCGCGCCTTCTGGGCCCACCGCGGCCGCTGCACCTTCAGCGTCTTTGCAGCAATCGCTGGCCCTTCCGTCCGTTCCGTCCCCTGCCGGACATGACGCTTTTTCCATTCCGACCGGGAGGCGCACGCTCATCGACGTTCGTGATCAGGTCACCGGGGACGATAGGGGCAAGTGGGACACGGTCGTCCGTGCCCGTGATATCACCTTGCGTAGTGGCAGGCTCCACTTCGCGCAGGCTGCAAATGAGGGTTACGATGGTGGCCTTGCTCTGTCGCCGTGGGCGATGGCCCAGGCGTGCCAGAAGCTTGGCATCCCATCTGCTTACTTCCGCAAGTGCCCGCCGGACCTGCAGGACAACCAGTTCAACCACTGGACCCGGTACAACGAGATGGTCAGTGGCCTGACCAAGGGCGACCGGGAATCCGAGCGAGACAGCAACTGGCTCCTCCGGGCGAAAGGGCAGGCGGTTCGGGGCATCCTGTCCCCGCGCTACGCCAGACTCGACAACCGGCAGCTGATGGACGCTCTGTTGCCGCTCGTCCAAGAAAGCCGCTATCAAGTGGGGCTGGCGCACCTGAACGGCGAAAGCTTCCACCTGCGGCTCGTCGATCCGACCATCGCCCGCGACGTGCTTCCCGGCGACCGCCTGCTCGTCGGCATCCACGTCGCCAACAGCGAGGTGGGCCTGCGGGCGGTGACGGTGGACGCCCTCGTGTTCCGGGTCGTCTGCACGAACGGCCTGATCCGACGCGTGAACAACCGGAGCCTGCTCAAACAGCGCCACATCCACATCTCTGAGCCCCGGTTCCGGGAGATGCTCGGGGAGGCGCTCCGGGAAGCGGTTACCGTCGCGGCGGGTTTCATCGAGCAGATGGCGCTCGCGACGCGAACGCCGGTTCCCGACCCTGACCACGCCATAGATCTGGTGGCGGAAGCGTGGGAACTTCCCCGGCAAACGGCGGACATGGTGAAGTTCTCCCTGCACGGCGAGACCGGCCAGCAGGAGACGCTGTACGGCCTGGTGAACGCGCTGACCCAGGCAAGCCAGCGGCTTGCGAGAATCGAGGACCGCGTCGAACTCGAAACCCGGGCGGGTGCCCTGATCGACACGGTCGCTTCGAGGGGAGGATACTCTGCCCTGCGGCAGCGCATCCTGTCACCCGTGTCACCCGTGTCACCACTGTCACCCGTGTCACCACTGTCACCACTGTCACCACTGTCGCCCGTAAAGTAATTCGCTCATTTCGAGGCGAGGCCCTACAGGCCTCGCCTTTTTCTTGTTCCCCATCGGCTGCGCAACGCTGGTTGGGTTTCCGGGCTTGCAGGGTTACTGTTACTCTCGCGAGGCGGCGGCACGGGACAGGCGCTCCCACGTGATCGCGGCGTCTCCCGCCCCGCCTCGCGCTCGTTGATATAGGGATATTTCCCACGACCGAAAGGAGGCCGCATCCCATGAGCGGCAAGAAAAACCTGGTGACCGACAGTGCGGAGAGTACAAAATCGGATAGCAGTGTCTGCAGTGCTAATAACGCTGAAAAGGCGGGAGGCGAAAACCGCGTCGCACCTGGAGCGAGGTTTGTTTTAGGACAGGTCTACGAAATGCAGGACGTGGACGGCGCGGTATACCGTTACGACGTGACCGAGGGCATCCGGATCGCCCGGATGCGCGGCGAGGTGCTCGATTTCTGCCCGCGGGACTTCGGCATCACCGCCGAGCACATCCGCGCGCGGTATCCCGACATCGACGAGGCGTACGCCCACACGACCGACCTGTCCCGCCCGCTGCTGTTCGTTCTCCATCCGAAACCCGAGGAGGCGACGGCCATACTTATAGATGGGTGGCACCGACTCTTTCGCGCGGTGACGGAAGGGGGGGAAACGCTGCCCGCCTGGGCACTCACGCGGGAGGAGGCGGAGCAGATCCGGCTTCCCCCGGGCGAGATACCCGAGGAGACAGTGGGAGACGGCGAAGGAAAAACGGTGGCGTCGGCACCCTGGCGGTTCGCGCCGGGGCGGCTGTGCGTCACGCCCGGCGCGGGCGCGGCCCTCGTCCTGAATCCCGCCAACAGCGCGGCCCGGTTCCTGTCGCGCCATCTCACGGGCGACTGGGGCGACCTGTGCCCCGACGACCGGACGGGAAACGAGCGGGCCCTGAAGGAGGGCACGAGGATACTGTCCTCGTACCGGCTCCGAACCGGCGAGGAGATCTGGATCATCACGGAAGCGGACCGCTCGGCAACGACTATTCTGCTGCCGGAAGAGTACTGAGAGGGGACGTGAAAATTGCAGAAGACGATGGAGGGCATCCTCCGCTACCACGGCTACCACGGCTGCGCCTCGCTGTGCCGCATCCGCGTGTACGAGGGAGAAGGCAAGCCGCCCGTGGTCATCGCGACGGAGTGCGAGAGTAATCCCGGCACCTCGGTCACCAACAGGATCGAGGTCATCGCCACTGAAATGTACCGGCTTCTGGAGCGGCCGGATAACGGCATCACGATCATCGAGCACTACGAGGACCGGGCGTTTGTCGGCGGCAGGCCACTATTCAAGGAAACGTTCGACCTGGTGATGCTAACCTGGACACGATGCCAAGGAGCCATTGACCCGAAGTGGACGTCCCTGACGAAGGCGCAGGCCGAGGAGATTCTCGGACAACCGCTGTCAACGCCAGGAGGAGATCCCCGACCTGGAGATTCTCCTCGATAATCTTTATCCTGCACTCATTAAAGAACGGGTGCAGGATTTTCTTGATGGCGTGATTTTGCCGCTGGCTTCACCGCTTCCGCCGGGTTTGCCGGTGCATTGCCGCATCAGGCAGCCAATGTGAAACAAAAAATTGCCCGTGCGCTGTTCCCGTGCCCGGCACAGCGGGTCGAAGGCAAGTGCCATCACCAGCAGTCTGAACCGCGTCCGCAGTCCCGTGCCTTCGAACGCGGAAATTAACAGACGGAACGAAAATACCTCCAAAGACGCGTTCACCCAATTATGGACGCGTGAAAGCTGCCACTTGTGTATCGGCCGTGGCAGCGAAATCGACACAATGGCGCCCAGGTTTCGTACTCAAAGAATCGAACCCGAGTCACGTTCCAATCACGCGTCGCAAGGCATACTTAAAAAAGGTTGATTCGCTGCCTGAGGAACGACGTATGAACGAGAACATCCGGTTGCTCCGGTTGCCCGCCACCATTACCGTCCGTCGCCGCTGTCCGGCGATAGAAAACACAAATCACGCATAAGACCGGCAAGGATGGCTGGGACGGGTAAGGCCACGCAGGACGGGCCGATTTCAGAAGAGGATTACACAAAAAATTGAGAAAGGCATGGTTAATTATGGAAACACACGTCTTCGCCTGGAAACTCTCACCCGAGGAAGTAGCCCTTTTGAGACGCAGCGCCCCCGACGTGTCTCTCGTGGAACTTGGGGGTCTCCCAGATGTGGGACTTCCTCTGACACCGGAGGGTTCTCCGCCTCTGCTGATCGTGTCGGAGGAGGAACAGGCAACTTTCACCCCCTGGGCGGACGATCAGGCAGTGCGGACAGGCATACTACCGAGTCCTGTGCTGCTCTTCCGCCGCCAAACCGACAGCCCCCCGCGCGATGATGTCATCGCGTATTTCGATGAATGGATCGACGCTTCACACCTCCTGCCATTCGTGGAAAGAACGCTTCGTTCGGATCACGGAGAGGCGGAACGCGCTGCAGAAGACGTCCATCCGGATTACCTTCGCCGTATCACCGAGCCGACCTGGAAACTGGAGGCCAGCGATCTGCGCTTTTCCACTCCGGAGCGCGATCGGCCCAACAGCGTCGTCCGGCGCTCGCTGACAGACTCCCCACTGTTTCGGCTCGCCTTCGAACGTGCCCTTTCCGAACGCCTGGGTTATCGGCAGACAATACCCCAGCCCGAAAAGGCCCCGGTACCGGTAAAACGCCTGCTGCTGGAGATTCCTCTCCTCCCGAAGACCCTGGAATCAACTCTCGACCGCTTAGTCACAACCTTTGTCGCCGGGTTCAGAGCCGTCTTCGATAAAGACCCGGCCGTCTCGTTCCTTCCCCTTCAGACGTCGCGCGGCGCAGATCGGACGCCTCAACAAACCCGGGACTCGCAGAAAGAAGCGGACCTCCTGACGCAGCACCTCCGCGCGGGACTGACGTTGATCGTGGCTGAGTATCAGTTTGAAGTCTTAGCGGAGACGGACGGATTACTCTTCTGGCGTCTGTACGACGCGAGGCAGCCATCAGAACGATCAGAACCGTTTCGACTGGAGTTTACCAGCGGCAACAGCCATCGCACCTTTGACAGCAAGCTGAATCCGTACGGCGGGGAGCAGGTATTCCTCTCGTTGGACGACTGGTGGGAAATGGAAAGCGCTGGTGGCCCCATCACATTGCGTGTCATTGCGACTGCGGCGCGGAGGCAGCCATGAAAACAAACGCTCAACCCGAAAATTGGGAAGCGCTTCTGAAACGGGTCTTGCTGCTGCTGGCTGACCGCACGCCTGGTTCGCCGGTTTCCGAACGATTGGACGGTAAGGAGCTGGATCGCGTCGCCTATTATACGCTGGTATGTTGTCTGCGCGACAGCCGCTTCCAGGATATTACCGGTACCTGGGCAACGGCGGATGCGGCGACCCGCGATGACATGCAGGCGACCGTGCGTGAGGTATTGCTGACGACCTATTTTCGCTACCAGGGGAATACGGCGACGATCCGCTATTGCGTCGCCGCCTCGGCCCACCCCCTGCGTCGTCTCGCGCGGGAACGGGGTTGGACGTCCCTGGATATCACTGGTGCCCCGGAACCCCGGGGAGTCGATTCCATCGCATCGACCGATGCTTCCCTGGTCATCCAGGCCCTGTGCAAAACGGACGATATCGGTATCCGAAAGTTCGTAGTCCTCTGCCTTCTGACCGATACCGCCGGCTATACCTACCAGCAGATTCTCGCGCTGCTCGAAGCCCCGCCCCTCGATTTTCCCGACGAGAAATGGACCCGAATTCGGGGAAGCCTGCCCCTACCGGAATGGGCAAGTGTCCATGCCTGGTTTCGTACAGGACCACCCGTCCTGCGCCTAGCCGCCATCGAACAGTATGTCAGCCGTTACCGCGCCCGGTTCCGACGACGCCCCTGCGCCTAGAAACCATCCTACCCGCACGATCCCCCATCTAATGCATGCCCCGATCCGTCTATCGCACGAATGGTCTTTCGTGCGATAGACGGATTTTTTTTGTCAGGATGGGCAATGAAACCGCTTGTTCTTACGGAAGGTTGAACAGCCACCGGGCAAACCACCGGACGGATCAAGTCTTCCCGTTCTTCGCGATTCAGAAAGGAGGCACGCCGCCAGCGCTTCGGCTCCCTGGCATTTTCAGGACAGCCATCCACCCCTTCCTCCGGCAAGAGATGCAAGGTGGATGGCCCCAGACCCCGGGAGGCCCGGCTGAATCGTATCAGCTCCCTTCCGGACCGACAACCTGCGGCATCGTACCGAATTCCGGTAGGCGCCGCCCGTATTGCCCCTGTTCGTCGTAACGGGCGTGACGGGGCGGAAGGGAAAACCACCATGCAAACCCATAAATTCTGTGGGCATCCGCGTTCGGGCATCATCGTAATAGCAGTTCTCCTGCTGATGATGGCTCCGTTTCTGAATCGCAGCATCCCGCAGGCGCGTGCGACCGAGGAACCTGCGTATCACGTGTATCTGTTCGCGGATGACACGGTCATCGACTGTTCCGATGCCTGTTCCTACTCCGAAAACCATGTCTATTCGGTAACCCAGCCCGATCCGATCGGGTATCGAGACGGGATCGACGGAGCCGTGGTTCGGGACGATGAGGATAACGAGATCGGTTATCTCGCCGTGCCGTAGGCAGTCTGGGGCCGGTTCTCCTGCCGGCCCCAGTTTGTCTTCCGTTTCTTTTACAGTTCCCTCTTCGTCTGTCATCCCTTCGTATCCGTTTGTCACCCCTCCGTCCGTACCTCCGGCAGCGAGTAGTGCGCCGCCAGAGCAATCGCCTCCTCCGTCTCCAGTCCTCGTCCCGCCGTCAGCGCCTCGCTGTACCCCCTCGTCCCCAGCGTTTCGATAAGGTCACTCCGTAACTGGAGATCGCTTTCGCGGGCACTTTCCGGTAGGGGGATCTGCGCCTCCTCGCGCTGCGCATCCTGAAATCCCAGCAGGAGTGCGGCGCGACCCGCGTCACTAATTCGCGCTGCCAGTGCCGCGGCAATACTCATTCCCTGAACCAGTGCACGCCGGCTCCCCATGGTGCCGCTCACGCGAAAAACCTCCGCCAGGACGCGGAGGACATCCGCGTCCTGATTTGCCAGAAACAACGTATGTGCAAAGTTATTCAGCGCGAGAGTCAGGTCATGTGTCTCTCCCAGGCGACGTAACAGCGTCAGGCACTCCTCATGCCAGCGAATCGCGGCCTCAAAGTGTCGCTGGTGCGTCGCCAGGTTTGCCAGATTACTCAGCGTTATTGCCGCCCGCTGCTCGTCCTTTTTCTGGCCCCGCTCCTCTGCAGCAGCCTCATCCGCCCGCCTACGGAGTGCCCCCTCCCACCAACTTGCGACCCAATCCGCCTCCGCCGCCTCCGCCGCCGTCGTCGCGACCGCCGCCGCCCCCACCGCCGCCCTCTTCCGCTCCGCCGCCGCCGCCTCCGCAGCATCCGCCGCCTCCTCCGCCGCCTCCGCCGCCTGCGGGTGAGCCCGAGTCAAAGCGCGCCAGGCACTGATGTAAACAAGAAACCGATTTGACGTTGCGACGACGGGGGTGTCATGTCAAACTCCACCAATTCGAACACTACGGCCGCTCCGACGACCACGCCGGCCTCGGACAGTCTGGTGCTGTGGGCTGTCATTGTCGCTCCCATCGTGAGTGGCCAGGGTTTTTTTTCTGCGCCTTGAGCGCTGGTGTGAGAACCCCTTCGTTTTCCAGCGCTGCACAGGCTTGGAACCGCAGCGATTCTCGAGCTGCTAAAGCTCTTAGTCTCCGTGGCCAGAGCGAGAACAACCTCATGCGTGAAGCCCACCGCGACGCTGCTCGTCATCGTTCCTGTTGCGTTGCTCTTTCTGATCGGCACC
>JAZKEA010000337.1:11955-13666 GCA_040387315.1 Armatimonadota bacterium | reverse complement strand
CGCGGATATGGTGGTTATCGCCGCGGGAATGTTCAATTTCGGGATGCCGTCAACGCTGAAAACGTGGATCGACCATGTCACGCGGGCTGGCCTGACGTTTCGCTATGGCGATGGCGGACCCGTGGGCCTGGTACAGGGGAAGAAGGTAATACTCGTACTCGCTATGGGCGGGGTCTATTCATCGGGCCCAATGGCCCCGATGAACCATCTGGAGCCGCACCTGCGAACGAGCCTCGGCTTCCTGGGCATGACCGACATCGAGACGGTCGCCATCGAGGGCACCGCCATGGGGCCTGAGGCGACGGAACAGGCGGTTGCCGCTGCACGAGCGCGGGCGGAAACACTCTCGGTCGCGGCGGCGTGACGCGTGCGAAACGTGGATGCCCGGTGGAATTCGGGCATCCACGACCCGTTCAGCAAGTCATTTGACGGCGCAGCACCAGCGCGACATCCCGCTGTCGCGGGGCGAAAACCGAGTTTAACGGCATCTGGAGATTGCCCCCGGCATCGGCGCGAATCTCCTGACAGCCCGCCGAGACGCCATTGACGGTATCCCACCGCTCCACTCTCCAGAGACTTCCGGGAGTGACTTGAGGCAGGGTCAGCGTACCGTTCCGTGCGAACGACTCGGAATCGTGAGAGCGCAGCAGGTAGGCGATCGCCTGATGGTCGTCGCGACACCCGAACAGATGGATACCCGCGGCACCGTCGAGGCGAAGACCGGTGACGCCGTCTGTCGGTTCCGCACGCGGGGAAAAGTGACGCCAATCGACGCGGCGGCTGAAGTCGGCCAAACTTCGCAGACTCGTGCGCATTCCCGCAGTCAAAATATGCGGATTACGCGCGGGCCATCGCATCCCGCTTCCCGCGCCCCCGGACGCGACGTGCGCCCAGATGAGGTTGTGCTCATACCGGTTGTCTTTCGCCTCGGTCTGAAACTTTCGGTGATCATTGAACAGGTGTATCGGGCCGTGCTCGGAATCCGTGAACGGTCGAGTACGGCCCGGCAGAAGGGCTGCCGCGCGTTCTCTGGCGTAGCGTACCCAGCGCCCCATTGTCAGAGCGGGTGTCACCGGGTCCGTGGGGAAATCAATCGCCCCCTCGTAGATATGGGTCGTGGCGAAATCCAGGGACGGATGCGCGAAGATCATCTCCTCGTAGCCGGGTTCGGGTTTGGGTCCAAACACGGAGACTGTCTGCGGGCGGGTAAAACCCCACGCCGCGGTCTCCGCCTCCCGAACGGCCTCCGAGAGCCTCGTGATGACCGCGCTTTGCTCCTGCGGCGTCCCGCCCCAGTGCGGATGAATCTCGTTGAACAGGTCCCAGGCCGCGATGACGCCGCTGCCGCCCCAGCGCTCAATAACATATTGGAACCGACGCACCGTCGCCTGGAACGTCGCCTCGTCGGTAAAGAACGAATGCGGTCCCTCGCACGGTCCCCCCATCGCACAGTTATAGGGGTGCCGCTTCCAGCGTCGGGCCATCCAGAAGTTGTCCCACGGCGCGAGGAGGACCCGGATACCCACCTGTTCGCAGAGAGCGAAGAGGTCATCCCAGAGGCGGACCATGGCGGGGTTGAAGCGCCCCGGCTGCGGATACTCGAAATAGCGGTGCTCCCTATGGGCGTATTCGAGCATCAGGCGAAGGACCGTCACACCGCTGTCCGCCATTTCCCGTAGATAGCTCTCGACGGCCTCCAGCCCCTTTCGGC
>JAZKEA010000337.1:9269-11945 GCA_040387315.1 Armatimonadota bacterium | reverse complement strand
CGGCGGTACAGCCCTTCCAGTCCGGGCCAGGTTATGGAATCGTTGGGTCCAATAAAGAGAAACGGTTCGCTGTCGGTTGTCTCAAAATACGCGCCCGACGGCGCGACACGGATAGGCGCAAGCCCTGCCATTCGTGGTAATCTGCCTTCTTGATCGTTTATTCGTTATTTGCCGGATGGACCGATTCGGAACCGCGCAGAAGCGCGAATGCGTCCTGTTTCAACGTTTCGGCGGAGATTCCCTGGGATTCGAGGCGGCGGATTTCGTCACCTGCTTCCTGTCCGTTGAGGAAGCGCTGAAAGGCGAGCACAAAACCCTCCTCCTCTTCCTGTTCCCAGACGGGAGCGACTACTCCGGTCTGCCCGTGCGCGACGGCCCACAGTGTTGGCGACGCCCCGCCGTTTCGCAGACGATCCGCGAGGAACGTATGCAGGATCTCATGCTCCCGCGACATCTGCTCAGCCGCGCACTCCCCGGAGTATCCGAGGTCCTGGGCGTGGCTGCGATAGTCATCGCCCTCCTGCGGCACTGCCGTCACCCGTGTACCGTCGTGGAATACCGTCTCTGTCCATTTGCTATCGGTATGTACCCAGCAGCACGGGAACGTAAATGATTTACTTGTCACACGAACAATATACCCGTCAGACATTGTGTTCTCCACGGATTCTATGCTCCTTTGCTATCTCCCATAGGCGACAATTTCCTGTCAAAAAAAGTCGGTAGATGATGTTTAAGAGGCTGAAAGTGGGGTATCTATAGGCGCAAGCAGGTAGAAGTTGAAGAAGAATAACTCCCCGAGGCGAGCCCCCATCACCGAGATAAGCGGGAGAAAGAGATTACGGAATGGCGCAGACAGTATTGATCACCGGGGGGGCGGGCTTTATCGGCTCGCACCTTGCCGATGTGCTGCTCGAACACGGCTATGCGGTTCGGGTTCTTGACAATTTAGACACGCAGGTTCATGGCGCGACGGGAATGCGCCCGGACTATTTAAATCCCGAGGCAGAGCTTCTGGTGGGCGATGTGCGCGACCCGGAGACGGTGCGCCGTGCACTGAAAGGCGTAGACGCGGTTTATCACCTGGCCGCTCTCGTCGGGGTCGGGCAGAGCATGTATCAGGCGGCGCGTTATACCGATGTCAATAACATCGGGACCGCGGTCCTGCTGGAGGCCCTGAGCCAGAACCCCGTGGAACGCCTGATCGTCGCATCCAGTATGAGCGTCTACGGCGAGGGTCGCTACGTGACCGGGGACGGACAGCCAGGACTTCCCGCCGAGCGGACTCTGGCGCAGATGAAGCGCGGCGACTGGGAGGTCTACGATGCGCAGGGCCAGCGCCTGATCCCCATCGCGACCGACGAGCAGAAGATTCCCGCCCTTGCCTCTGTTTATGCTCTCTCCAAGTATGACCAGGAGCGTCTCTGCCTGGTGATGGGCAAGGCGTACAACATCCCCACGGTCGCCCTCCGGTTCTTCAATGCGTATGGCACCCGGCAGGCGCTGTCCAACCCGTATACCGGCGTCCTTGCCATCTTCGCGTCGCGGTTCCTGAACGGGCGACCGCCGCTGATTACCGAGGACGGCTGCCAGCGGCGCGATTTTGTCAGTGTTCGGGATATCGCCCATGCCTGCCGTCTTGCACTGACGGCCCCGAATGCGCCGGGCGGCGTCTTCAATGTTGGGTCGGGCCACCCGATGAGCGTTCTGGAGGTTGCGGACCACATGGCGCGGGCTCTGAACTGCACCCACATCGCCCCCGAGATCACCGGAAAATACCGGGTCGGTGATATCAGGCACTGTTTCGCGGATATTCGTAGCGCGGGTGAGGTGCTGGGTTACCGTCCTCAGGTGACTCTGGAGGAGGGGCTGACCGAGCTTTGCGCGTGGCTGGAGGGGCAGAACGCGGTTGACCATGCCGAGGATGCGCAGCGAGAACTCGCATCGCGGGGGCTTGCGGTATGAGAATGGGAAGCGAAACGATGCGGGCGGCACGGGTACGCGAACCCCGGCAAATGACGGTCGAGGCAGTCCCCGTGCCGATTCCTCAGGAGGGCCAGGTGCGAATCCGCCTGAGCGGAAGCGGCGTCTGTGCCTCGAACCTGCCCCCGTGGGAGGGCCGTGAGTGGTTTACGTATCCTCTGGAACCCGGCGGCCTGGGCCATGAGGGATGGGGCGTCGTGGATGCTCTTGGGGAGGGTGTTACCGGTTTCAAGATTGGTGACTCCGTTGCCGCACTTTCCCAGCATGCCTACGCCGAATTCGATGTGGCGGATGCCGACGACGTGATCCTCCTCCCGCCGTCCCTTGCCGACCAGCCGTTTCCGGGCGAACCGCTCGGCTGCGCCATGAATATCTTCCGACGCGCCGACATTCGGGCCGGGCAGACGGTCGCCGTCGTCGGTATCGGATTTCTCGGCGCTCTGCTGATACAGCTTGCCAGAAGCGCGGGAGCGAAGGTCCTGGCGGTGGCGCATCGTCCGTTCGCGCAGAAGATCGCGCGACAGATGGGCGCGGATGTCGTCATTCCCATGGACGACCATTACCGGATTATCGAGCAGGTGAAAGAGCTTACCGACGGCGAGTTCTGCCCCGTTGTGATCGAGTGCACGGGAAAGCAGTGGCCCCTCGACCTTTCCGCCGAGCTGTGCGCCGTACGGGGACGGCTGGTTATCGCGG
>JAZKEA010000337.1:0-9259 GCA_040387315.1 Armatimonadota bacterium | reverse complement strand
CGGGCTACCATCAGGATGGTATGCGCCAGGTAAATCTCCAGCTATGGAACTGGCGCGGCCTCGATGTGATCAATGCCCATGAACGTGACCCCCAAATGTACCGGGAAGGCATCCGTGCGGCGGTGGCGGCGGTGGAGTCCGGCACCCTATCACCCGACCGTTTATACACGCACCGATTTCCGCTCGAAGACCTCGGCGATGCGCTGAATCAGACGGGGGAGCGTCCCGACGGCTTTCTGAAGGCGCTCGTTCTCTACCGATGAACGCGCTGCCTGCTTCGCCGTTGCCGCGCCGTATCCTGATGACCGCCGACACGGTCGGCGGCGTCTGGACCTACGCGCTCGAGCTCGCGGGTGCCCTTGCGCATCACGATATCTTCTTCGAGATCGCGACTATGGGGGAGCCGCTCTCCCCTGCCCAGTGGGCGGAGGCGAACGCCCTGCCCAATGTTCGCATTCACGAGAGCGGCTTCAAGCTGGAATGGATGCCGGACCCGTGGGCCGATCTCGACGCGGCGGGAGACTGGCTTCTTCAGTTGGAGCGGGAGACGCGCCCAGATCTGGTCCACCTGAACGGGTTTGTTCACGGGGCGCTTCCGTTTCGGGCACCGGTTTTTGCCGTCGGTCACTCCTGCGTTCTTTCCTGGTGGGAGGCGGTAAAGGGGGAACCCGCCCCGCGCGAATGGAACCGATACGCCGACGCGGTACGCTCCGGCCTGCGAGGGGCGCACCTTATCGCTGCCCCGACACAGGCGATGCTTTCCGCCCTCAGCCGCCATTACGGCCCGTTCCCGAACGCGCGACAACTGCTCGTATTACCCAACGGTCGCGAGCCCACTCTTTTCCCCTGCGCCACGCCGGACAGAAAAGAGCCCCTTATTCTGGCGGCGGGACGCGTCTGGGATGAGGCCAAGAATATCGCGGCATTGGAAAACGCCGCGCACGGCCTGCCCTGGGAGGTCCTGATCGCCGGAGATGGCGGAACGCCCGATTCCTCCGGGGCCGCGACGACGCGACGCCTGGGACAGCTGCCGCCGCCCGCGCTTGCCCGATGGCTGCAGCGGGCGGCGATCTACGCGCTTCCCGCAAAGTACGAGCCGTTCGGGCTGTCGATCCTGGAGGCGGCTCTTGCGGGCTGCGCTCTTGTAATTGGCGATATTCCCAGCCTGCGGGAAGTGTGGGGCGACCGAGCGGCCTGTTATGTTGACCCGAACGATGACGCCGCGCTTCGAAACGCACTCTGCCGGTTATCCGGCGACCTTTCGGAACGCACAAGACTGTCGCTGTCCGCGCGGGAGCGGGCGCTGCACTACACGACCCGACATATGGCCGGAGGTTATCTCGCGGCCTATGCCGCCGCAACAAATGCGGCCTAATTCCAAGATTACACCCATGAACATCACTATATTCACCCACTCGTTACTTTCCTGCTGGAACCATGGAAACGCCCACTTCCTCCGGGGCATTGTTACAGAACTGCTGTCACGGGGCCACGACGTTCGCGTTTATGAGCCTGCGGATTCGTGGAGCTTTGCGAACCTGCTAGCGGAGCAGGGTAAAGATGCGCTCGCCGACTTCCAGCGGACCTACCCAACTCTGACCAGCACCCGGTACAGCCCCGACACGCTCAACCTCGACGACACGCTTACGGGCGCGGATCTGGTGATCGTCCACGAGTGGAATGATCCCGTCCTGATAAAACAGTTGGGGGAGCATCGGCACGCGAACCCCCGCTACCATCTGCTGTTTCACGACACGCATCACCGCATCGTCACGGACACGGCATCTATGGCAAAGTTCGACCTTACGCACTATGACGGCGTCCTCGCCTTCGGGCAGGTGATTCGCGACCTGTACCTGGAGAAGGGCTGGGCGAAGCAGGCATGGACCTGGCACGAGGCCGCGGACACACGCGTCTTCCACCCCATCGAAGGTGTCGAGAAAGAAGGTGATCTCGTCTGGATCGGCAACTGGGGCGACGAGGAGCGCACCGCCGAGCTGCATGAGTTCCTTCTAGGCCCCGTCAAAAAACTGGGACTGACCGCGCGCGTCTACGGGGTCCGGTATCCCGACCATGCCCTTCGGGCCCTTGAAGATGCCGGTATCCAGTATGGCGGCTGGCTCCCGAACTATGATGTGCCGCAGGTGTTCGCGCGCCACCGGGTCACGGTGCATGTGCCGCGCGGCCCTTATGTCCGCTCCCTGCCCGGTATTCCGACCATTCGCCCGTTCGAGGCGCTGGCCTGCGGTATTCCACTGGTCTCCTCGCCCTGGGACGATGCGGAAAAACTCTTTACCCCCTGCGAGGACATCCTGATGGTCGAGAACGGCGAGGCGATGACCCGCGCTCTGGAGCGGATTCTGTCCGATTCAACATTCGCGAAAAACCTCGCCGACCATGGCAGGGAGACGATCAACGCCCGGCATACGTGCGCCCACCGGATCGATGAACTGCTGGCAATCGCCGGGAGCCTCTAAACTCGTGAAAATAGCGTTCTTCGGATCAAGCCTGGTGTCGGCCTACTGGAACGGCGCGGCGACCTATTACCGGGGCATTCTCCGCGCGATTCATGATCGCGGCGGCTACTCGACCACGTTCTATGAGCCGGATGCCTACGAGCGGCAGCAGCATCGGGATATGCCCTCCGACCCCGATTATGCGCGGGTCGTGGTCTATCCCGCGACCGAGGAGGCCGCCCGTGCCTGCCTTCGGGATGCCGCAGCATCGGCGGACATACTGATCAAGGCAAGCGGCGTCGGCGTCTTCGACACCCTGCTGGAGCGGGAGATACTGGCCGCCCGCCGTCCCGGTCAGAGAATCCTGTTCTGGGATGTGGACGCCCCGGCGACCCTGGACCGTGTGGAGAACGACCCAGACGATCATTTCCGCCCGCTCGTTTCCGAATACGATGCGATTCTCACCTATGGCGGCGGCGACCCGGTCATTGACGCCTATACGACGCTCGGAGCGAAGCGCTGCGTGCCGATTTACAACGCTCTGGACACCACGACCCATTATCCGGTCCCGCCGGAGGAGCGATTTGTCGCCGACCTCGGTTTCCTGGGGAACCGTCTGCCGGACCGCGAGGCCCGTGTCGAGGAGTTTTTTCTCTCGGCGGCGGAGGTGTCTCCGGACCGGACGTTCATTCTCGGCGGGAGCGGCTGGGACGGGAAACCAATGCCCCCGAACGTTCGCTATTTAGGACATGTTTACACGCCGGATCATAACGCCTTCAACGGGTCGCCGCTTGCGGTCCTGAACATCAGCCGGGAGTCGATGGCACGATATGGCTTTTCGCCCGCGACCCGTGTCTTCGAGGCCGCGGGTGCGGGCGCGTGCCTGATCACGGATGCCTGGGAAGGGATATCCACTTTCTTTGAGCCGGGCGAGGAGATTCTGGTCGCGGAAAGAGGCGCTGCCGTCGCGGGCTTATTACAGTCACTGACGCCCGACAGGGCGAAAGCTATAGGTCAGGCTGCCCTTCGGCGCGTTCTTGCCGAACACACCTATGGGCATCGGGTGCGGCAGTTCGAGGAGGCGCTGGACCTCGTATGAAGATTGTCTTTATCGGTCTGACGATCACGTCGTCGTGGGGCAACGGACACGCGACAACCTACCGGGGCCTGATGCGCGAAATGGTCGCACGCGGGCACGATGTTCTGTTCCTGGAGCGAGATGTGCCGTGGTACCGCGAAAACCGGGATCTTCCGCATCCGCCGTACGGACGCACCGAGCTTTACACGGACCTTCACGACCTGCAAACCCGATTTGGGGACGACGTGACGAACGCGGATTTCGTCCTGGTGGGGTCGTATGTGCCGGAGGGTGTTGGCGTTGGCGACTGGGTCACGCTCACCGCGCAGGGTATGACGGGCTTCTATGACATCGACACCCCGGTCACCCTCGCGAAGCTCCAGCGCGGGGATTACGAGTACCTTTCCCCACATCTCATTCCCCGCTACGATATTTATCTGTCGTTTACCGGCGGGCCGACGCTCTCCGTCCTGGAACGCGACTGGAAGTCGCCCCGCGCCCGTCCGCTCTACTGCGCCGTTGACCCGGCTCTGTACTATCCCGAAACAGTTCCCGACGGTGATAATAGTTACGATCTGGGATATATGGGCACCTACAGCGTGGACCGTCAGCCGCCGCTGGATGCCTTGATGCTCGAAGCCGCCCGCCGCCTGCCCGACAGTCGGTTCGTTGTCGCTGGGCCGCAATATCCCGAGGATATCCCATGGCCCGCGAATGTCTCCCGAATCGAGCATCTTCCTCCCGCGGACCACCGGGCTTTTTATAACCGGCAGCGCTGGACGCTGAACATCACCCGTGCCGACATGGTCCGCGCGGGCTGGTCGCCCTCGGTTCGCCTTTTCGAGGCGATGGCCTGCGGGACTCCCGTTATCTCGGACGTCTGGCCGGGTCTGACAGAGCTGTTCGCCGAGGGGCAGGAGATCCTTCTGTCTCGTTCCGCCGACGAGACGGTCGAGATACTGAAGAATATCCCTGATGGCGAGTGTCAGGCTATCGGCGAACGCGCCCGCCGGAAGGTCCTCGCGGCCCACACCGCCGCACACCGGGCAGCGGAACTTGAAGCGTATTTAAGCGATCCCGTCTAAAAGGAATAGCAGAGTGGTGAGGAGGCAAAGGATCGCTCCTATCCGTGCCGGGGTCAGCAGGACGCTCGGATACGGCAGACGAAGCGGTTCATCGCACATCAAGCAGCGCGGCGGGTCATCAATGTTCCAATTTCCGCACTCCGGGCAGCGGTCAAGGCATAGCGGAACCATGCCTAATCTTAAGCAGTGGCCCTGTTTGCCGAAACGGGGATTTTGCGTGTTTCACTGCCGGATAATCCCGTCTGCCGGAAACCGGGACGAGAGTTCGCGAAGCGCTCTGCAGGCAGTTAACATTCGGAATCAAACCTGCGGAGGAAATGTGTGGTCCGGTCCGCGAAATAAGAACCGACAAAGGAACCGATCCTAGTGAACTGGTACAAAATCATCGCGGAAGACGGCAAAAACGATATCGACACGCAGGTCGGCAGCTCCCCCGACTCCCCCGCGAAACTCGCGGACCCCGCAATCCTCACTCCCTTCCTCGCTCGCAGGGACGGCATCGGTCGGCAGTACCAGTCCGTCGAGCGCGACAGCCTTCTGTTTCGGTTCTTACTTTAAGGAGCATCACAATCATGTCCCTGGATGATACAAATATGGTGCTGATCGACCGTGACAGTGTCTGCGCCGGTGATGATACAGAACCGCATCAAACCGATTTGCGAATTTCGCCATCGGCAACTATCGCAGACCTGCTTGCTTTGGTGGCACAGCGTCATTACCTTGCTTCCATCTCCGGCGGCAAAGCGACCTGGCTTATTGAGGTTCCGGGTCTGCCCAAAAGCGTGATCGGTGTTGCCGCCCAGCAGTGGAACGCTCCCCGTCTGCTCATTCCGTCGGCGACCCCCTTATCAGTTCTCTTCCCCACAGACCGAAAACCGTCTCTCTTCTTCCGGTACTGGCTCCAGAGCGATCCTGACCTCGTTTTTTCTCATCTGCAGGCGGGAAAGGAACCGCCGGACCGCCACTCCCGTTAGGCATCCCTCCCCCGACG
The DNA here is from genome assembly GCA_040387315.1 of Armatimonadota bacterium. Classification (GTDB taxonomy): domain Bacteria; phylum Armatimonadota; class Armatimonadia; order Armatimonadales; family Armatimonadaceae; genus JACMJB01. The sequence continues at coordinate 3,649 of JAZKEA010000337.1, read as the reverse complement.
TGTCAGCGGGGGGAGGGGTGATACTACACGCCGGTGAACTCCTAAAGCATATGCAGTCAAGAAACACGGTCGTTGTTCGCCGCATTACGGCGCTCGGGGCGCTGCTGCCTCTAACCCTTATCACCCTGTCCATTCTCTCCGCCGTGCCCACGAAAGCGCAGGAACCTATGTCCCAACCGAAGCCAACGACGGCGTCGGCAGTTACGAACCGTCCTCCGGATCCAAAGCAGAAGGAGGAGCGGACCAGTTTTCAGACCGGCGCGAAATGGGATTCGGGCCTGCAGATCCGCTCCGATGTCGTCATGTGCTACGGCGTCGGCCCCGATATCGCCGACAGGATTCACCAGTGGAAGGCCCAGGGTTACCGAGTCCATGTGATGACCGGGGTCTCGTGGGGCGAATACCAGGACTACCTCTACGGGCGCTTCGACGGGATCAATCATGTGGACGAGGCACAGACCGACCGGAACGGCAATGTCATCTCGCACGGCGGCGATGTCTACTATATGTCTCCGGGCGAGAGCTTCGGTCGATTTCTGTCGCTCGGCGTCAAGTGGGCGCTGGATGCCGGGGCCGAGGCAATCCACCTGGAGGAGCCGGAATTCTGGGTGCGGGCGGGCTGGAGCGCGGGCTTCAAGCGGGAATGGAAGGCGTACTACAAGACCGATTGGGTCGCCCCGGATAGCTCCGTCGAGGCGCAGTATAAGGCGTCCGAGCTCAAGTATTACCTGTATCGCCGGGCGCTGACCCAGATTTTCGACTTCGTCAAGCAGTACAACAAGGAGCACGGCACGCAGGTGAAGTGCTATGTTCCTACGCACAGTTTAATTAACTACGCCCACTGGGGAATCGTCAGCCCGGAGTCCAGCCTGCTCAAAGTCGGAGCGGACGGCTTTATCGCGCAGACCTGGACCGGGACCGCCCGGACTCCCAATGTTTATGAGGGACGCGAAAAAAGCCGAACATTCGAGACCGCGTTTCTTGAATACGGCGCGATGATGAATGTGGTTCGGGCGAGCGGCGGCACGGTCTGGTTTCTGAACGACCCCATCGAGGACAATCCGGACCACTCGTGGCGCGATTACCGGACGAACTGGGAGTCCACCCTGACGGCCTCCCTGCTCTGGCCGCAGGTCTGGCGCTTCGAGGTGATGCCGTGGCCCGAGCGCATCTTTCATGGCAGCTATCCGACCAAGGACGTGACAGAGCGCAAGCCGGGCGAGGCCGTGGAAAAAGAGCCCCTTCCTACTGACTACGGAACGGAGCTTTTGACCGTCATCAACGCCCTGAATGACATGAAGCAGCCGAACATCTCCTGGGAGAGCGGCACGCGCGGTGTCGGCGTGGTCGTCTCCGACAGCATGATGTTCCAGCGCTTCGGCCCCACGCCCTCTGATCGCCACCTGGGATCGTTTTACGGTCTGGCGATGCCCTTGGTGAAGCGCGGCCTGCCGGTAGAGCCCGTACAGCTGGAAAACGCCGCGATCCCGAACGCCCTCAAACCCTATAAGGTGCTCCTGATGACCTTTGAGGGGATGAAACCAATGACGCGCGAGGACAGCGCGGCGGTTGCGGCCTGGGTCAAAGCGGGAGGGGCACTGGTGTTTGTCGATGACGGCAAGGACCCGTACAACACGGTTCCTTCGTGGTGGAACAAAGGCGCAAATACCTTTGCATCGCCCCAGGCAGCACTCTTCGCCCAGCTTGGACTGCCCGCGACAACCGCACCCGGCTCGCATAAAGTCGGAAAAGGCACCCTGGTCTACGAGGCTTCCAGTCCCGCCGCTCTCACGTACAAAGCCGAGGGTGGTGACCGGATTCGGCAGTTGGTGAAACAAGCCTGCGTGAGCGTCCGCCTCCCCTTTAAGGAGACAAACCATCTGGTCCTGCGCCGCGGGCCGTATGTGGTCGCGGCGGGTCTGGACGAATCCCTGCCGGGTCCTGCCCACCGGCTGGACGGGCAGTTTATCGATCTCTTCGATGCCCGACTTCCCGTCCTGCGAACCGTCGATCTGACGCCGGGAAGCCGCCGCCTTCTCCTGGACCTGAATCGAGGCGACGCCAAAGCGCCGTCGATACTCGCAGCGGCCTGCAAAACCCTCGACGCGAAGCGGAGCCGGGACGGTTCCTTCCGGTTCTACGCCGAGGGGCCTGACAAAACGCAGGCGGCGGTCCGCCTGCGTCTCGATGCCTCGCCGTCACAGGTCGCTGTTGATGACGTGCCTCTGCCCGCCGAAGCGGTCACCTGGGATGCGGCGAGCAGAACCCTGCTTCTTCGCTTCCCCAATGCCGCGGCGGGCCACTGGGTAACCATCCGGTAAGGCGTCTTCCGTCCGATCACTGCCCCGTAAAAGTGTGATAGTACGGCGGGAACAGCTTTCCGAGGGCGCAGGACGGCTCCGTGCTGAGATTATTGATCGTATACGTGTAACCGCCGGGACACTTGGGCTGCGTTCCTCGGATATATAAGTTCGTGCCGAACAGGTCCGTGGAGGCGGGTGTATCGGTTCCCGTCTTTTTGTTGTCGATCGCCCATTGCTGTTTGGCCGCATCGATTTGCTTGAGGTTTTTGATACAGGATTTCACCCGTGTCTGCTCACGAGCACGAACCATGTTCGGCAGGGCGATATTCAGGAGAATACCCATGATGACGACGACAACCATGACCTCGATTAGTGTGAAACCCGATTTCGCTCGTTTGGTGCGCTTGCGGAGACTGGACAATGCAGGATTCCTTGCCAAAGACGGTAAACGCACTTTCTGTGCGCCCGATGATCTTTTGCCATAGATTCCGGCTATTCTGCTACACATTTTTGCGGCGAATCTGCCCTGGGAATAGAGTGTGACGAAAATGAATGGTTCGCGCTTACCCGGGTTGCCGCGGCGGCATCCCGTGCCACGGGTCTTCGCGGCTATCCTGCTGAGTGCCGGATGGTTTTGCGCAGCGTGGCAGTTTGCGTATTCAAATTGTTACGACTTAGTCCCGGCAGGACGAGTCGCAACCCTCGTGGCGTTTGGGATCGCGATTCCGATGCTGCCGGGATTTGTCGCTCTCCTCGGGATTGGTCTGGCCCCGCAGGCAATTCTCGTTCCGCTGCTGTGGAAAAGGCGGCCGGTATTAGCAAAAGCATTGCTCGCATTGTTCTGCCTGTCTGAACTAATTTATGCGACGGTTGTATGCCTGGTCTTTTTTCTGCCGACTGAACCGTAAAAATTACGCCTATCTGAGGAAGTGATAATGTCAACGATGCAGCAGTTTTTTGGTGTCGACCTTCCGATTATCCAAGCCCCAATGGCGGGGGCGCACGGTAGCGCCCTGACTATCGCGGTCTGCAATGCCGGTGGCCTGGGATCGCTGCCCGCCGCGATGCTCACGCCGGACGCGCTTCGGGCCGAGCTCGCCACGGTGCGGGCGCAAACCGACAGACCGTACAATGTCAACTTTTTCTGTCATGTCCCGCCCGTCCCGAACCCGGAACGCGAGGCGGCGTGGCGTGACATGATGCTCCCCTACTACCGGGAGTTCGGCATCGACGCGGATACAATTCCCGCGGGGCCGGGGCGGGCTCCCTTTAGCGTTGAATCCGCCGAAATATTGGAAGAGTTCCGACCCCCGGTCGTGAGTTTTCACTTTGGCCTGCCCGCGCCC